>JAEWPX010000179.1 GCA_023399375.1 Pseudomonadota bacterium | reverse complement strand
CGCCGCATCGGCCGGGGCGTCCGCGGCAAGGCGCAGCGTCGCGCCGTCGCCGGCGACGCGCAGCACGAACGGCCCGTAGACCTCTTCGCACGCCGAGGCCGGCTCCGCCGCGTCCGCTGCGGACGCGGGCTGCGCCGCCGGCACGGCGTCGAGCGCGGACAGGTCCACGGGATGGATGCGGGACGGATCGAGGGCGAACAGGTAGCTGACGATGTCGGGCTCCACGATGGAGGCGAACAGCACGTAGAACGGGATGCGGTTGACGGGCGGCGCATCCAGGTCGCCCACGGCGGCGAGCTCCATGCGGCAGTCGACGATCATGCCGCTCGACTCCATGGTGTTGATCACGTCGAGGGGCGTCTTGCCTCGGGCCTGGACGTCGTGGATGAGGTCGTACTCCACGAGGTAGAGATTCTTGCCGCCGGATACGCCCTGGCGCAGGCTCAGGGCGTCGAGGGAAAAGACGACCTCGCCGCCGGGCAGGGCGATGGGAATGAGGTCGGCGGCCTTGGCGCGCTCTTCCGGGGCGAGGTGCTCGGCCGTGAGCCCAGACAGGTCGGCCAGGAGGCCGGAGATGTCCTCGCCGTCGCTGGCCGGGCCCATCTCCACGAGCGCCAGCAGCCTGTCGAAGCCGGCCAGGAGCTGGTTGACGACGCGGGTGTCCGGGGCGACCTCGCGGCTGCGCACCATGTGCAGGAGGTTTTCGAGCTTGTGGGCCAGGTCGCGGATGTTGTTCAGATTGAGGAATCCGGCGCCGCCCTTGATGGAATGGGCGGCGCGGAAGACCTTGTTGACGAGCTCCTCGTCGATGTCCTCGCCGTCGCATTCCATGTCCATGAGCGCCGCTTCGATATCGGCGAGATGTTCGCGGGTGTCCTCCACGAACATGGCCATGATTTCGTCGTCCATCTGGTCCATGGCGCTCCCCGGCCCTGGGTCGCGCCGCCGCAGGCCCCGTTTCGCGGGCGCGGGCGGCGCGGGTTAAAGGAAATGCAGTGTAGCGTCCGCATTGCGGCGTTGCCGCGCGACGCGGCGTCAGGCGGTTTCGACCTGAAAATGCTTGTCCAGGCGCATGGTGCGGAGTAGCGCCGCGAGGTCGGTGTTGACGTGGCGCAGCACGAGCCGCCCGCCCTTTTTGCCGAGGCTGTTGTGCACGGCGATGAGCAGGCCGATGCCCACGGAATCGATAAGATCCACGCGGGACAGGTCGATAACCACCGGGCCGTCGCCGGATTGGAGGATCTCCTTGAACCGGGCGCGGAGTTCGTCCGCGACCGAGGCCACGATATCTCCGTCCGGGCTCACGATGGTTTGCCCGTCCTCGATGCGAATGTCGTGCATGGGTGTGCTCCGGGTGTCGTTTTCCCCGTCGCCGGGGGGAGCGGCCGGGCCGCGCAGGCCGGGTACGGCCTTGGTGAGGGTCACCTCGTTGCCGGACGCGTTGAAGCGCACGTCGTCGGCATAGAGCGTCAGGATGGTCAGGCCCCGGCCGCTGGTGGCCTCGGGCGGGGCGAGGTTGGACAGGCCCGAGCGCCAGTCGAAGCCCGACCCCTGGTCGGCCACGGCCAGCGTCAGCCGGCCCTCGGCGGCGCGGACCTCCAGGGTCACGGCGCGCAGCGGATCGCCGCGGCTGCCGTGGAGCACGGCGTTTAAAAGCGCCTCGCGCAGCAGCAGCTTGACGTCGAACAGGGTGCCGCCGGCATGCTGGGCCTTGAGAAAGCCCACGGTTTCGGCCACCGCCCTGTCCAGGAGCGTCAGGTCGGCGGAAAAGCGGAAGGCCATGCCGCCGGGAAACGTCTGGATTTCGTACATGGCCGTCATACCTCGATGCCCATGAGCACCAGATCGTCCTGGGGCTTGCCGCCCCCGGTCATGGCTTCGGCCACGGCGGCCACGGCGGCGTCCAGGGGCAGCGTCGCCGCCTGGCGGCAATGCGCGACCAGGGCGGCAAGTCCGGCCTCCCGGGCCATGGCCTTGGGGCCGAAGCGTTCGATGAGGCCGTCGGTATACAGATAGAGGCGGTCTCCGGGCGCGACCGGCTGTTCCAGGAAGCCGCACTGCACGGCCTCGAAAACGCCGAGCACGTCGCCCGCGGCGGCGAGCACCGTGGCCGCGCCGTCCGGCGAAACCAGGATCGGCGGCGGGTGGCCGCCGCTTACCAGGGTCAGGCGCCCCCGCTTGCGGCTGAGGCAGACCATGGCCGCGGTCAGGTGCTTGCCGTCGCGCAGCAGCGTCGCCAGCACGCTGTTGATGTTCTTAAAGGTCTCGCGCGGCGTGAAAAGCGGGCCGGTGTTCTGGCGCAGCAGGGCCTTGAGCGAGGAAGTGACGAAGGAGGCCCCCAGGTCGTGGCCCGAGATGTCGGCCACGAAGTAGCCCGTCACCGTGTCCGTCCAGGGAAACACGTCGTAGAAGTCGCCGCCGGCCTCCAGCACCGGCACGTAGCGCACGGCGAATTTCGCCCCGGGCAGGTCGTCCGGGGAGACGAGGATGGACTGCTGGGCGTCGCGGATCTGCTCGAGCTTGGCCGCCTGCTCGGCCAGCAGCGCGCGCAGGCCGCGGCGCAGGCGGATGTGGATCTTGACCCGGGCCAGGACCTCCTCCCGGGCGAAGGGCTTGGTGACGTAGTCCACGGCCCCCAGGCGCAGGCCCTTGACCTTGTTGTCCACGTCGTCGAGCCCGGAAATGAAGATGATGGGGATGTCCGCCGTGGCCGGGTCGGCCGTGAGGCTCTGGCAGGTGTCGAACCCCGATTCGCCGGGCATCATGATGTCGAGGATTATGAGGTCGGGCTGTTCGCGCGCGGCGATTTCGCGCCCCTTCGCCCCGGAATCGGCGCGAAGCGGCACGAAGCCGGCGTCCTTGAGCATCCAGGCCAGGGTCTCGACGTTGATCACTTCGTCGTCGACGATGAGGATGCGCGGGGGGCTGGCCGGGGAGTGCGGGCTCCTGGTCACGGAGTGTTCCATTGCGTTCGTACCGGATCGCTGCGCGGCCGGAAGGGAACGGCCGGCCAGGTTCTTGGAAACGCGTTGCATTCAAGCCTGCCAGCCAGTATGACGTTTTCCGGGGCGATTGACAACGCGGCCGGGCATGATTTTTCATGGCGCGCCCCTTCCGACGGCCAGTTTGGCGCAAGGTGCGATTATTTATGAGCAACATTTTGGAATCCCTGAAAAAACATTACCGAGAACTCGGTGTCATGGCCATCTGGTTCACGAGCCTTTTGCCGGGCGTCATCGTGTCGCTGCGCAAGGGCGACCCCTGGCACGCCACGGTGGTGGTCATCTTCATCCAGCTGCTGGCCTCCTTCGGCTCCATCACGCTCTTCGGCGTGATCACCCAGATCATCTGCTACAAGTACATCGAATCCGTCGAAATCCACGACCGCATGATGGACGGCCTGTTCTTCGGCTTCCACGCCGGTATGATCATCTGGATCTGCTACGGATTCTTCCACATCCTTTTCGGCCGCAAGATCATCGGCAACGTCAACGACCTGGTGTCCATCTTCGGCATCAGTTGCATCGGCAGCTGCATCCTCGGCATCGCCATCGGCTTCCTCGTCGGCAAACTGCGCGACAACAACGCCACCATCGTCTGAGGATAACCAGACGGGGAGATGCTTCCGGCGTCCAGGAGGGGCGCGCCCCTCCTGGACCTCCTTCCCGAAATGACGCTGCGCGGCAATCCGTCACGGGAGTCCAGAGGGCGCAAGCCCTTTGGCCGCCGGAGGCGTCCACCCCGACCTTCCGAACTTTTTGGAGAGACGCCATTTCCGCCAAGGTTCAAGGCAACACCGTCGGGCTCAAGCCCAGCCAGTTAAAGGCCCTGGAGCGCCTGGGCGCACGGCGCTACCCGTCCAAGGGCGCGGCCACGCCCGACCAGGCGCGCGAGCTGGCCGCCATCGCCTACGGCATCGGCCGGCAGGTGGGCCTGCTCATCGACCGCAAGGGCCGGCCGACCATGATCCTGGTCGGCACGCCCAAGGGCATCCTCATCCCGGAACTCGACCGTTCGCGCCTGGGCGCGGCCAGGCTTCGCGGCGTGCGCCTGCTGCACACGCACCTTGCGGGCGAGCCCCTCAGCGAGGAAGACCTCACGGACATGCTGTTTTTGCGCCTGGACAGCGTGGCGGCGCTGACCGTGGACGACCAGGCCCAGCCCGTGGCGCTCCACGCCGCGGTGCTGCTGCCGCCAGGAGCCGGGGACGCGCCCTACGACGTGCTGCCGCCGCAGCCCTTCGACAGGGTGGAGGAGGATTTCAACGCCCTGGCCGTGGCCCTGGAAGAGGAGCTCGCCCGGGAGGGCGAACGCCTGGCCGCGCCCCAGGCCAGCGAGGCCGGCCGCGAAAAGGCGGTGCTCGTCAGCGTGTCGAACGCCCCGCGCGCCATCCAGGAGGCGTCGCTGGCCGAACTCGCCGCCCTGGCCGACACGGCCGGGCTCGCCGTGGCCGAATCCGTGGTGCAGCGGGTGGCCACGGTCAATCCCAAGTTCATTTTGGGCAAGGGCAAGCTCGCCGAGATCGAGGTGGCGGCGCTGCGGGCCGGGGCGTCGCTGCTCGTCTTCGACGGCGAACTGTCCCCGTCCCAGATCCGCAACCTGGCCGAGGTCACGCAGCTGCGCGTCATCGACCGCACCCAGCTGATCCTCGACATCTTCGCCCAGCATGCGGCCTCGCGCGGCGGCAAGCTGCAGGTGGAGATGGCGCAGCTCAAGTATCTCCAGCCGCGCCTGGTGCGCCAGGACAGGGCCATGTCGCGGCTCATGGGCGGCATCGGCGGCCGGGGCCCGGGCGAAACCAAGCTCGAAGTGGACCGGCGGCGCATCCGCGACCGCATCGGCCGCATCAAGGACGAACTCAAGGAGCTGCGCAAGCGCCGGGCCGCGGCCCGGGCCGGACGCGCCAGGGCCGGGCTGCCCGTGGTTTCGCTCGTCGGCTACACCAACGCCGGCAAGTCCACCCTGCTCAATACCCTGACGGGCAGCGCCGTGCTCGCCGAGAACCGCCTGTTCGCGACCCTCGATCCGACCAGCCGCCGGCTGCGCTTCCCGAGCGACAAGGAAATCATCCTCACGGACACTGTGGGGTTCATTCGCGAGCTGCCCAAGGAGCTCAAGGAAGCCTTCCGGGCCACGCTCGAGGAGCTCGAGGCCGCGGACCTGCTCGTGGCCGTGGCCGACGCCTCCCATCCCGAGGTGGAGGCGCAGGCGGCGGCCGTGGCCGAAATCCTGCGGGAGATGGGCCTTGGCGACATTCCGCGGCTTTTCGTGCTCAACAAGTGGGACGCCGTGCCCGAGGAAGAACGCGAACCGCTTCGAAACGCCTTTCCCGAGGCCATCACGCTCTCGGCGAAAAACCGGGAAGGCCTGAGCGCCCTTACCGACGCCATCCTGCAGCGGGTACGCTCCGGCCCGGGCGTGCGCGACCACGGCCCCGCGCCCGAAGCGGAGGCGAACGCGGAAGAAAACGCGGACGCGGAGGCGGACGGCGACCCGGCTACGGCTGCGGCGACGCGAACCGAGCCTTGACGAATTCCCGCACATACTTCCAATATTCCGGCGCATCCACGATGTTGCCGTGCCCCGTGCCCTCGATGACCCGCACCTCCTTGGGACCGGGCCAGGAGGCGGCCAGGCGGTCGGCATGGTGCGGCGGCACGTACCGGTCCGCCCCGGCCACGAGGAACAGGACCGGCGCGGCGACCTTGGCGGCGTCGGGGACCACGTCGAAGGGATTTTTGAGCAGCAGGCGCACGGGCACGAAGGGGTGGCTCTCCTGGCCCACGGCGGCCAGGGAGGAAAACGGCGTCACGAGGATGATCCCGGCCACGGGCCGGCGGGCGGCCACGTAGGCGGCCATGGCCGTGCCCAGGCTGCGCCCCATGACCACGATGCGGGGGTGCTCGCCGAGCCTGGCGGCCAGGGCGTCGTACACGGCCAGGGCGTCGGACTTGAGCACCGCCTCGGTCGGCACGCCGTCCGAACGGCCGTAGCCGCGGTAGTCCACGCCGGCCACGGCGTAGGGCCGCAATTCGTTGGGCGACCAGAGGAAAAAGCCGGTCTGTTCCTCGGCGTTGCCGCAAAAATACAGCACCGCCGGCGCGCTTTGCCCGTTGATGGTCCGGGGCAGGTAATAGCCCCGCAGGGTCGCGCCGTCGGCGGCCGTGACGGTGAAATCCTCGAGCCGGGGGAAGTAGCGCCGGATCTCCGCCTCGCGGGCGGGATCGACGGGACGCCCGGGAAAAACCATGGAATCCTGGCCCATGTAGAGCATGGCCAGATAGCCGCAGTACGCAAGCCCGAGGGCTGTGATGACGATGACGAAGATTTTCATGACCTGTCGTTTTTTCATGGGAAAAAGGCCCCCGTGTCCGGCTCGCCCCTAGCCGCGCCCGGCGCGCGGGCGTTCTGGCGCGAGGCTCTGGCCCGCGTCGCGCCCATCGCCATGGGCTACGTCCCGGTCGGTATGGCCTATGGCGTGCTCGCCGGCAAGGCCGGGCTTAGCGCGCTGAACGTCCTGGCCATGTCGCTTCTCGTCTACGCCGGCTCGGCCCAGCTCGTGGCCGTGGGCTTTTTCGCGGCCGGCGCATCGGCGCTGTCCATCGTGGCCACGACGTTCGTGGTCAACCTGCGCCACCTGCTTTTTTCCGCGGCCGTGGCCCCGTCGGTGTCGGGCTGGCGCAAGCGGGAGCTTGCGGCCTTCGCCTTCGAGCTCACGGACGAGACCTTCGCCCTGCACGCCGCCCGGTTCGGCCGGGGCGACCGCGACAAGGCCCTCACCTTCGCCGCGAACGTCCTGGCGCAGGCGTCCTGGGTCGCGGGCACGGCGCTCGGCGTCGCCGCGGGCGACGCGCTCGGCGACGGCAAGGCCTTCGCCCTCGATTTCGCCCTGCCGGGCATGTTCCTGGCGCTTCTCGCCGGGCAGGTGCGCACGCCGGCCCAGGCCGCTGCGGCCGTGGCCGGCGGGGGGTTGTCCCTGGCGGCGGCGGCGGCCGGCGCATCGGGCCTCGGCACGCTCACGGCAGGCCTGCTCGGCGCGGCCTGCGGCATGGGAGTGGAGACATGGACTCGCAGGAAACGATCTTCCTGACCATCTGCGCCATGGGCGCGGTCACCTACGCCACGCGTTCGGGGCCGCTGCTCTTCCTGGCCGGCCGGACGCTGCCGCCCGCGGCCCAGCG
>JAEWPX010000151.1 GCA_023399375.1 Pseudomonadota bacterium | reverse complement strand
TTGGGGGGGGGGGGGGGGGGGGGGGGGGCGCCCCGGCCCCCCCGCGCCTCTGCAACGCCTTGAGGACTTGCTTTTTCCCGGAAAAGGTTTCAATCAACGCTCTTGCGACGTGAACGCGGCTTACGTTCCAGGCCTGTCCCACCGGAAAAGGAGAACGCTTTGAAGGTCCTCGTCGTGGATGATTCCAAGGTCATGCGGGGAATCATCCGCAAGATGCTTGGCCAGGACGGGGTCGACGTGCTCGAAGCCGCCAACGCGCGGCAGGCGTTGGAATTGTTGTCCGGCGAGCCCGTCGACTGCATCGTCTCCGACTGGAACATGCCGGGCATGAAGGGCATCGACTTGTTGCGTTGCGTGCGCGGCGGCGTTGCGCGCGCCGACATCCCCTTCATCATGGTCACGGCCGAGGCGCTGGAGTCCAACATCGCCGAAGCCGACGCGGCCAAGGTCAGCGCCTATCTGGTCAAGCCCTTCACCGCCGAGGAACTCTGGAGCGCAATCCGCAACGCCCTGCCCGACGCCCCCGGAGACTGACGCCAAGGCGCGCCGCGGCCACCCGTTTTCCTTCCCCCCGACGAATCCCTGCATCCCGGCCGCAAGCCGAAGGTTTTTTCCATGTCTTTGCGTATGACTCAAAAGGCGCTTTCCCGCCTTCCCCAGTGGTTTTTCTTTCTGGCCTCGCTCGTCGTGGGCTGGCGCTTTTACCTCTTCTGCCGCTACGCCCTGGGGTCCGGCCCCGAAGCGACGCGACCTGCGGCGGTGGAGGGCTTTTTACCCATCAGCGCGCTGCTCGGCGCACGGCAGTTCTTCGCCACGGGCCAATGGGATCCGGTGCACCCGGCCGGGCTCGCCATCTTCCTGGCCGCCCTGGTCATGGCTTTCGCCTTCCGCAAGGGCTTTTGCGGCCACGTCTGCCCGGTGGGGTTCGTGGCCACGCGCCTGGGCAGGCTCGGCGCGCGCCTGGGCCTTTCGCGAAGCCTGCCCAGACGCCTCGACGCGGCGCTCGGCCTGCCCAAGTACGTGCTGCTGGCCTTTTTCCTCTACACCACGTTTTTCGCCATGGACGCCGCCGCCGTGGGCGGGTTCCTGCGTTCCTCCTACAACATGACGGCCGACGCCAGGATGCTGCTCTTTTTTACCGGGCCGGGGCCGGTCGCGGTCGCGGTCCTGGCTGCGCTCGCCATGCTCGGCCTCGTCTTCCGGGGGGCGTTTTGCCGCTGGCTGTGCCCGTACGGCGCGCTGCTCGGGCTTTGCGCCAAGGCCGGCCCCACGGCGCTCGTCCGCGACGCCGACGCCTGCACCGGCTGTGGCCGCTGCCGTAAGGCCTGCCCCGTGGACCTGCCCCTCGACGCCGGGCCGCGTCCCATGACGTGCAGCGGCTGCGCCGCGTGCGTGACGGCCTGCCCCAGCGCCGCCCGGGCCGCTTCCTTTTCCTTTCTCGGCCGCCGCGCGCCCTGGTGGCTGACGGCCGCGGGGGCCTGCGCCGTGTTCGCCGCGGCCTTCGGCCTCGCCAATGCCCTGGGCCTGTGGCAGGCGAAAATGCCTGCGGCCATGCTCGCGCGCCTCTATGCCGCGGCCCTGGGCGGCTGAGGCGCGAAGCGCGAAAAAGTTCCGTCCATTCCTCTTGTCGGCTATGCCCTTAGAGGATATATCTCTGTTTGACCTCTATAATCGCGTAGAATCGCCAGGGGGAAACCATGGGCAAACTCGTCAAGGAAGAACAGGAAGGCGGACGGCTGCACATCGAGTCGCCGCTGATGGGCGAATCGCTGGTGAGCAAGAAGCTCCTCTCGGGCATGTCCCGCAAGGAAGTCTTCCGCATGCACCCCGACGTCAACGTGCTGAAAATCGGCGGCCAGTCCATCATGGACCGGGGAGCAAAAGCGCTGTTGCCGATCATCGACGTGCTGCTTGCGGCAAAGGAAAAACACAAGCTCATCCTCATGACCGGCGGCGGCACGCGCGCGCGCCACATCTACAACATCGGCCTGGAACTCGGCATGCCCACGGGCGTGTTGTCCAAGCTCGGGGACAAGGTCGCCTCGCAGAACGCGGAAATCCTCTCGGTGCTGCTGTCCAAGCACGGCGGCGTGCGCATCGGCCACGGCGACCACCTGGAACAGCTCACCATGTTCTGCCAGCTCGGCTACCTGCCCATCACCCCGGGCATCCCGCCGTACGGCTTTTTCGAGCACCCGGCCGAAGACGGCTTCATCCCGCCGCACCGCACGGACTGCGGCGCGTTCCTTCTGGCCGAAAACATCGGCGCCAAATCCCTGATCTACCTCAAGGACGAAAAGGGCCTCTACAGCGACGACCCGAAAAAGGCCAAGGACCGGGAAAAGCTCGAATACTACCACAAGCTGACCGTGGATGAACTGATCGCCCTGGACCTCGACGACCTGATCGTGGAACGTCCGGTGCTGCGCTTCCTCAAGTACGCCAAGACCATCAAGCAGTTCCAGGTCATCGACGCGTTGCGCCACCCGGAGCATATCCTGGCGGCCCTGGACGGGGAACACGTCGGCACCATCGTCACCAAGGAGTAGCGCCGCCGCCGCGCCAGCCGCCGTG
>JAEWPX010000123.1 GCA_023399375.1 Pseudomonadota bacterium | reverse complement strand
GTCGTGGCTCCGGGCGCGATGGCGGCGGCGGCAGCCGTGACCACGGCCGCGGCGGTCGCGGCGACCCTCTACGCACTGCCGCCAGCAGCCGCGCCCGTGCTCGTCGACGGCCAGACCTACTACGCCGTGGGCGACGTTTACTACCAACCCGTCATCCAGGGCGGCACGACGGTCTACATCCAGGTCCCAGCGCCCTTTTAGCGGCCATGCGCAAGGCCTCCCCCGATCAAAGACGCCGCTGGAGAAACCGCCGACAGGCCGGTCCTCGTTTTCCCGTCGAAGGACTTCTTGCGGACCGAGACCGATGCGGTGGGTCCAAACGATTGCGCACGCACCCTTCCGGCAACCGGCATCGCAATCCGGACCGACGGCAAGGCCAGCCCGCTTTTCGCCGGAAACATGCGCACGCCCGGGCCGGATACCGAACGACCGCAGCCCGCCCGGCCGCCCGTGGCATCACCTCCCGGAAATAAGAGAACCCCGCAAATGACTCTGCCTCGCGCCACGGAGGGCCAGCCCTCCCCAAAAATCATCTTTCATCCCATCCAGCTGCAAAATATGCCCGAGCAAATCGCCGTCCTGCACGCCAGTTGGTCCATCCTCGACGCAAACGGCAGTCCCCTGACCAGCCGCACCGTGGAATTTCGCATCCGGGTGGCCATGCGGGATGCCGGCGCGCTTGCCGCCGCCCAGCAAATGCTCGTGGAGAGGCTGGCCCGAACTGTGGCCGATGCCGTTGCCGGACTGTAGCCCCTTGCCGCCCGGCAGCGACACCGTGAAACGCCCGGCATGGCCGGTCTGCCTCGCGCCCGTTCTGCTTCCGGAAACGGACTTTTCCGTCCCGGCGGCGACGGGCCAACCACGGGCGCTCTCTCCCCGTCGCCACACGCCATGGACGCCCGGGGAAAAGCGTTTTATGCATATCCCAAGGCCCATCATGCCATAGCGTTTTTTCCGGTCCCGTGACCGGGGCGCTCGTTGCGGGAGGCGCGACATGGAGAAAATCCGCAGCATCTCGTCGGAATGGATCGAAAGGGCGGCAAAGTCCTCCGGATGGGAGGCCGAACTGACCCGTCGGGGTTTTCTCAAGCTGTCCGTCTGCGCGCTCTCCGGCTTGGCCTTCATGGGTCTCGGCGAGGCCTTCGGCGAGAACGCCCCGCTGGTGATCCTGGACAGCGCCAAGGGGATCATCGTGGCCGATCCCACCCGCTGCGTGGGCTGCCAGCGTTGCGAGCTGGCCTGCACGGAATTCAACGACGGCCGCGCGCAGCCTTCCCTGGCGCGGATCAAGATCGCCCGCGCCGTCAACTACGGCCTCGCCGGCCCGACCGGCGGCGACGCCATGCACGGGGACTGGGGCGACGGACTGGTGCTCCAGGGCGTGTGCCGCCAATGCCCGCATCCCGTGCCCTGCGCCGCTGCTTGCCCGCAAAACGCCATCAGGGCCGATCCAGCAACCGGAGCCCGGGTCGTCGACGCCGCCGCCTGCGTGGGCTGCCGCCTGTGCCAGCGGGCCTGCCCCTGGGACATGCTCTCCTTCGACGAAGAAGCCGGAATCGCCACGAAATGCTTTCTCTGCCACGGCAGCCCCAAATGCGTGGAGGCTTGTCCGGCCGCGGCCCTGCACTACGTGCCCTGGCGGGACCTCACCCGCGACGGGAGCCCCCTCCGGTCCACCGTGTCCGCGGTTGCCCCGGAAAAAACCGCCGCCTGCGCGGATTGCCATGTCCCGGCCGGGAAGGCCGCTTCCCAATAACAGCTCGCCAAGGGCAAGGAGCCAGCCATGGCCGCACGCAGCGGCGGATTTGTCGGCAAGATCCTGCGCGTGGATCTTTCCACGGGAAAAATCGGCGTCGAACACACGATCGAACGCTACGCGGCAGTGCTTGGCGGCGCCGGAATCGGCTACCGGGTGCTCTGGGACGAAGTCCCGGCCGGGACCGGCCCTTTCGATGCAGCCAACAAACTGGTTTTCGCCGCCGGGGTGCTGGTCGGCACGAGCGTGCCCTGCAACGGCCGCACCACCGTGACCACCATTTTCCCCACTTGCTGGCCCCGCCCGCTGGTCGGGTCTGGCCACATGGGCGGGCACTTCGCGGCCAAGCTCAAATACGCCGGGTATGACGCCCTGATCGTGGAAGGCAAGGCCGACAGGCCCGTGTGGCTCATGATCCGCGACGCCCATGTGGAGATCCGCGACGCCCGCCATCTGTGGGGCACGGGCATCCGCCGGACCACCCTGGAGATCAGTCAGGAGATGGGGCCGGACTGCGTGGTGGCGGCCATCGGCCAGGCCGGGGAGAACCAGGCCCCCATGGGCATGGTGGTCAATTCCGTCTCCCACTCGGCCGGCGGCGTGGGCGGGGTGATGGGCGCGAAAAACCTCAAGGCCGTGGCCATACAGGGCAGCGGCGCGGTGCGCATCGCCGGGGACAGGGGGGAGTGGGAAAAGCTCGTCAAATTCCACCTCTCCCTCCTCGGCGGCAACAATCAGCATGTGGTGCCGAGCTTTCCCACGCCCCAGTCCGAATACTACAATCCGGCCTCCCGCTGGATCGGCCAGCCCGGCAAGCGTTGGGGCGCGGCAAAACCGCCGGTCGAAATCAGCGGCAACATCCACGACGTGAACCGCATCGCCTACCGCACCAACAGCGCCGCCTACTTTTTGGGGGAGGAGGCCTGGAAATACACCGTGCGCGGCAACGGTTGCACGGCCTGCCCCATCCGTTGCCACACCATGCTCAAGGTGCCGTCCGTTGCGGCCAAGTTCGGCATCCCGGACACGGCGCAAAACACGTGCATCGCCTTGCAGTTCGGCCGGAAGTTCTTCAAGGGGCTCGACGGCAAGAATAGCGGCGAGGCCGCCATCGAGGCCTGCATGGTGGGCATGCACCTCGCCGACGACCTGGGCCTGTGGTCCAATTACGGCCAATTGCAGCGCGACCTGCAAAAGCTCTACGAGGGCGGTTACCTGAAGGCCAAACTCGGGGCGAAGGAATACGCCTCCATCCCCTGGGACAAGTACGAAAACGCCGATCCGGCGTTTCTCCTCGACATCATCCCCCGCATCGCCAACCGCCAGGGCGAACTCGGGGACGTCCTCAGTCGGGGCACGGGCGCGCTCTTCGACCAGTGGTCCATCCCCGAAGCGGAGTGGGCAGGCGACCATACGACGACCTACTGGAAGATGGGCCATCCCAAGCACCACGCCAACGAGGACGACGGCCAGTGCGGGGTGATCATCAACACCCAGTACAACCGCGACGCCCAGTGCCATTCGCACTCGAATTTCGTGCGCAACGGCCTGCCCCTTGACGTGCAGAAGAAACTGGCCGCCAGCATCTGGGGCTCGCCGGACGCCCTGGACGCCCCGGGGGACTACACGCCCGCCAACGTGCACAAAGCCCGGCGGGCCAAGTGGGCGCTCGTGCGCAAGGAGCTGCACGACGCGCTGGGGGTGTGCAACTGGATGGGCCCCTGGGCGGCGTCCCCCCTGCGCGCGCGCGGCTACGCCGGAGACGACAGCCTGGAGTCGAAGTTCCTGAGCCTGGCCACCGGGCAGGCCATGGACCGGGAGGCGCTGGATGCGGCCGGGGAACGCATCTTCACCCTCCACCGCGCCCTGACCATCCGGGACATGGGGCAGATGGACATGCGCGCCGGGCACGACCTCGTGCCGCCCTGGGTCTTCGAGGACCCGCGCGGCGCAGCGCCCTTCACCAAGGGCACGATCCGCATGGACCCGGCCGACATCGCCCGGGCCATGGACTTCTTTTACGAGGCCATGGGTTGGGACAAGGAGACGGGCGCGCCGGGCCGGGCGCGTTACGCCGCGCTGGGGCTTGCGGACGTGGGCGAGGTTCTTGCCGCGGCCGGGCTCACCCCGCAGGACGCGAAATGACCGTGGACGACGTGAAATCGCTGGCACAGGCGGCGCTCCAGGCGGTTCGCGAGGCCAACGCCGCGGCGCGTCTGCCCGACGCCGAAGCCGTGCTGCAACAACTCCGGGAGCAGGGGCTCGGGGAATGCCTCGGCGAACCGCCCGGGACCGATCCGTGCCAGCGGCTGACCGCCGTCCTGTCCGAACTGCCCGACATCGCGTCCTTTGCCGGCCTGTCCGGCCGCACCGTCTACCACGATCCGATGTTGCTCAGCCACACCTACGCCCGCATCCTGGACCGCAAAAACGCCCCAGCCGTACTGCTGGCCGAGGAGATCCGCTCGAATTCCCGGCAGTACCCACGGCCCGTGCCCGTGGCCCTCTTCGAAAAGCCGCCTTTCGATCTGCCCCCGGAAACCATCGCGGCGACCCTTGCGGCCATGGCCGCCCAACCGGCGTATCGGGACATCACCGCCATCACGACACCCACGGGTGCCGCGTATCTGTTCTCCAGTCTGTACATGGAACGCAACCATGCCGCATTTCTCGCGGAACAGGATGCATCCTGCGCCATGAACCCATGATCGCGCCGCTTCACCGGCCGCCCCGAAGGCCAGCCCCACCCCTCCGAACGAAAAAGGGCCAGGCAATCCTGCCTGCCCCCCGTGCAGCCGCCCGACCGCAGCGCAGGCTAAGGGAGACGAGTCTATCCCTTTCCAGGCTCGTCGTTTCCGCCCGGATGCGGGCCATCCCCGCCTGGCGCCTGCGCCCCCGCCTCCGCGCGAACCGCGCCGGCGCCGTCCCTCTCCGTCCGCCGGGCCTCGGCCGTCATGACCGACAGGAGGAACTGCCCCTTGCCGCCCTGTTGCTCGAAGCGCAGCGCCCCGCCCATGCTGCGCACGAGACGGAAGCAAACCGGGAGCCCGATGCTGTCCCCGCCCGCATCGAACGGCAAGAAGACCTTCTCCGCATCCGCCACGGGACGGGCCTGGTCCCCGCCGATCTCCAGATGGACGAACCCTTCGCCGCTGCGGGCGGTAAGCCGCATCTCCCCGCGCGGGGGCAACGCGGCAAGGGTGAAACGGATGAGGTTGATCACGACCTGGGCCAGGATGTCCGGGTCCTCCTCGACCACGACGGACGCCGCCGCCAAATCCAGGAGCGGGGTCACGCCCGCGCCCGTCAGTTCCGGCTCGAGCAGGGCCAGACAGTCGCGCGCCACATCGGCCATGACCACTGGCGCGGGATGCTGCCGCACCGGGTTGAGATAGTCCCGGATGCGGTCGAGAAAATGCTCCAGCCGGTTGGCTTCTTCCAGGATGATGGCGGCTTCCTCGAGCTGCGGCATTTTCCGCGTCAGGCGCTTGGCGAAACCGCCGATGGCCATGAGGGGATTGCGGATTTCATGCGCCACTTCCGCGGAAATGGCTCCCAGGGTATGGATCTTCTCCTTTTGCACGAGCACTTTTTCCAGCAGCATGCGGTCGCCGAGGTCCATGATGCAGCCTTCGACCCGCTGGCGGGAGGCGCGGCCTGCGCACTCGGAAGACGGAATGGACTTGAGCATGCCGTGCACGGTCTGGCCATTCTTGTGAAGCAGCTTGCACTGGCGGGAAAACGACTGGGAGCAATCCGCCAGGCATTGCTCGAGCTTCCCCCGCACCCAGTCGCGCTGTTCGGGGTGGATGCGCCCAAGCAGCCAGTCCGGTTCCGCCAGGGCCTCTTCCCGGGTGTAGCCGAGCAGGGTCATGCAGCCCTGGTTGACGAATTCCAGGCGCAGGCCCGCGGCGATGCCGAAGATGAGCAGCGGGATGTTTTGCACCAGATTGCTGTAGCGCTGCTCGGCCTGCCGCACGGCCCGCTTCAGGCCGGCGCGTTCCAGGGCCTTGTCCACGGCGAGTCCGAGAACCGCCATGTCCTGAATGGGTTTGATGACATAGTCCCAAGCGCCGCGCCTGACGGCCTCCAACGCGTCCCGCAACACCCCCGTTCCGGAGACCACGATGCTCGGCGTATCCGGCGCAACCTCCCGCAACCTGGACAACACTTCCAGGCCGTCCATTTCCGGCATGCGCAGATCGACCAGGACCACGTCGGGCCGTTTGTCGAGAAACGTCTCCAGCCCCCGGCGGCCGTCCGGGGCCTCGAACACGGTAAAGCCCCGGTTTTCCATATAAAAGGCAATTGTTTCGCGGATCATGGGCTCGTCGTCGATGGTCAGGAGGCTCGGCTGCTGCACGCTCATCGCCGCCTCTCGACGGGGAGCTCGATGACGAACGTCGCCCCCTTGCCCGGCTCGGATTCCACGCTGATGGTTCCGCCGTGGTTGGCGGTAATGATGAAATAGGACACGGCCAAGCCGAGCCCGGTGCCGAGTCCCGGCTCCTTGGTGGTGAAAAACGGCTCGAACACCCGGCGGCGCACCGCTTCGGACATACCCGGGCCGTTGTCGGCCACCTCGATGCGTATCCCGGCATCGGTGCGCGACGTCCCCAGCACGATGGTCGGCGCGGCCTGCGCCGGCGGATGGCCGGCCATGGCCTGGGCGGCGTTTTTGAGGAGATTGAGGAGCACCTGCTCGATCTCGGTGCGCGTGCAGGAGATTTCGGGCAGACCCGCGGCATAGCGGCGTATGATGTTGATGTGGCGGAAATCGTAGTTCTTCTTCAGATCGTAATCGGTCGAGGCCAGCTCGATGCTCCTGTCCAGAACGGCGTTGATGTCGGCAGGAGCCCGCCGGGATTCGCTCTTGCGAGAAAATTCCAGCATGCTGGAGACGATGCCGGCCGCGCGCTTGCCGGCCTCCTGGATGCCGACGAGAAATTTGAGCACCCGCCGCCTCTCGAGATAACAGCGCACGGCTTCGACGGAACAACCGCATGCAGCAGCCCCCTCCTGATTGGCCGGCAGCGCCGGATCGAGCTGCATCAGGCAGACCTGGGCCGCCTGCAGAATGCTGCTCAAGGGGTTGTTGATCTCGTGGGCCATGCCGGCGGCAAGCCCCCCCAACGAAGCCATCTTCTCCGACTGGATCATCATTTCCTGCAGCCGCATCCGCTCGGTGACGTCGCGGATGACGCCGACGACGCTTTTGTTCCCCGCCGCATCGACATGGCGGGTCTTCTTGGTGACGATGGCGCGCAGTTCCCCATGCCCGTCCGTGAGGCTCTCTTCGTTGACATTCTCGAGCCCCGTGGCGAGCAGCATGTCGTCCGCCTTCCAAAACGCGTCCACCTGGTCCCCGGGGAAAAAATCCTTGTCCGTGCGACCCAGAATCTCCTCCCGGGGCCGGCGCATGAGCGCGCACAAGGCGTCATTGACCAGCGTGAAGCGATGCCGTTCGTCTTTGACGAATATCGGATCGCCGATGGCGTTGACGATGCTGTTGAGGTGCTCCTTGGCTTCCCGCATCTCCTGCTCGGCCATTTTACGTTCGGTGATGTCGATGCAAAACCCTTCGATGATCTCCTCTCCGCGGTCGCGGTCCTGGCGGAGCTTGGCCCAGATGGAGATGAAAAAGCCGGAACCGTCCTTTTTTCTGTGCCGGCTCTCGAAATTTCGCACCTCGCCGTCCTGCCGCAGGCGCAGCAAAAAGGCTTCGCGCTCGTCGGGATCGACATAGAGGCTGCGCACCTCTGCCCCGACCGCCTGCTGAAACTCCTCCAAGGAGGCGTAGCCGTGCATGGCCGCGTTGGCCACATTGGAAAACAGGTGACGTCCCGATGTCGTGGTGGTGAAGATGCCGACCGGCGCGGTTTCAAACAACGTGCGCAGCCGCTGTTCGCTTTGGCGCAGGGCGCTCTCGGTTTTCTTGCGTTCGGTGACGTCGCGGGCGACGCCCACGGTGTAGCGGTTGCCGTCGATGCGTATGGCGCTCAGCGTCAGCTCGAACACGCGCGGCGTGCCCGAGGGATCGGTGTAGACGACTTCGTGGGTTTCCCCCTCGGGCACGTCGTCGAGGGCTCCGGGCAGCGGGGCCTGCCGGACCACGCTGAAGCCATCGAGCAGGGATTTCCAGGCCTGGTCCACCTTGCTGAGCCCGAGCAGGTCGAAGGCGGCCTTGTTGGCTTCGAGCAGGACGCCGGAATGGGTGTCCACCAGAAAAATAGGGTCCTGGGCCCGGTCCAGCAAGGCATGATAGAGCGCGAGTTCGTCCCGGGAATAAGGCGCGCGCGCGCCGGCCGGGGGCGCGCCCGGGGAAGGAGTCGCGCCGGGGGGCCGTTGCCGGCCATCTTTTTTCGTTTCGGCCATGGTTTCCTCCCTACTCGTCCTTCCACTTGTCCAAAATGTCCCTGATGGCGCCGAGATGGGTGAAAAACACCTCGACCAAATGCGGATCGAACCGGGTTCCGGAGTCCCGACGCAGGATCTCGAGGCTCTGCGCTTCCGAAAAGGCCTTTTTGTAGGACCGCGTGCTGCGCAGGGCGTCATAGACGTCGACCAGGGCCACGATGCGCGCCTCGAGGGGGATGTCCTCCCCTTCCAGGCCGAAGGGATATCCCTGTCCGTCCCATCGTTCGTGATGCAACAGGGCAAGGGTCCGGGCGAGATCGATAAGAGGGTTATGGTCGTCGCCGCGCGTCGGCGGCAGGGGTTCCGAACACCAGTCCCGGGCGTCCCGAAGGCTGCCGAGGGGACCGAGGATTTCGCAGCCGTACAGGCAATGGCGTTGCATGACCTCCCATTCCCCCTCCGTCAGCGGGCCGGGCTTGAGCAGGATGGCATCGGGGATGCCGATCTTACCGAGGTCGTGCAGGGGCGCGCACTGTCGCAGCATGTCGCATTCTTCCGAAGAAAGGCCCACGGCCCGCCCGATCAGGGCGCTGATCTCGCCCACGCGCACGACATGCCGGCCGGTTTCGTTGTCCTTGAACTCGGCGGCGCGGCTCAGGCGATGCATGATCTGGCGGCGGGTGTTTTCCACCTCGGCCGTCCGCTCGCGGACCAGGGCCTCGAGATTCTCCTGGTAGGCCCTGTTCTCGCGCAGGAGCCTGGCGCGTTCCAGGGCCTTTTCCACGGCCAGCCCCAGGACCTCCATGTCCTGGATGGGCTTGGTCACATAGTCCCAGGCGCCACGGCGGATGGCCTCCAGGGCGTCCTGCAGCACGCCCGTGCCGGAGACCACGATGGCCGGCGTGTCCGGGGAAAGCTCCCGGAGCCTGGCCAGGACTTCCAAGCCGTCCATTTCCGGCATGCGCAGGTCGACGAGAACCAGGTCGGGCCGCTTCGCGAGGAAACGCTCCAGCCCCTGCCGGCCGTTCGCGGCTTCGAAGACGACGTAGCCCTTGTTTTCCAGGTAGACGGCAATGGTTTCCCGGATCATGTCCTCGTCGTCGATGGTCAGTATCCGCGGGGGAGAAGCGGCCATGGGCTGGGTCCTTTATTCCAGGAGCTGCCGGAGACGGTCCACGAGCAGCCCCATGTCGGCGACGGGTTTGGTGAAAACGTCCTGGGGCGTCACGCCGGCAACGGCCAGTTCCGAGCCGGGGGCGAATTCCATGGAGCCGGTGCAGATGAGCCATTTCATGCCGGGGTATCGCGGGTGGGCGGCAAGGATCATGGCGTCCCCGCTCTGGCCCGGCAGACGAATGTCCACAATGGCTGCGTCGCAACGGTTTCGGGCGAGGACCTCCAGGGCCTGCTCCGCGCTGGCCGCAGTCACCACGTTCCAGCCCTTGACCTCCAGGAAAAGCTGCAGGCTGTCGCGGATGGTTTCCTCGTCGTCGACCACGAGGATGGTCGGAATCCGCCCGGTCATGCGCGCCCTCCGAGCGGCAGATCAATGAGGAACGCGGCGCCCTGCCCCGGCCGCGATTCCGCCCGTATCGTGCCGCCGTGGTTGGTGACGATGATGAAATACGAGACGGACAGGCCCAGTCCCGTGCCCTCGCCCGGCTCCTTGGTGGTGAAGAAGGGCTCGAAAATCCGGATGCGGACCTGTTCCTCCATGCCCGGTCCGTTGTCGCGGACCTCGATGCGCACGCGCTCCCCCTCCTGCCGGGTCCGCACGATGATGACCGGCCTGCGCCCGGAGTCGGGGCTGTGCGCCATGGCCTGGGCGGCGTTTTTAAACAGGTTGAGCAGCACCTGCTCGATTTCCGTCTTGGAGCACAGCACTTCCGGGAGGTCCGGTGCGTAGTCCCGGACGATCTCGATCTGCTTGAAATCGTATTTTTTCTTCAGGTCATAGTCGGTCGCGGCCAGGGCGAGGGCGTGGTCCACGACGGCGTTGATGTCCGCTGGAGCCCGCCGCGATTCGCTCTTGCGGGAAAACTCCAGCATGCTGGAGACGATCTGCGCGGCGCGCTTACCCGCATCCCGGATGCCTTCCAGGAATCTCACGATGCGCCTGCGTTCGATGTAGCAACGCACGGCCTCGATGGTGCACGCGCACTCCTCGGCGACCTTGCGGTTGCTTTCGACGGACGGGTCGCACTGCATGAGGCAGACCTGGGCCGCCTGGAGAATGGAGCTCAAAGGGTTGTTGATCTCGTGGGCCATGCCGGCGGCCAGCCCCCCCACCGAGGCCATCTTTTCCGATTGGATCATCATCTCGCGCAGCCGTTCCCGCTCCGTGACGTCATCAAGACGGATGACCGCGCCGTTTACCCCATTGGCCACCAGGGGATAGAACTGGAGGTCGAAGAGATGCTCCACGCCGTCAAGGCGCACGCGCTCATGCTCCACGCGCCGCACCTGGCGTTGCCGCAGCGCCTGTTGCAGCGTCTCCAGGTGCGCCCCCAGCAAAGGCAGAACCTCGGCCGGCAAGCGGCCCAGGGCCTGCTCCGGCGGCAGGGCGCACAAGGCCTGGGCGTTGGCGTTGCAATGGGTCACAAGTCCCCGTTCGTCCAGGGCGATGATGGCCGACGGCATGGATTCGAGAATATTGCCGAGCAGGTTGCGCATCCTGGCCAGTTCCCGATCCTGCCGTCGCAGCGCCATGTCCCGCATCTGAAGCCCCTGGGCCATGTCGTTGAACGTGGCGGCAAGCCGCCGGATCTCCAGACCGCCGGCATCGGCCTCGGCGCGGGCGGCCAGGTCGCCTTTCCCGAGCCGGTCCGCCGCGGCCATGAGGCTGTCCAGGCCGGCCAGGATCGCGACCCGACCCATCCGCCGGGCAAGAAGCAGGGTCAGCGCCACCACCAGGGCCATGAGCGCCAGGGAACGGGTGAAACGGTCGCGCGCATCCCGGAAGGCGACCTGCCAGTCCATGGAAACGACGAGGGTCGCGTAGGGCGGGTCCTCCGGCCGCAGGCGCAGTCGGGCATAACCCACCAGCACGCGGGTTCCATCCTGCCGGCGCTCGTCGAACAGGCCTTCATCCGGGACGGCTTCGACGATCCGCTTCCACATGTCCGGGGCGGGGGGCTCCCCCAGGGGCAGGTCCGACCGGGACGGATAGGCCAGCATGCGCAGGCCGTTGCGGTCATAGAGCCCCACCCGGACCTGGGGAGGGACGCCCAATTTGTCGAGTACCTGATGGTAGTGTTCGAGCTTATAGGACTCGCCGACGACGCCGGTATAACGCCCGGCCGCATCCGTGACCGGCAGGGCGAAGACTAGGATGGGCAGGCCCGAGGCCCGTCCGACATTGTACACGCCGGCGCTGAAATTCCGGGTGGCCATGGCTTCCTTGAAATACAGCCGGTCCGAGAGATCCTTGCCGAGAAAGGCCGGCAGCCCGGAAGCGACGACATTCCCAGTCGCATCGGTCAAAAAAATGTTGGACATCTCGGGATGATCGCCGAGCAGCACCGTGAAGCGCTGGTTGCATGCCGACCGGTCGCCGGCCTCCACTTCCGGAAGATGCTCGAGGGTCATGAGCAGCACCTTGGCTTCGCTGACGATGCCGGTCTGCATGGAAGACAGGGTATGCAGGAGATTGCGCGTGTTCTGCCTGGCGACGTGCTCGGCGTCGCGGCGGCTTTCGAACATGAGGTACGCGCCGAGCGCCATGGCCGGCAGGGCGACCAGCAATACGAGCGTGGTCAGGTTTTTGTGCACGGAGCCGGAGAAAAAGGCTTTCATGGGCCTCGCCCTCGCATGCGCCTTGGTCGGACAGGGACGTCTCGCGCTACGCTGTCCCAGCCCCGTCGCATCCCGGCGACAGGGGAACCGGCGGCCGCGTCGTTCATTGCGCATTCCCCACCAGGGTCAGTCCCGGACAGAATAACGGAAAGAAAAGGCTTGGCATAGGGGATTTCGCCACAATGGCAAGGTCGATTCCTTGCCCTGTCGCACGCAGGGCAACGTAGTGCGCCACCCCGATTCTTCCCGTGCGACCGTATGAAAAAGGGGTCAGGCAAGCATGGCCCGCCCCCTTGGCCTCCTGTCCTGGCGAGCGCCCCGGGGACGTCCGCGAAACGCACCCCCGAAAGGGCCCGCTACTTGTCGCCCTTCATTTTCGTCCGCGCATCCGCGACGACCTGCCTGAAATCGTCGTAGCCGAGAGCGGAAGGCACGATGTAGGGCCCGACAAGGAACGCCGGCGTCCCTTGCAGGCCCAACGCTTCGGCCTGTGCGGCATTGCGTTCCAGCAAGGCATCGATCTCCTGGGCATGGGCTTTGCGATCGCTTTCCAGACGGTCCATGTCCACGCCCGAGGCCTTGGCGGCTTCGAGCATCCGATCCTTTGAAATCCGCATGCCCGGGATTTGCATGAGCGCCGCATGGACCGCGGCGTATTTCCCCTGATAGCCGGCGGCCAGGGCCAGTCGCGCCCCATAGGCCGAGGCGTCCGTCAACACGGGCCAGTCCTTGTGGATGACGCGGATCTTGCCGTCCGACGCGAGCAACTTCTCGAGCGCCGCGGCGGATTGCTTGCAGAAGGGGCAATTGTAGTCGGAAAACTCGACGATGGTGACGTCCCCTTTCGGATTGCCGGTGACCGGGGCTGAAGGATCGTCAAGCACCGCGGCGGCTTCCACTGGTTGCTCGGTCGCGATGGCGCGCCGCAACGGCGCAATGGCGGCAACCAGGATCAGACAGACGACAAGCGCAAACAACGCGTTCGATTTCATGCAGGCATCCTTTCTTCTTGTTGTTGCAAGCGGAGGCGGCTCAAGCGCCGACCTTTGCGAGGGTTTCGAGGAACCGCGCGGCCGTCACCGCGCCGACAAAGCGGCTGCCGTCGATTTCCCGGCCCGTGCGGGCGTCGACGAACAGCATCGTCGGCGGCCCGACGACGTCGAAGCGGCGCATGAGCGCGCGGCTTTCGGAAGTGTCCGCAGTTACGTCCACGCGCAGGAGGGAGACGTTTTGCAGGCGGGAATCGACGACTGCATCGGCCATGACCTCCCGGTCGATCTCGCGGCAGACCACGCACCAGTCGGCGGAAAAATCGACCAGGATGGGCTGCCCCTTGGCCCGGGCCTCGGCCATGGCCGCGTCGAACCCGTCCTCGGTGCGCACCTTGCGCCACGCCCCCCCCGCCCCGTCCGTGGCCGCAGCCGGCGCGCCGGCGCAGGCGGCAAGGGGACAGGAAAAGGGGAAAACGCCCAAGCCGACCGTCAGCAGGAACACCCCGCCAAGGGCGATCGCGCCGCCGGCCAGGCGCATCCCGTATCCCCGGCTTCGCCGCAGGCCGAACCACATTCCGGCCGCGATCGCCAAGCCGCCCCACAGCCCAAGCGTCGCCGGCCCGGGCAACAGCCTCCCCAGTATCCAGATCGCAAGCCCCAGGAAGAGGAAGCCGAACACCTGCTTGACCGTGACGAGCCAGGGGCCGGACTTCGGCAGCAGCCTGCCGCCGAACGCGCCGAAAGCGAGAAGCGGCAGCCCCATGCCAAGCCCCAGCGCGAACAGGGCCGCCGCCCCACGGGCGACGTCGCCTGTCTGCGCCACGTACAAAAGCGCCGCGGCCAACGGCGGCGTCACGCAGGGGCCGACAATGAGGGCCGAGCCGAAGCCGAGCAGCGCCGCGCCCCCGAGCGACCCTCCGGCCCGCCCCGTGGCCCGCGACAGGCGCGCGGTGAGCTTTGCCGGCAGCGCCAGATCGTAGAGCCCGAACATGGAAAGCGAGAGGGACACGAAGACGAGGCCCATCAGGACGATCGCCGCCGGCCGTTGCAGCAGGACCTGGAGATTTTGCCCCGACCAGGCGGCCGCGACGCCGAGGGCCGCATACGCCAGGGCCATGGCCAGCACGTAGGCGCCGGAAAGCGCAACGCCCTTGCGTGCCGACAGTTCCTGACCGGAGCGCGCCAGCATGCCGGAGAGGATCGGCACCATGGGGAAGACGCAGGGCGTGAAGGCCAACAGCAGGCCGAAGCCCAGGAAACTGAACGCCATCGCCGGCAAGCTGCCGGAAAGCGAGGACGCCAGCGCCCCGTCCGTCTTGCCGCGCGCGGGTTGCGCCGCCCCAGTTGGCAGCGCGACATCCGGCGCAGGACCCTTTTTCTCCGGCGCCACCGCGAGCGTCGCCAGATCGATCTTCTTGTGCACGGGCGGATAGCACACGCCATGCTCGGCGCAGCCCTGATAGGTCACGTGGACCGCGCCCGAGGCAGGCAGGGGAGCGCCGGCGAGGGCCGCCGACACGTGGTCGTGGTAGACCCGCGTGGTCCCGAAGGTCGGATCGTCCTTTTCCACCCCGGCGGGCAGCGCAAGGGGCACGACGATGCCGTCGTCCGTCGTGACCGCGATCCGGTCCTTATACAGGTAATGCCCCGGGGCGATGTCCCAGGTGCAAAGGACCTCCCCGCCGTTGCCGCGCGTTGCGCCCAGCCGGAACACCGCATCGGCCGGGGCCGGCGTCTTGGCGGACGCTCCGGCGGGCGGCGGGAGCAGCGCGACGAAAAAGGCCAGGATGAAAGTCCACGATACTGCTCTTGACATGTCGCTCCTTCCTTGCGTGAAGTTTCCCCCAGTTTCGCCGTCCACCTTAAGCCAGCCTTAAGGCGGGGACGGGAAACCGGAACCGGAGGAAGCCGGACATGCGGATTCTCATCATCGAAGACGATCAGGTGCTTGCCGCGGGACTCAAGGTGGGGCTCGGCCTGGCCGGCATGACCGTGGATCTGGTCGGCTCCTGCGCGCAAGCCGGCGAAGCGCTCGCCACGACGGCCTTCGACGCCGTAGTGCTCGACCTGATGCTGCCGGACGGTTCCGGGTTGGACGTGCTGCGGGGCATGCGCCAGCGGGGAGACCGGACCCCGGTCCTGCTGCTCACCGCCCTCGACGAGGTCGCGGACAGGGTCAAGGGACTCGACCTCGGCGCGGACGACTACTGCGGCAAGCCTTTCGACCTGGACGAGCTGGCCGCGCGCGTCCGGGCCATCGGGCGGCGCAGCGGCGGCCGCGCCGCCCCCTGCCTGACGGCCGCCGGCATTGCGCTCGAGCCGTCCACCCTGTCGGCCACCATCAACGGGCAGCCTCTCGCACTGTCCCGGCGGGAGTTCGCGGTCCTGGCGCTCCTGATGGAGCATCCCGGAGCGATCCGCTCCAAGGGCGAAATCGAGGATCGGCTGTACGGCTGGGGCGAGGAAGTGGAAAGCAATGCGGTGGAGGTGCACGTGCATCATTTGCGGGCCAAACTCGGCCGGGAAAAAATAGAAACGGTGCGCGGGCTCGGCTACCGGATGCAGGTCGCGCCATGATCTCCCTGCGCCGGCGTCTTTTCGCCATCCTGGTCGCCGCCACGGGCATCATCTGGCTGTGCGGCATCCTCTGGATTTTCGTGGGGGCAAAAGCGGAACTCGAGCACGTGCTCGACACCCGCCTCCAGGAGGCGGCGCGCATGGTCGATTCCCTCGTCGCCCAAAGCGGCCCCGCCTTTGCCGCCGCGGCGAGCGCCGCCGCGACGCCGGAACACTACCAGCGCCAGCTCTCCTGCCAGATATGGTCGCTGGACGGACGCCTGCTCGCCCGATCCGGCAGCGCGCCGGACGTTTCCCTCTCCGACCAGACGTCGGGCTTCTCCGATCGCCGCATCCAGGGCGAATACTGGCGGGTGTACACCATCGACAACCCCGCCAAGGGCGTCCGCGTGCTGATCGGCGACCGTCTCGGCCAGCGCGACCAGCTCGCCGTCGATCTGGTCAAGGGGCTTTCCATCCCCGCCATCCTGATGCTGCCCCTGCTCGGCGGGCTCCTCTGGCTGAGCCTCGGGCGCGGGCTGCGCCCGCTTCTCGCCATGGCCGTGGAGCTCAAAGCCCGCGAGGCCGACGACATGCGGCCCTTGCAGACGCAACACGCGCCTGCCGAGCTCCTGCCCCTGGCCGCGGCCCTGAACAACCTGTTCGCCAAGGTGGAGACGGCCCGACGCCACGAACGGGACGTCACGGCCTTCGCCGCCCACGAACTGCGCACGCCCCTGGCCGGGTTGAAGACGCACGCGCAAATCGCCATGGCCGCCGGCGATCCCGGCGTCCGGCAGGAAGCCTTGCGACACATCCTGCTCTCCGTCGACCGCGCCACGCGCCTGGTGCGCCAGCTCCTGACCCTGGCCAAGCTCGAAAGCGGGCTGGCCGCCAGTCAAACGGAACGCGTATGCGTCGGCGACCTGCTCGAGGAGATCGGCGCAGCGGCCCAACCGTCGGGAAAGGACGTCGCGGTCCGCATCGATCCCGCCCTGCGCCGCTTCACGCTCACGGCAAACCGGGACAGCCTCGCCATCGCCCTGCGCAATCTCCATGAAAACGCACTGCAGCATTCACCGGAAGGGGGAACGGTCGTGTGGAACGTCACGCCGGACAGACGCGGCATAGGCGTGGAAGACGAAGGGCCCGGCATGCCTCCCGACGAGATCGTCCAGGCGACGCAACGCTTCTTTCGCGGCAAACGGCAGACGCCCACGGGATGCGGGCTGGGGCTCGCCATCGTCGAGGCCGTGTTGCGGGAAATGGGAGGCCGGCTCGTTCTGGAGAATCGGGAAGGCGGCCGCGGGCTTCGGGCCCTGGCAGTACTGCAGCCCGCAAGCGCCCCGTGCCCCTGAGGGCTCTTGCGGGCTGTGCGGACTCGGGGAAGAAGACCTTTGCCGGCTGCAGAGAAGGCAGTTGCGCGTTCCCTGATTGATATCTTACAGTTTTTGTGTGATGATTGAGAGCAGACGACAAGTCGAATTGGATTTCTCCAGACGGACGTTGAGAATCGATATCCGGGAACGTACCCATGTCAAAAGCGCCGCATCCTTTTCTCGTTGCCGCCTTTCTCATTCTCATCGCGCCTCGCTTGGCCATTGCCGCAGGGGCGTTCAATCAGTTTGTCGGCTTGGGCGACAGCACACTGGACAGCGGCTATTTTCGCTATGCGTCGACGGGAAACGCGTCAGCCGACGCAATGGTCGCCTCCGCCATCGCCGGCGGCGCCCAGGGCGGGTGGGCCGGTCCCGGGGTGATGACCAGCACGTTTTTGGCGGCAAGATTCGGCCTTTCCGCCGAAACGGTCAGCGCCGGCGGAACCAACTTCGCAAATGGCAGCGCCTATACGGCCCCCTTGAGTTCCTCCATCGGAGGCGCCACCGCCCCAGGAGGACTCTCCGGGAATGTGACCGCCACCCAGCAAATCGCCAACCTCCTCGCCTCCACAGGGGGCGTCGCCAACGCCCAGGCCCTTTATGTCGTCAACAGCGGCAACAACGATCTGATCTTCGTGCAAAACCAGGGCGCCGCCTGGATTGCGGCCAATCCCACATTCTTAAACGGCGTAGCCTCCGAATTCGCGGCCAGCGTAGCGACCCTGCAGGCGGCAGGCGC
Organism: Pseudomonadota bacterium; assembly: GCA_023399375.1. GTDB lineage: Bacteria > Desulfobacterota > Desulfovibrionia > Desulfovibrionales > Desulfovibrionaceae > Solidesulfovibrio. Next base: position 36,478 of record JAEWPX010000123.1, on the reverse strand, counting down.
CCGCACCATCATGGTGCCCAATACTTTTTACACATCGACGCTGACCGGTTCGGGCGGCTTCGTCACCGCAAGCAACATCGACGACTACGCGCGCGCGGTCGCGTACGGAATGACCAAGTGGTCGTACCTGACGGCGGCCGGCGTGCATTTCATTCCCGCCGACCTCACCGGCGTGTTCCAGTTCGTGGCGACCAATCCCACCCTGTTCGGCTTCACGCCATCTTCGGTGCTGTCGGCCAACGCCCCGTCCCCGGTCGCCGCCCTGTTAACCACCTGGGCCGACATTACCCCCGTCCAATTGCAAACCTATCTGTTCGTCGACGGCCATCACCTGACCACGGCCGGGCAGAAGATCGAATCGGATTATGAAGTCAGCCTGCTAACGGCTCCGAGCCAGATCTCCCTTTTGGCCGAGGCTCCGATCCAGGGCGGCCTGGCCCGTGCGGCCGCCATCCAGGGGCAGATAGACCTGTCCGGCCAACATCGCGGCCCGACCGGCGTCAACGTCTGGATCGGCGGCGGCGTCGGGGCACTCACACTCAAGAATTTTTCGGGCTTCCCCGATGTCGCCGGCACGCCGTTTACGGGATCGGCGGGCGTGGATTACCAGATGCCTTTCGGACTCATCGTCGGCGCGGCCTTTACCGCCGGAACCCAGACCCAGCGTTTCTCCATGGGCGGCGGTCGGTTCGACCAAAACGACCAGGCCTTAAGCCTCTATTCCGCCTATCGGGCCGGACCGGTCTGGGGCAATGTCGTGGCCTCCTGCGGCTGGTATCAGGACAAAATCGCCCGCGACGCGACATTGGGGCTTTTCACCGACAGCAACAGCGCCGACACCACGGGAACGTCCCTGGCCCTGGCTCTGCGCGCCGGCGGCGACATCCGCCTGGGGCCGGTCACCACAGGCCCGGTGGCGGGCTTGGTGCTGCAACAGGTACGCATCAAGGGTTTTGCCGAAACCGGCAGCAGCGGCGCGCAGACCGGCAGCAACGGCGTCACGGCCCTGTCGTTCGGCGAGCAGATACGCGATTCGGCCATCAGCCAGTTGGGCTGGCGCGCTTTAATCGACGTGGGCGACTGGCGGCCGTTCGTGGAAGCCAAATGGAACCACGAACTGGTCGACCAGGCGGACCGCAAGGTCAAGGCCGCGCTCACTTCGACCACGGCCGCGCCCTACTCCATGGCCGCCGCCCCGGTAAAATCGGATTGGGCCACGGCCAGTGCGGGAACTTCCTACAAACTCAGCGAACGGGTGCTGGTGCGGGGTTCTGCTTCGGCCACCGCCTTTGATTCGCAAACGGTCAGCTACGGCGGCGAGGTTGGCGTAAACGTCAGTTTTTGAATCCGTATCGTTGACGCCCCTTCCGGCTTGGAGCCCGCCGGATGCAGGCGGCTATCGCTCCTCCCCCAGGCTCGGCCTCCTTTTTTCACTCCGTACGTTTCATTCCAACAGATTAAAATTCATAGTTTTTATTCAAATATGTTTGAAGCGTCGGCCTTGGCCAAGCTGGCCGGCAAGTATGGCCCGCATCCGTCGCGGAGCGCTGGTCGGAAGCCCCAGGCCCGGGCAGGAGTGACCTGCCCGGGCCTTTTCGGACCATCCGAAACTTGAGAAGGTGGCTCCCGACGACGAAGAGAGGGCCATGAGAAAGAAACGATTTTCGGAAGAGCAGATGGTCGGCATCCTGCGCGAGGCCGACCAGGATCCGGTGGCCCAGGTCGCCGCTGACGGCTGGGCAAACAAAATCAGCATCGTTTCCGCAAAACCTCCGCAAATATTTGAGCAGGCCGCTATTACGGCCCTTGAAAGATGGAAATTCTATCCTGCCCGGTACAAAAGGCGTGAGGTGCGGCCTGGGCCATGCTGCCGATCAGGTTCGATTTGAAAAACTGACATGATGAAAGGAAGCCGCGGGCCGCAGATACACGGCCCGGCCCAAAGCCTGTTTTCACCGGCACGAAGCCCCCAAAGGCGGCATGAAACCAACCGGACGAGAGCTTAACAACACCGCCAAACGGTCCAATACCCAGACTACCTCACTTGAGGCTGGCCAAAAGCTCATGGGCACTCAGGCGCAACGACGCGTCTCCCATGACCTCGACTGCATCCCGGTTGCCGACGATAACAGAAAGCAATGGTATCATGTTGACGGTCGTGCCTCCAAATGGGTAACGTTGTTTTGTAAGAGCATCCCCTTGCCTCCTTTTTAAGGTCAAAAACATGAAACGGTCTGGGCCATGAAAATCATAATGCCGGACTCCGTGAGATTCAACCTTATCCTGGTGATCCTGGCCGGTTTGATGCCTGTTGTGGCGGCCATGGCCAGTTCAATTCTGGAGCGTTGGAATCATGAAATAAGAGATATAGAACTGACCAGCCTTCGCTTGGTTTCATATTACGCAGAACAGCAGGAGGAAGAAACCCATCGCATAAAAGAAGTGCTTAACAACCTAGCGGAAACCATGCCTGTGCGAACCATGACCCCCGTGGCCTGCGATGATTTATTTCGAAGCTATCTTGCGGTCAATCCAAGTTATGTGAACTTTGTCCTTGCAGACTCCCAAGGGAGCGCTGTGGCCTCGGCCCTCCCATTCACGAAGCAGAACCTCATGGACCGGAAGGAGGTCAAGGAGGCCTTGTCCACCGGTGCATTTTCCGTCGGCGAGTTTTCCGTGGGCAAGGTGAGCGGCGTGGAGATTCTCCCCTTTGCGCTGCCGGTGCGGGATGGCGGGGGCGGGTGCCAGGGAGCGCTGATCGCAACATTGCGGTTGCAAGACATCAAGTCGCTTTTTGAACGGGCACGCTTGCCCCAAGACTCCTTCGTGGAACTTGTCGATGCCAATGGCCGTCGGCTCTTCAGATTTCCCGCCAAGGATTCTGACCCTATTGGGCAATACAGCGTCCCTGCTGTTTGGCGTGCGATTCAATCCGTGGGATCAGAAGGCGTCTTCACGGAGCACGGCGCCGACGGCTCGGAACGCATCTACGCGATACGCCGTCTGGCGCTGCCCCCGGGGGGAGCCCCCTACCTGAATATATTTGTAGCCATCCCCAAAATCGTGGTTCTGGACAACGCCAACGCGGCTATTCAACGACAGGTCGGGTGGCTCCTTCTTTCTTTGCTGTTGGCTGGAAGCGCGGCTTGGCTGGTGTGCCAGTACGGTATTTACGAGCGGGTGGACGCGTTGACGGCCATGGTTCGCCGTCTGGAGAGCGGTGATTTGTCCGCCAGGACAGGGCTTGACAATCCTCAGGGCACCTTCGGCGAACTGGGAGCCACCCTCAATAAAATGGCCGCATACCTGCAACAGGATATGATCGAGCGCACCGAGGTGCAGCGCAATTTGGAAATGGAAATCCTTCGCCGCAAGGCCCTGATGGAGAATAGCGGCGACGGCATCGTCGTCATCGATCAGGAACATCGGGTGGTGGAGGCTAACCGCAGGTTCGCGGATATGCTCGGTTATACGCCGCAAGAGTTGGTCGGAATGGCGACGCGGGACTACGAAGCCAGGCTGACTGATAAAGAAATTCGCAACAACTTTAAGAGTATAGACAAAATAATGACTATCTTCGAGTCGGAGCACCGACGCAAGAATGGTACAACATTTCCCGTGGAGATAAGTGTCAGTGGGACAAAGTTCCAAGGGCAGTCTTTTGTCCTGGCAGTAGTGCGCGACATCGAGGAGCGAAAGCGCAAGGAGCAATCCCTGCGTAACTTCTACGCACTTCTGGAAAACGCAGAGCACATTATGGTCTTCAAGGATACGACCCTGCGTTACGTCATAGTCAACAGGGCATACACGCAATTGACCGGACATTTGCCGCAGGACGTCTTGGGCCTGAGTGACAGGGAACTCTTCGCGGGCAAGTCCACCCCGGAGCAGATCGAAGCGTATATTGCCAACGACCGGCGCGCCTTGCCCCTGCTGCCGGGCCAGTCCGTCACTGCCGAGGAGGAGACGCTGGGACCAGATGGGGAGGTGCGCACCTATTTGACCAAAAAGTTTCCAGTATACGGCGAGGACGGCGGACTCATGGGCGTTGGGACGATCTCCTGGGAGATCACCGACCGCAAAAAAATCGAAAGGGAATTGCGGGAAGCCAAGGAGAAAGCCGAAGAGGCAACCCAGACCAAAAGCCGGTTCCTGGCCAACATGAGCCACGAGATTCGCACACCCATCAACGGGATCGTGGGTATGGTCCAATTGCTGAAAACGACCACGCTTGACCAGGAACAGGTTGCGTATGTCGAGATGGCGCTCCAATCCTGCCGGCGCCTTACCGGATTGGTCGCCGACATCCTTGATCTCTCCCGGATCGAGGCCGGGCGGCTTCGGATCAGGGCCACGCCATTCGTGTTTATGGAAGCGTTTCGGGCTGTCGAGCAGCTTTTCGACATGCCGGCACGCCAGAAAGGCATCCGTTTGACCCTTTATGCGGATGAGAGGATTCCGGACCAGGTGGTGGGAGACAGTTCCCGGCTGCAGCAGGTGCTCAACAACCTGATCGGCAATGCCATCAAGTTCACCCAGGCAGGGGAGGTAAGCATGGAGGCTTACCTCTTGCCGCCTCCTGCCCCGGACAAGGTTCGGGTCCTCTTCTCCGTGGCCGACACTGGAGTCGGCATCGATGATGCGATACTCCCCCACCTGTTTGAGCCCTTCACGCAGGCCGACGACAGCTTCACTCGGAATTACCAGGGAGCGGGTCTCGGCTTGTCTATCTGCAAAAACCTGGTGGAGCTCATGGGGGGAGGAATCTCCATCGACAGCGCGAAGGGCGTCGGCACTACGGTGCATTTCTGCATCGTGTTCGGAAAGGCCGTTACGACTCCGGGACAAGCCGATATCGAACCGGTCCCCCTGACGGATCCAGTCCATGAACTCACGGTGCTCGTTGTAGAAGACGACAAGGTTAACGCGATTGCGCTATCCCATCTCCTCAAAAAGACTGGCCACCGCACCCGAATCGCCGAGAATGGGCGACAAGCGCTGGATATCCTCCAAACCGACACTTTCGACCTCATTTTCATGGACATCCAGATGCCGGTCATGGACGGCCTAGAGGCCACACACCGCATCCGAGCCGGGGAAGGAGGAATGGACAAGGCCGGTATCCCCATCGTCGCCCTTACCGCCCACGCCATGTCTGGTGATAGTGACAAGTTCCTGGCAGCAGGGATGAGCGACTACCTCGCAAAGCCAATTGAAATGGAGACGCTCAAGAAGGTCATTGCGAGGGTCGTTCCAGGCGGCCCTGCCCAAATTGGTTGAAGCCTGAAGGGTGTGGCGTTCATGCTTCCCTGTTCGACCTTCTGCCGCCCAAAATGGCGACGGTTTCGGCAGATCTGTCACCAGCTGCGTCAAGAGCTCGAAAGAGGACATTCCGACAGAACTCCCGCTCGCGGCTTGCGTATTCAGGCGATAACGGCGTAACTTGGAGTCCAAGCCCATGCCCGTTGCCCGTCGGTCAGGCGGCACGACGGCAACGGATGACCGGCTCCGGACGACCGGGGCCCAAGCCCAACTCTCGACCAAGGCCCAAGGGAACATGCCCCAGCCATTCCATGTCGCCGTCGTCGTCGGCACCAGGCCCGAAGCCATCAAGATGGCTCCCGTGATCCAGGCACTGGCCGCCCGGCCCGACGCCGTCCGACAAAGCATTCTCTCCACGGGACAGCACCGCGAGATGCTGGAACAGGTCCTGTCGCTATTCGCCATCACCCCGGACGCGGACCTGCGCCTGATGACCCCGGACCAGACCCTGGCCGGGCTGACCCGGGGGGCCATCGGCGGCATGACGGAATGCCTCTGCGCGCTCAAGCCGGACATGCTCCTGGTGCAGGGCGACACCACCACGGTTTTCGCCGCCTCCCTGGCCGCATTTTACCTGGGCATCCGGGTCGGGCACGTGGAAGCGGGCCTACGCAGCCACGACATGGCCAACCCGTTCCCGGAGGAGGCCAACAGACGCCTGACCAGCGTGCTCGCCAGCCTGCATTTCGCGCCGACCCCCGTGGCCAAAAACGAGTTGCTGCGCGAGGGCCATGATCCCGGCCGCATCGTGGTCACGGGCAACACCGTGGTCGACGCCCTGCTCGGACTTTCTGAAAAACTCGGGCCCGGCCCCTCGCCGCTCCTCACCGCGCTGGCCCCCGACGCCTCCCGCTTCGTGCTGGTCACCTCCCACCGCCGCGAGAGCTGGGGCCAGGCGCTGGCCGACATCTGCGGGGCCGTGGCCGATCTGGCCCGGGCCTTCCCGGACGTGGCCTTCCTCTATCCGGTGCACCGCAATCCCCATGTCCGCGAGGCGGCCTTTTCCATCCTGCGCGGCATTGCCAACGTGCATCTGACCGATCCCCTGGACTATCTCGCCTTCGTGCCGCTCATGCGCGACGCCACGCTGATCCTGACCGATTCCGGCGGCGTGCAGGAGGAAGCGCCCACTTTTCGCACGCCGGTCCTGGTATTGCGAAGCGTCACCGAACGGCCCGAGGCCTCGCGCCTGGGCCTGTCCAAGCTGGTCGGCACGGACCGGGCCGCCATCGTGACCGAGGCGTCGCGGCTATTGACCGACGAGGCGGCCCGCCAAGCCATGCGGCGCGGCCCCAATCCCTACGGCGACGGCCAAGCCGCCGCGCGCATCGTCACGGCGCTTTCCCGCTTCGCCGCCGGCGAGCTTCCACTGCTGCCCGAGGATCGGCAGTTTCATAACCAGGACATCGCCACCTCATGACCCACTTCGAACTGGCCATGCCCTATGTGCTGCTGTGTCTGCAGCTGCTGCTGATCGGCCTGGGCGTGATCTTCCTGTTGAGCGGCATCGACGAGCTTTTCATCGACATCGTCTACATCCTGCGCCAGATCTATTTGCACCTGCACATCCGCCGCAGGTTCCCGCCCCTGACCGAGGCCCAGCTGCTGACGCCGCCGGAAAAACCCGTGGCCATCATGATCCCCTGCTGGGACGAATCGGCCGTCATCCGGAGGATGCTCAACAACACCATCCGCACCGTCACCTATACCAACTACCAGATCTTCGTCGGCACCTACCCCAACGACGCCAAGACCCAACGCGAAGTGGATCTGGCCCGCGAGGTCTACGGCAACGTCAACCGGGTGGTCTGCCCCAAGGACGGTCCCACCAACAAGGCCGACTGCCTCAATTGGGTCTACGCCGGCATCAAGCATTTCGAGAAGGAAAACGGGATCAGCTTCGAAATCTTCGTGATGAACGACTCCGAGGATCTGGTCCATCCTCTCTACCTCAAGTTGTTCAACTACCTCATTCCCCGCATGGACATGATTCAGCTGCCGGTATTTCCGTTGATCCCGCAGTGGTGGAATTTCACGGCCGGCCACTATGCCGACGAATTCGCCGAGAACCATGCCCGGGACATGCTGGTGCGGGAGATCCTCAGCCGCAGCGTGCCCTCGGCCGGGGTCGGCAGCGGCTACAGCCGCCGAGCCCTGGAGTTGCTCGCCGCCGAAAACCACAACCAGCTTTTCAACGTCGGCTCCCTGACCGAGGACTACGATTTCGGACTGCGCATGCACAAATTCGGCCTGCGCCAGGTGTTCGTGCGTCAGGTCCTGCACCGCCGGGTCAGCCGCAGATGCTGGCTCACGGGCAAGCCCCGGTCCGTCGACGAGTTGGAATACATCGTCATCCGGGAATTTTTTCCCCGCACCTTCCGGGCGGCGGTGCGCCAGAAATCCCGCTGGATCATGGGCATCGCCTTGCAGGGCTGGGCCAGCCTCGGTTGGCAGGGCAGCTTCTGGATGCGCTACATGCTCTACCGCGACCGCAAATCGTTGCTGACCAACCAGGTCAGCATGCTTGCAAATTGCATCGTCCCGGTTGTCGGGGCGCTCTGGGCCTATCAATTCGTCTTTCCGGACGCCTACCACTACCCCCCCATCGTGGAAGGCGGCACATGGCCCTGGTATCTCCTGCTGGTGAACCTGTTCTTCTTTTTCTGGCGCATGTTTCTGCGCACGATCTACGTCTGGCGCATCTACGGATTCTTCCAGGCGTTGCTCTCCGCGCCCCGGCTCGTCTGGGGCAACACCATCAACTTCGTGGCCACCATGCGGGCGTTGAAGCTGTACGCCAAATACCTGCTGACCGGAAAAAGCATCGCCTGGGACAAGACCGAACACGTCTACCCCTCGGAAGCGGAACTCGTCGCCTACCGCCGCCGCCTGGGCGATCTGCTGCTGGACAAGCGCTTCATCACCATCGCCCAGCTCGACGCCGCCCTGGAACGCCAGAAAAAGGACGGCAAGCCGCTGGGGCAGGTGCTCCTGGACATGGGCCTGACCAGCCAGGACAAGCTGACCCAGGTCCTGGGGCTGCAATTCCGCCTGGAAACGCGGGAGATCGATCCCTACCGGGTGCCGTTGGACGCCATCGCCGCCCTGCCGCGCGAAGTGGCCGTGGCCAATGACGCCTTTCCCCTGGAAATCGAGCCCAACGGCGAGTTGGCCGTGGCCGTGGAAACCCCGCCCTCGGCCCAGGCGCTCGCGGCCATGGAGCAGGCCGCCGGCCATTCCATCAAGCTCTACCTGGCCACCCAAAGCGATCTGGCATTCGCCATCCGGCGCGGTTTCGAACGGCTCGCCCCCTCCGCGGAGGCGCGGTCCCGCTCCGCGTCCGAGATCCTCAGGCAGCAGGGACTCGTCACCGAAGAGCAGTTCGAGGAGGCCGCCCGCAAACGCCGCCAGTGCTACACCAAACTCGGGGACATCCTGGTACGGGAGAACATGCTGCCCTACCGGCGCCTCCAGGAAGCCGAGGCGCGCTACGGCGCCCAACATACCGGCGCGCTCCGGTTCGGCGACTTCCTGGTCGGCAACGGCTATGTCACGCCCGAGCAATTGCATCAGGCCCTGACCCTCCAGGAAACGACCTGTCCGCCGCTTGGCGAGGTGTTGTGTCTGCTCGGCTACGCCACGCCGGAAATGATCGAGGAGGCCAGGCGGAAAATGGCAGAGGCTCCGGACGCGCCCGAAATTTTGACAAAGTGAAACTGCCGGAAACCGGATTGATACAGAGACATCCCGCAGGCTGAGAAGACGTCACCTCCGCGAATCAATACCATCCATTGCAGCTACATACGAAGAATAGGATTCGGGCCTGATTCTTGCTCTTCGCTTACGGCGCCCAAACGCCCACAACATTGTGACTCACGCGGAAAGCACCATGCCAAGCCCCCGCAAACGCCTTCTTCCCGCGCTGTCGTTTGTGCTCTTCTGCCTTGCGGCGAGCTGCGCCACCGCCGCCGGGCAGGATACCCCGCCGCCGAAGGAGGCCGCGCCCATCGCCGCGGCCAAGGGCTGGATCGGCAAACGGCTCTCCCATTTCAAGGGCTATCCGCACCTGGACATGGCCTACCGCCGCCTCAAGGAACACAATCTTGGGGACGCCGCCAAGGAATTCACGCTTTACCTGCAAATCCAGCCCGACGACATCCAGGCCCGGGCCGATTTCATGAACCTGCTCTACGCCATGGGGCGCTACCAGGACGCCCGGGCCGAGGCCAGGCGCATCCTGGCCGCCAAGCCGGACGACGCCGACGCCCTGCTTACCTCGGGCCTGAGCATCATGCGCGCCGGCGACCCCCAATCCGCGCTCGCGCCCATGGAGCAGGCCGTCGCCTTGTCCAAAAACAACCCGGTCAAGCACCGCATCGCGGTCATGGCCACGGCCGACCTGCTGGGACAACTCGGGCGTTATCCGGATGCCATGCGGCTGCTTGACGGGCTGTCCGACAAGCCGGCCGATTTCGGCCTGGAGCGGTCCAAAGGCGTGTTCCTCTCCAAGCAGGGCGAAAACGCCAAGGCGCTTGCGGCCTATCGCAATGCCCTGTCCGCCGCCGGAAACGACAAGGAAAAGCTCGAGGCGCTTCGCGCCCTGGCCGTGATCAGCGCCGCCGCCGGCGACGTGGAGGCGGCACGGGCCTACCTGTCCAAGGCCCGCGACCTCGATCCGGAAGACGCCCCCCTCCTGCGTCAGCAGGCCGTCCTGGCGCAACAGGCCGGCAACCACGAGCAGGCCCTGCATCTCGGACGCGAACTGGTCCGCCTGGACCCGTCCGTGGAGAACACCGTGTTCGTGGCCACCCAGTTGGCCTCGATGCGGCAGTTCGACGACGCGGCCCAGGAACTGCGCCCCCTGCTCAAGCGCACGCTGCGGCCAAAGCAGGCCTACCGCGTCAACATGTCCCTCGGGGTCTACGCCCTGGAGGCGGGCAAGCCCGAGGAGGCCGCCGCCTTCCTGCGCGACGCCGTGGCCATACGACGCGAGCCGCTGGCCCTTGTCCGTCTTTCCCGGGTGGAGCAGCAGCTCGGGCACATCCCGGAAGCGGCCAAGGCCCTGCGGGAGGCCGTGGCCCTTGGCGCATCACCCGACGCCATGCTCGAACTGGCCACGCTCCTGAGCAAACTCGACCAGAACCTCGCCGCCCTGGACTATCTCGACAAGGCCCTTGAGACCTCCCAGACCCCGGAGGCCCGCGCCCGCACCCTGGCCATGAAAGCCGCCCTGCTCTCGGAAAAAGGCGACAACGCCGGCGCGCGCCAGACCCTGGAAGAGGCCGTCAAGACGCCTGGCGGAGACAAGCCGAGGCTGCTGTCCGAACTGGGCGAGACGAACCTGCGCCTGGGGGACAACGCGGCGGCCGTCACGGCCTTCGGCCAGGCCGTGGATGCCGGCGCAGGGGCGGAAATGCAAAGCGCCCTGGCCGAAGCCCTGGTCAGGGACGGCAAGCCCGAACATGCGCTTGGCGTCTACAGAAAGCTGGCGGAAACGGCCCAGACCCCCGAGCGACGAAACGCTGCCCGCCTCGCCACGGCCAACCTCCTCGTCCGTCTCGGACAGCATGCCGAGGCAGCGGAGATCTTCCTGTCGTTGGCCAAATCCGGGCAGCCGGGCATGCTGCTCAAAGCCGGCCAGAGCTTTCTCGCCGCCCGCCAGGATGGCAAGGCCATCGCCGCCTTCGAGGCCTCTGCCAGCCAGGCCGGCAGCCAAAGCGCCAAGGCCGAGGCGCTTATCGCCCTGGGCAACGTCTACGCCGGCCGGCGCGAGGCGAAAAAGGCCTACGCCACTTTCACCCAGGCCTCCCGCCTGGCCGCCGACCTGCCCAAGGACAAACAGGCGGACCTCGCCCTGGGGCGCGGCACGGCGGCCATGCTTGCCGGCGAGCCGGCCAAGGCCGTGGAACCGTTCACCCAGGCGCTGCGGCTTGTCGACGACGGCTCCCGCAAGGCCAGGGCGCTCATGTCCCTCGGACAAGCCTACGGCACGCTCGGCGACGCGAAAAACGCCGCCGAAGCCTGGAAACGGGCCGCCGCCATGCCAGGGGCGCTGCGCACCGACGTGGCCTCGGCCGAGGAAAACCTCGGCTACATCCTGTCCACAGCCGGCGACCTGGCCGGGGCCGAGAAGGCCTTCCTCAGCGCCTTGACCGCCTCCGGGCCCAACTGGCGACTGCTCGCCGCGCTGGGGCAGGTCGCCTTCAAGGCCGGCCGCTACCAGGACGCCCTGGACGATTTCAACCGCTCCCTGACCCTGCATCCCGACGTGACCACCCGCATCGCCCTGGGGCGCAGCTACGAAAAGCTCGGCAAGCCCGGGCTGGCCCTTTACGCCTTTGCCAAGGCCGCCCCGGAGGTCGACGCCCTGCCGCCGGCGCAGCGCCGCGAATTCTACCTGGCCCGAGGGTTCCTCTACGCCGAGGAGTTCCGCTACGACGCGGCCGTGGCCGCCTTCAAGACCGCCCAGGCACTCGGGTACGATCCCGAAACGGCCACGCGCCTGGGGCGTCTGGAACGCCTTTCCGGGCATGCCAAGGAAGCCTGGGCAACCCTCCAGGCCATAAATCCCTCCAGGCTCCCCGACGACCTGCGCCTGTTGCGCCTGTCCGAGATGGCTTCCCTGGCAGAGGCCGGGAAGAACTACGACAAGGCCCGGGAACTGCTCGAAGCCTGCATGGCCATCAAACCCGACCCGGACACGGCGTTTCGGCTCGGCAACGTGCTGCGCGACAGCGGGCACGGCAAGGAGGCCGTGGCCGCCTACCGCAAGGCCGTGGACCTCGACGACGCCGACCGCTACCTGACCGCCCTGGGCTACGCCCTCAATGACGCAAAGCAATACGCCGAGGCGGCTCCGATCTTCGAAAAGGTGCTCGCCCGCGACCCGGACTACCTCTCCTTGTGGGAGGACCTCGGCTACGACGCCATGCACATGTGCGACAACGCCAAATCCGTGGCCAGCTTCAAGCGGGCCATCGACAACGCCCCGCTGCGTCCCGTGGACACACCGGCCGACAAGGAGAAGGTGGAAAAGGACGTCTACCGGATGCGCAAGGAGGTGACCAAGCTCGAAACCCACTTCACCACCACGGCCTACATGTCCTACATCGCCGGAGACGCCGGCCCGATGCCGGGCACCGGCGGCGAATCCACCAACACCATCCGCTCCGGGGCGGGCGTGGAATTCGCCTGGATTCCACCCGTCGTGGGCTTTCGCGACGACCGCATCCTCCAGGCCATCAGCCGCTTTTCCGCCAACCTCAACAAGGACTCCCTGGAATTCGACGACAAGTCCTGGCAGGGCGCGGTGGGCTTGCGCTACAAGCCGTTCAAGACCCAGAATCTCAACCTCGGCTTCGAACGGCTGTTCAAGATCGGCCAGTCTGCCGAGGAGAACTGGCTGCTTCGCGCCATGTACTCCCTGACCGACGGCTACGACGTCAAGCCCAAGGAAAAGCACTGGAACTACAGTTTCCTCTACGGCGAATACGACTACTACATGCAAAACGACCGGCGCAGCATGTTCTACGTGGAAGGCCGCCAGGGCATCACGTTCAACGTCAACGACCGCTTCCTCATCACGCCCCACGTCGTGGCCGACGCCCGGCTGTGGACCCCGGACATCAACGAATCCTCCTATGTCGAGGGAGGTCCCGGGCTGTCGGTTAAATTCCTCTTCAACCGCGCGCCGTACGAGGTCGACCGCTCGTCCCTGGAATTCTTGCTGCAATACAAATACGGCACCCTTTTCAACAAAACCCAGGTCACGGACAGGGAAAACGTCATCAACGCCCTGTTCCTCACCACCATCATCAAGTTCTGATCGGAGAGGGGCCATGGGAAAAGTATTGCATCGTTTCTTACTGGCGCTGGCGTGCCTCATGCCACTGGCGCGTCCCGCCTTGGCGAGCGCCGAAGCCCCCCGCTTCACCGGCACGTTCCTGCAGCTTCTGGACGACCATGCCTCCTGGAGCGCCGCCCAGTGGGAGGGGCTTTTCGCATCGCTGCGCGCCGTGGGCGTACGCGACCTGGTGGTGCAGTGGAGCGTCAACGGCGCCAGGCCCACCTACGCCAGCGCCCATTTCACGGCCGCGCCGGCAGCCTCCCTGCCGGCCGTGCTCGAAGCCGCCAGGGCTCACGGCCTGCGCCTGACGCTGGGCCTTGTCCACGATCCGGACTACTGGGAAAAAATCAAGCGGGACCCCAAGCTCGTGCGCGTCTATTTCCGCCGCCTGCTGCTGGACAGCCTAGCCGCCGCCCGCGAGCTCGCCGCCCTGGCGGCGGGCAATGCGTCCTTCGCGGGCTTCTACATCCCCCAGGAGATCGACGACCGCGGCTGGCTTGAACCGGACCGGCAAAAGGTGCTGCTCGAGTATCTGACGGATCTGCGGGCCGGGCTTCGCGAGATCGCCCCGGAGATACCGGTGTCGATTTCAGGCTTTTCCAACGCCTTCGCCGAGCCGGATGTGCTGCGCGAATTGTGGCGGCGGCTGCTTGGCGGGTCTGGCATCGACCAGGTCCTTTTCCAGGACGGCGTCGGTGTGAACAAACTGCGCCTGGAGGAGACGGGCATCTTTCTCGATGCCGTGTCCCAGGCCGCCCGGGAGGCGGGACGCATCTTCACGCCCGTGGTCGAGACCTTCACCCAGGTCGACGGCCCGCCACTGAACGAAAAGCCCTTCAAGGCCGTTCCCGCCAGCCTCGAGCGCCTGGAAAAACAGCTCAACACGGCCGCCCGCGTGCCCCACGTGGGGATCGTGGCCTTCAGCCTGCCCGAATACTGCTCTCCCTTCGGCGGTCCCCAGGCGGCCGCGCTCTACGACGCCTACCAAAAGTCCCTCGCCGGCGACGCCGCGCCGCGCTGAGCCGCGTGACGGAGAGTTCGGCCCGGCAGGATATCCCTCCGGTTGTGGGTACGGCGTTTTCACTTCGCGCCGCTCCGAAACGGACATCGCGCCGAGGAAGAATGGCTTTTTTTACTCAGCGCCGGCGCACTTCAACCGTATTATCGTTCAAGGTCGTGGCCTCGCCGATGTCCGACAGACGATCATGGTGCAGCGTGTTGACCAGATGGCCGTTGGTTGAAGCCGCGACCTCAAAAACACCCGCCGCCGCCACTGCGCCCCTGGCCACCAAAGGCGTAACGCGAGCGACAAAAGCCACTTCTCCAAGGTCGTTCATAACCGTCACGGCATCGCCATCGACAATACCGCGCGCTGCAGCGTCCTCGGGATGGATCGCCAATGTCATGGGACCACGGCGCGCCACCAGCGATTTTCGCTCCAGAAAAATGGAATTGAGAGTTTCGACACTTGGCGCGACGACAAGCTTGAGGGGGTACGCGCCGCCGTGGGGCTCCACGTATCGCGGCAGCGACATCTCCTGAGCAGGATTGACAATTTCAATTTTGCGGGACGACGTTTGCCATTCCGTATGATCGGCGGGAGGGATGGAGATCAGGCCGCCGCGCTTGAGCGTCCGCCGGTGCTCCTCCGAAATTTCCTGTAACCCCGCCGGCGGGTGCGCCAACAATTCTTCGAGAAGCGCTTCTTCGTTACGATTGAAGTGGCTGTCCGTATACCCCATCGCGCTGGCGAGCATGGAAAAGATTTCCCAGTTGCTTTTGCATTCGCCGGCCGGAGGAATGACGCGATAGGCCGTTCCAAACGAACGGTAACCGTATGACGCATAGCAGTCGGCATGTTCGACGGAAAACGTGGCGGGCAAAATGATGTCCGCATAGCGCGCCGTATCGGTCATGAAACGTTCATGAACCACCGTGAACAACCCAGGGTCCGACAGGCCGCGCTCGATGCCTCGCTGGTCGCACACCGAAGCGACCGGATTACTGCCATAGACATGCAGGCACCGGATCGGCGGTTCGCCCTTGCCGCCGCGCAGGGCCGCAGCCAGCTTGTTGATATTGACCTTGCGAGCGGCGTTTTGACGCAGATCTGCCTGAACGCTGAAAACGTGTGCGCCGTCGGTTGTGGCGAGCAGCCCGCACGTGGTCGGGCAGTCGTAGGGACAAATCGTCTTGCAGGTTTGCATGGTCACCGCCGGGGAGTTTTTGCCTTACGCCGATGCAAGACACGTCACGGCAAAAGGGAGGCAAACAACAGGAGAAGGATTGGACTCGATCATACAGGCCGCGCAGGGCACACCCGGGAGCGGGCCATCCGGCCTGCTCCCATTTTTTATATCCCACCCCGCGCCGTCTGCCTTACGCGGGACAGCATCTGCCCGAATGTTCTCCAACCCGGTAATCCACACGAATAAAGGGGCCAGGCAAACACTGCCTGATGTACCTCAACACCCGCAAGGTCGAAGGCACCCCCCTGAGGACTTTGAAAACCATCAAGTCCATCCTCGAAAAGCACCTGATTCCAGCCTTTGCCCAGCGCCCGATCGACGAAATCCGGTACGACGAGATCATGACCGTGGTCGGCAAGGCGTTCACGACGCAGTCTCCCGTCACCCGAGGCCGCTACCTGAGCTACCTCAAGACCGTGTTCGCCTTCGGCATCAAGCATGACCTGATACTGAAAAACCCTCTTTGCAACTGGCCAAGGGGAAAGAGACGCCCCGGGACAGCAAGCTGACGGTCGCCGATCTCATGAAGATCAAAGCGGTCGCACCGCCCTATCTTGCCTGGGCGCTCGAGGTGGCTTGGAATCTCGGCGTCAGGACGGGACCCTCGGAACTCTTCGCCCTGAAATGGAGCGACATCGACTGGCAGGACTCGACCATCCGGGTCTTCGCCACCAAGACGCGGACGCTGAGAACCATCCCACTCTCGCCGGCATTTATGACCCGGCTCCAGGAGATGCGCGAAAAGGCCCAGACCGAGTACCTGATCGAGTTCAAGGGCAGGCAGGTCATGGAGTTGCGCAAGGCCCTCAAGCGTGCCTGCGAGGCGGCGGAGATCACGTACCCTGTGGTCTTCTACGATGTGCGGCACCTGTTCGCCACGACCCTCCTGCGCGAGGGCGGCGACCTGGCCGCGTCAGCAAGCTCATGGGGCACTCGTCGGTCCACATGACGGCCAACCAGTACTATCACCTGCTTGGTAATGAAAAACGACGGACCATTGCGAAGTTGCCGAGCCTCAGCCCCGAGCAACAGGACGCACCGCCTCCCGTGCAGCCGCAACCCCAGCGTGGCGAGACATCGAAAATCTTGCCGTTTCGCCCCATAGGGCAGAAGGCTGTCCTCGCCGCCACTACCGCTTGCAAGAAGGGGGCAGGCTGGCTGAGGCCGGTTTTCCCGCGAACCTTATCCTCGCCGTTTATCATGATAAACATCTGTTGACATATCTGGACAACATTCGGGGTTTCGCTTTATGAGGACGGCATGAGTCCTCGCCTCCAAATGAAGCCCCTCGTGGCCCGCACCTGCTTGCCTCTGCCTTTGTATCTGGCTCCGGTTTCCGCCGGCTTCCCGAGCCCTGCCGAAGACTATCTTGGCCGGGCACCTGCTCTCAACGAACTGCTCATCAGCAACCCCGCCGCGCCGTTTTCGTACGGGCCAACGGTGATTCCATGCGTGACGCCGGAATCCAGTCGGGAGACATCCTCGTCGTCGACCGAGCTATCGAACTTCGGCCTGGAAAAATCGTAATTGCCGCCATGGATGGGGAGCTGACCGTCAAGCGGCTGCGCCTCAAGGATGGTCGACTCTACCTCGCTCCAGAGAATCTCCCCCTGCCTTGAAGTGTCTCCCGAGGCATCCTTCGCGATTTGGGGCGTCGTGACCTGCGTCATTCACCGGCCCTGAAAAATGCCGCCACGTCGGATTCTGGCCCTTGTGGACTGCAATTCCTTCGAGGGAATTTCCGGACAAATAAAGTGGACGCAAGCGTAGGGGCTGGGTAAATATCGAGCGAGGAGGGTTGCGCTTGTCGAACTGGGCTCTCCGGTTAACGGCGGGTCGGTCGCACAAAAAACGCAACTGGTCCTTCCCACAGGTATCTTTACCAGGCCAAGAAGAGGGACGCTCTCGCCATGATTTCCCTTACCGGCTTCCAGGTCGGCGAACTGCTCTACCAAGGACCCAACAGCCAAGTGTTTCGGGCCAGACGCGAATGCGACGGCCTGCCCGTAGTGATCAAGGTCCCTGCCAGCCCGGATATCTCCATCCGTGAAAACCTGCGTTTCCAGCACGAGTACGACCTTCTCTCCACCTTGGACCTGCCTCGGGTGATCAAGGTCCACGACCTGCTGCAATACCGCTCCAGCTTCGCCATCATCGAGGAGGACTACGGCGCGCTGGACCTGGAGGCCCACCTGGGAGGGCGCATCCTCGACGCGGGAGGCTTCCTTGACGTCGCCGTGCAGATGGCCGAGTCCCTGGCCCAGTTGCACGCCCAGCGGATCATCCACAAGGACATCCACCTGGGCAATTTTCTCATCCACCCCGGCACGGGCGAGGTCAAACTGACGGACTTCGGGATGTCGTCGCTCATCGAGGGCGAGGTACAGGAACCAGGGAATCCGGACCAGATCGAAGGCAGCCTCGCTTACATCTCCCCGGAACAGACCGGGCGGATGAACCGTGGCGTCGACAGCCGGTCCGATCTGTATTCCCTCGGGGTGTGCTTTTACAGGATGCTCACCGGCGAACTGCCGTTCCGTTCGCGCGATCCGATGGGGCTCCTGCACGCCCACATCGCCCGCAAGCCTTTAAGGCCCAAGGATTTGAACGCCTTCGTGCCCCATGCCTTGTCCGAATGCACCATGCGCCTCCTGGAGAAGCGTGCGGAGGATCGCTACCAGAGCGCAACCGGCCTCGTCCGCGACCTGGAAGAGATGCGCGCGGCGGCAGCCAAGGGCAACAGCCTTGCGGACATGCGACTGGCACGGTGGGACATGTACGGCCAGTTCCAGGTGTCGCAGAAAATCTATGGACGGGACAAGGAAATCCAACTGCTGCTCGACTCCTTCGAGCGCATGACCCAGGGGGGCGCGGAATTGCTCCTGGTGGGAGGCTATTCGGGCATCGGCAAGACCTCGTTGGTCAACGAAGTGCACAAAGGGCTCACCAGGCAGCGAGGGCGTTACATTTCCGGCAAACACGACCAGTTCCAGCGGGACATCCCGTTTTCCGCGTTCATTCAGGCCTTTCGCCAGTTGGGCAACCAGATCCTGTCCGAGCCGGAAGACCGGGTGGTCCATTGGCGCACGGCCCTGCTCGAGGCCCTCGGCAACAACGCCCAGGTGATGGTGGACGTCATCCCGGAACTGGAGCTTATCCTTGGCGAGCAGCCGCCCGTGCCGGAACTGGGACCGTCCGAGGCCCAGAACCGGTTCATCCTGTGCATCCAGCGGTTCATCGGCGTTTTCGCCCGGCGCGAGCATCCCCTGGTGATCTTCCTTGACGACCTGCAATGGGCTGACGCACCCTCCCTGCAACTGCTGTGGACGCTGGCGTCGCAGGCGCTCACACCCTACCTGCTGTTGCTCGGGGCCTACCGGGACAACGAGGTTTTCCCCGGCCATCCGTTGCTGTTGACCGTCCAGCGCCTCCTGGATTCGGGAGTGGCCGTGCGCACCGTGTCGCTGACGCCCCTTCGCAACGCCGACCTGCGCCTGCTGGCTGCGGACACGTTGCGCCGCTCCCCCGACGAGGTGGACGAGCTGACGCGCCTGATCGAGGAAAAGACCGGCGGCAACCCCTTTTTCGTCTCGCAGATGCTCAAGGAGCTGCACGCCCGCGGGGTGTTCCGACTGGCCCCCGAAACCGGAGGCTGGCTCTGGGACATGGCCGGCATACGGGCCATGGAACTGAGCGACAATGTCGTGGACCTCATGGCCGGCCGGATCGGGCGCATGGATTCGCGGACGCGGCAGGCGCTCACGTTGGCCGCCTGCATCGGCAACAGGTTCGAGTTGTCCATGCTCGCCGCCGTGCGCGAGCAGTCGGTAGAGGAGACCAGCGAGTCGCTATGGGAAGCCTTGCGCACGGGCCTGCTGCTCCCGGCCGGCTCCACGTTCCGTTTCCTCCATGACCGCGTCCAACAGGCCGCCTACTCGCTGATTCCCCAGAAGGAGCTCGCGCCGCTGCACCTGCGCATCGGACGTCTGCTGCTGCGCCATGTGGGGCAGACCCAACTCGACGAGGCCATCTTCGACGTCGTCTCGCACCTCAACGCCGCCTTGGATCTGATAACCGACCAGGAAGAGCGTATGACGCTTTTCGACCTGAACATGCGGGCCGGGCGCAAGGCCAAGGCGTCCACGGCCTACGAGCCGGCGCTGCGCCACTTTGACATTGCCGCCTCGCTGCTGCCAAGGGACGCCTGGAAAACGCAGCCGGAGGTCATGCGGGACGTGGCGCGCGAGAAAGCGGACGTCTCGTATCTCCTCGGAGACTTCGCCCTGGCCGAGAGCTTGCTTGACGAAGCCCTGGCCCAGACGCGCGACCGCTTCGAGAAGGTCGAAATCTTCATCCAGAAGCTGATTCAATACAACCAACTGGGAAAATACAACGCGATGATGGACAGGGCCAGGGACGCCCTGTCGCTCTTCGGCGTGCCCCTTCCCCAGGCCGACGACGGCCCCGGCCTGAAGACCCGCTTCGCCGCGCTCATGGAGGACTACACCGAGCTTCTCGGGCCACGGCCCATCAAGGACCTGATCCACATCCCGAACGTGGCGGACCCCGAACAGGACAGCGTCATCCGGCTCATGGCGATTCTGACGGACGGCGCCTACATCGCCCTCCCGACGCTGTTTCCGATTCTGGTTCTGGAGGTGGTCGTCCGCTCCATGCGCCATGGGCACAACGGCCTGTCCGCCATCGGTTTCGCCTGGGTCACGGTGGTGATCGTGCAGGAGCGGCAGGATTACCGCAGCGCCTTCGAGCTGGGCACGCTGGCCATGCAGCTCATCGAACGCTTCCCCAACCCCCGCATCCGGGCCCAGATCACCTTCCTCTACGCGGTGTGCGCCATGCACTGGTTCCTGCCGCTGGAGGAGCAGATCGACATGTACAAGCGCGCCTACCAGTACGGGATCGAGAACGGCAACATGGTGTTCGCCGGGTACGCGCGCACCATGATTCCCAAGACGGTGCTGGCGGCGGCGACCGTGGACAAAGCCTTGGAGGAAAGCGAAATCAGCCTTGCTTTTTATGCAAAGCGCGGCTCGCCATTCCTTTTGAGCGAACGGTTCTGCAACCTGTTCCTGCTCAATCTGAAGGGCGAGCGCCCAGACCCGGTTTCGCTCAGCACCCGGGAAATCGACGAAAACGCCCACCTGGGACTCTGGCAGGCCCCCGACACCCTGTTCGGTCATGGTCTGGCCTATTTCCTCACTTCCAAGCTCCAACTGCTTTTTCTTTTCGGAGAGATGCATGAGGCTTGGCGTTTGGCCCAGGCGCATGCGGACTGGATGCGCTATATTCCCATCCTCTACGAGACCACGGTTTTCAGCTTCTACCGGGCCTTGGCCGCGGCGTCGCTTCTGGAAGAAGCGCCGGAGTCCGAGCGCGAGGTCATGGCCGCCTGTTTCCAGGCTTCCCTGGCCGAATTCGCGGTATGGGCGCGCAATTGCCCGGAGAACTACGCCTGGCAGGAGCGGCTGTTGCGTGCCGAGCAGGCCCGGTTGGCCGGGCGCGCAAAGGAGGCGCTGGATCTCTTTGAACAGGCCGCGACCATGGCCCAGAAGTACAAACAGCCCCGGGGCGTGGCCTTGTCCCGAGAGCGCGCGGAGCAGGTGCATCGCGCCCTGGGGAACCTTGATTCGTCCAGGGCCTTCCTTGAGGACGCCAGTTTCAATTACTACCGTTGGGGAGCGCACGCCAAGGTCCTCAGGCTGCGGGAAGCGCTGGACAGGCGAACCGCAGCCGTCTCGCCAGCCGCCGTTTTCAACCAGGCAACGTCGTTCGGCTCAAAGTCCGACATACAACCAAACTCTCTGTCGAACTTCATCGACATCGGCAGCCTCCTCAAGGCCACCCTGGCGATTTCCAGGGAAATACGCCTGGACTCGCTGCTGCAGGTCATCATGACCAGCGTCATTGAGAACGCCGGGGCGGAGCAGGGGCTGCTCCTGCTGCCCGATGAGCACGACTGGTCCGTGGCAGCCATGGCCACGGTGGAACAGTCTGTTCCAGCTCAGGAAAACAGCCCGCTGGAAGGCTCGCTTTTGGTCAGCGAAGCCATCGTTCGGTACGTCATCCGCAGCAGGCTTGAAGTCGTGCTCCACGATGCAGGGCAGCACCCCACCTTCCGGCAGGACCCGCATGTGCTGCGCCGCAATGTTCGTTCCGTCATGTGCGTGCCGTTGTTGGCCCAGAACCGCTTGAGCGGCGTCTTGTACCTGGAGAATAACCTCTACCCCGGTGTCTTCGCCGTGGAGCGGACGCAGATTGTCAAGACGCTCTCGACCCAGGCCGCCATCTCCATCGAAAACGCCAAGCTCTACGGGAGCCTTGCGGCCAGCGAGCAGCGCTACCGCAGTGTCTTCGAGGGAGCCAGCGACCTTATCTTCCTCACCTCGCCGGAAGGACGGATAGTGGATGTGAATCCGGCCTGCATGACCATTTTCGGCTACACCCGCGAGGAGATGCTCACGTTCTCGATGCCCGACTTGTACGTTGATCCCCGGCAGCGCAGTCAATTCCGACGGACCATCGAAGCCGCCGGAATGGTCAGCGGCTTTGAGGCCGTGCTGCGCCGCAAGAACGGGGAGCAAATCGAGGCCGTCCTGACAGCAAACCTGCGTCGGGACGGCCAGGGGCAGCTCCTCGGCTACCAAGGCATTTTACGCGACGTGACCGCGCAAAAACAGTCGGAACGTTTGCGGGAGGCTTACAGCCAGGAACTGGAACGCCAAGTCCGGGAAAGGACGCAGGAACTCTCGGAGGCCAACGAAAAACTCCAGCGTTTAAGCGATTGCGACGGCCTGACCGGCATCGCCAACCGCCGGAAATTCGACGCCGTCTTGGAGAGCGAGTGGAACCGGGCCAAGCGAAACGCGTCGTCCTTGACCCTGTTTATGATCGATGTCGATCATTTCAAGGCGTACAATGACCATCTGGGGCACCACATGGGGGACGAGTGCCTTCGCCGCATCGCCGTGGCCATCGCCTCCACGGCCAAGCGGGCCGGTGAGCTGGTCGCGCGCTACGGGGGCGAGGAATTCGCCGTCATCCTGCCCAACCTGGTAGGCGACAGCGCCCGAAATGTGGCGGGCAATTTGTGTGCAAGCATCCTGAAGCTCGCCATTGCCCACGAGAAAAGTCCGACGGCGAAAGTGGTGACCGTGAGCATCGGCGTGGCGAGTTGCGTTCCCTCGGGAGCTTGCTCCGCCGAGAGCCTCGTCCAAGCCGCCGACGCCAATCTTTATGAGGCCAAAAGACAGGGTCGAAACCGCGTGGTCTCCTCATAAAGCCGTTTTGCAGAACGACGCTGCCTTTGCGGAAGGTTTTTCTCCTCCTCAAGGCGTCTCTCCAAGGACGGAACAAATGCGCCAAGCATGGGGCGTGGCTGGACACGGCGTTCGTAGTGCAGCTTAAGCACATCCTCACGGTATTCTTGGACAGTCTCCCTTTTTGAGAACAGCGCCACGAGTGCCCTCTCCAACTGTCCGTCCCTCCCGACCGCTGCCGAGCGGCCTGTGTTCGGTGTCGACCAGGCTTCTTCCACGCTTTATCGTCCCCGCGATAGTCCTCCTGTCCCGGTCGGTCTAGGCTCCGCCATCTCGCCGCAAAGGCGAATACCGGAGGTGGAGTATGGCCAAC
The DNA here is from genome assembly GCA_023399375.1 of Pseudomonadota bacterium. Taxonomy (GTDB): domain Bacteria; phylum Desulfobacterota; class Desulfovibrionia; order Desulfovibrionales; family Desulfovibrionaceae; genus Solidesulfovibrio. The sequence continues at coordinate 13,411 of JAEWPX010000123.1, read as the reverse complement.
GGGTCCGTCGCGACCATCAACGAATGCCGGGGAGGGATCGGAACCTACATTTCCGAAAACCTCACCCTGTGCGGGCGAAGCCCGCGCGTCACCTGGGCAGGCTACGGCGCGGCCTGGGCCGCTTTCGCCTGCCTCAATTTCCTGTTGCCCCTGCCCGAGGGACTTTCCCGGGAAGGGATGTCGGTGCTGGCCATCCTGGTCTGGGCCTCGATCATGTGGGTCTCGGAAGCCATGCCCGTGGGCATCACCGGCATTTCCATCCCCACGCTCCTCATCCTGACCCAGGCGCTTCCCTGGACCAATGGCAACCCTCCCATGGGGCAGATCTTTTCGGGATTTACCACCCACGAGGTCTGGCTGTGCCTGTTCGCCTTCTTCACCGGGGCCATTATCCAACTGCTCGGCATGGACAAGCGCATCGCCCTGGCCATCCTCGACAAGATCAAGGCCTCGACGGTTGGCCGCATCATCTGGGGCATGTTCGGGGTCAACCTGGTCCTGGCCTTCCTCATCCCGGCGGCCAACGCCCGGGCCGCCACGATCATGCCCGTGGTCCAGGGCATCACCGGCATTTTGGGCGACACGCCCCGCGAACGCGAGGCCAAAAAAGCCATCGTCATCCAGTCCATGGTCTACGCCAGCATGATTTCGGGCCTTTTCATCCTCACGGGACATATGCCCAACCTCATCATGACCGGTCTTTTCGAGAAAAACGGTTTCAGGAATCTCGGCTACTTCAACTGGATGCTCCTGCAGGCCCCCTACCTCATCATGTTCGCCCTGACCCAATGGTGGGTGCGCATCCACTTCAAGACCGACGGGGTGGACATCGCCGGCGGCCATGAGCAAATCCACCGCCAGCACAAGGCGCTCGGGCCCATGAGTCGCGCCGAAAAGGCCATGCTCGCCGTCTTCGCCCTGGTCGGCGTCCTTTTTATGACCGGCAAGGGAAGCCCCCTCGTCCTGCACCACTACCAACTCGGCGTCATCGGCCTTGTCGGCATCATGATTCTTTTTATCCCCGGCCTGTTCCCCTTCAAGTGGAAGGCCGTGCAGGACCGCACCATATGGGGCACCTTCCTGCTTTTGGGCGGGGCCATCACCATGACCGACGCCATGACCAAGTCCGGCCTGGCCGGCTGGACGGCCGAGCACATCCATGGCCTGGTTCAGGGCATGGGCTGGTGGCAGACCCTGGCCGTCATGATGCTCGGCACGCAAATCCTGCGTCTGGGTATGCTTTCCAACGTCGCCGCCGTGGCCATGCTCGCCCCCATCGTCTTCGCCATGGGGCCCAAGCTCGGCTTGCACCCCGTGGCCTTAACGCTTCTCATCTGCAACGTGGACACCTTCGCCTACCTGCTGCCCACCCAGATCACGGCGGCGGTCATCGCCTACGGCACCGGCACCTTCTCCACGGCCGACTATGCCAAGTCCGGCTGGATCTGCGTCCTTTTGGCCATCGCCTTCGGCATCTGCGTCATGGCCCCCTGGTACGCCCTGTTCGGCCTGCCCGTCTGGAATCCGGCCGCCCCCTGGCCTTATTAACCAGCAACCCCTTTCCGTCCCCGAAAGGCGACAAGGAGAAACGACAATGCCTCGCATGGCCCCCAACCCTCCCGGTCTCGAAGCCGTGGAAACCGTCCGAGTGGACTGCGACATCCTGATTATCGGCGGCGGCAACGCCGGCTGCTTCTCGGCCGTGGAAGCGGCCAAGATCGACCCCACGCTCAAAGTGGTCATCATGGAAAAGGCCCACATCATGCGCTCCGGAGCCTGCTCCGCCGGCATGGACGCCATCAACACCTACATCCCCGAAGGCAAGACTCCGGAAGACCTCGTGCGCTGGTGCCGCTCCCAGGTCGGCGGCGGCCCCATCCGCGAGGACCTGGCCCTGTCCAACGCCCGGGAGCTCAACGAGTCCGTGGACGACCTGGAGCGCTGGGGCCTGCCCATCCTGCGCGACGAGGCCGGCAAGATCCGCTACCGGGGCGCCTGGGACATCTCCATCCACGGCGAACAGCTCAAACCCATCATGGCCGAAAAAGCCCTGGAAGCCGGGGCGGAGGTCTACAACCGCGTGGCCTGCACGCAACTGCTCATGGACGGCCCGCGCTGCATCGGTGCGCTTGGTTTCGGCGTGCGCGACGGCAAATTCTACGTATTCCGGGCCAAGGCCACCATCAACGCCACCGGCGGTGCGGCCGGGCTCTATAAAAGCTACACCGCCGACGCCACGGACAGTCATCACCAGATCTGGATGTGCCCCTACTGCGTGGGCACGGGCTATGCCGTGGGCATCCGCCAGGGCGCGGAAATGACCTCCATGGAGCAGCGCTGGGTGGCCACGCGCACCAAGGACTTCTGCGGTCCGGTGGACACGATTTCCGTGGGCTACAAGGCCCCCATCATCAACGCCAAGGGCGAGCGCATCATGCAAAGCCGCTACGCCCACCTCGGCGCGGACAAGGCCCCGCGCTACATCCGGGCCAACGCCCCCATGGAGGAATGGCTGGCCGGGCGCGGCCCCACCTACTGCGACACGCGCGGCATGGACCCCGAACTGGCCGGCCGGATGATGACGGACTACCTCAACGAACGCCCGAGCTTCGTGCTCTTCCTGGCCAGCCGCGGCCAGGACCCGGTCAAGGAGCCCATCGAAATCTACGGCTCCGACCCGTATATCGTCGGCGGGCACACCCAGTCCGGCTTCTGGGTGGACTTGGCGCGCATGACCACCGTGCCGGGGCTGTTCGCGGCCGGCGAGACGGCCGGCGGCAATCCCAACAAGTTCGTGGGCGGCTGCGCCGCCGAGGGCAAGCTCGCGCTTCGCGGCGCGGCGGCCTACATCCGGGAGCTGGAGCTGCCCGAGCCGGACGCCGCCCAGCTGGAGGCGGAAAAGGCCCGCGTCTTCGCGCCGCTCCTGCGCGGCGAAGATTTCGACGGCCTGCGCGCCCTGGAAATGGAGGAACGTCTGCAACGGCTCATGGACGAATACGCGGGCGGCACAAGCCAGTTCTACCGCACCAACGAGGAGCGCCTGGACTATGCCCTGAGGCACCTCGCCATGCTGCGCGACCAGACCAAATACCTGCGGGCCGGCGACCTGCACGACCTGATGGCCGTCCACGAGGTCATCGACCGCATCGATGTGGCCGAGGTGCTGTGCCACCACCTGCGCTTTCGCAAGGAGACCCGCTGGCAGGGCTGGCAAACCCGCTCGGACTATCCCGAAACGGACCCGGCCTATGACTGCCATGTGGAAAGCAGAAAAAATCTGGCTACCGGCGAAATCGAAACCTTCACCCGGCCCTACGAGCAGCTCGTGCCGGGCGACCGTTACAAGCCCTAAACGGAGGAAGCCATGCCACCCATCATCGATCCGAAAAAATGCAACGGCTGCGCCGGCCGCGAAGAATCGTTCTGCGAAGAGGCCTGCCCGGGCGACCTCCTGTACGTGGGGCCGGACGGCAAATCTCACTGCCACGCCACCCGCGACTGCTGGGACTGCATGTCCTGCGTGAAAATGTGTCCGCGACACGCCATCGAAACGCGCATGCCCTACCAGCTCGGCTACCACAAGGCGCGGCTTGTCCCCATCATGGGCAAGAACTCCATCACCTGGAAGTGCACGGACATACATGGCGAGACCGTGACCTACAAGTATCGCAACCGGTTGGACGTCAAGGATTAACCCGCCTCCCGGAAGCTCCCTTCCGGCATGGCCAGGGGGTCGTCATGGCCGGCGGCCGGGCGTCCGTCTTCCGACGGCGGCCGGCCGCCGCCTTGACCTGGCGGCAAAGGCCCCTATGATGGAGTATGGCCCTGCGCGAATCCTCCCTGCAATGGCACCTGATCAAGGGCGGCTTCTTCGACGGTCTGGAACGCGAGTTCGAGGCCTTCCGCAAGTTCGCGTCCGTGCGGCGGCTCAAAAAAAACGCTATCGTGTTTTTCGAAAACGACCGTTGCGACCGCTCGTTTTACCTGGATCAGGGCTCGGTCAAAATCTTCCGGGTGTCGCTGCACGGCAAAGAGCCCACGTTTTTCATCCGTTCTGCCGGCGAGATGTTCGGCCTGGCCGAGGTGGTGGGAGGCGAACGCCGCAAGTGCTCGGCCCAGGCGCTTTCCGACGGCGTGCTCCTGGAAATCCGCCGCAACGACCTGCTCTCCCTGCTGCTGGACCAGCCGCTTATGGCAAGGCGCATCATCGAAGTGCTCGGCCGGCGCATCCGCTACCTCAGCGAACAGCTGGAAAACGTCATGACCTGCGACGTGCCGACGCGGCTTTTAAAGCTCCTGCTGTGCCTGTCCCACGACGAGATCGCCCAGGCCAGGGGCGGGCCGGCGGACGTGCCGGTTCGGCTGACCCAGGGGCAAATCGCCGCCATGACCGGCTCCTGCCAGCAGACGGTCAGCGAAACCCTGGCCGCCTTCGAGGCGCGCGGGCTCATCGCCGTCTCCCGCCAACGCATACGGCTCCTCGATCCCGGCGCCATCATGGACGCCCTCTCCGGCGTCGATACGGCCGAAGAGACAAAGACCACCGGGTGAAGCAGCATCGTGAACGCTCGTCCCACCGTTTCCGCCCCCCCGGCAGGATTCGAACCTGCGGCCGTCTGCTTAGAAGGCCGAACGAGGATTTGCAACATCATAGAATTACTTAATTTATTTGAGAAAAGCTAACACCCCCCCCGCTAAAACGACCCAAACAAGCCCATAGACGGTTATCCAGAGGTTATCCAAAATCCCCAGGTTATCCACCTGCGGTTTGCCCTGTGCGTGGCCGCCGGTGAGAGAAGATCGGCCCTTACACCCTGGGCGAGAGATTAGGTTTATTATTACTCAGGGCATGAAATACCCAACACCCTGTCGGTGGCGATTAGCGTCCTTCCTCGATCCCCATGAATCAACAAGGGAAGGTGTCAACTCTTAAGTGCTCCCAGTACGATGAGCCTGGTCCCGACGCATGCCCGGCCACTCCAGGCCTGCTCCCTCCTTGTTCCCGTCCTTCCAGCCCCCGTATTGACACGACATGGCGTTCGGCTCTAGGTTACGGTTGATATTTTCCATATCCCACTACCAATACTTACTATCTGGCGAGCAGCAGTGCATTTGCCATCCTCATTCCGAGTCCAGCATTGAAAGCAGCGCCCTCCTCCAAAACAGCCCCAGCCCTTGAGCACGGACGCCGGACTGTCATCGACTACGCTTCCCCCACCGTGGCCCGCATTCTCGACGCCGCCGAAACCCTGTTCGCCGAGAACTGCTTCGCCGGAACCCGGATGGACGACATCGCGGCCAGGGCCGGGGTCAACAAGGCCACCCTGTATTATCACATCGGCGGCAAGGAGAAGATCTACGAGGTCGTGCTCTACCGGCACATCAAAACCTTCGCCGACGTTTTGGAGAAACGGCTCGAAGGCCGCGACGACCCCGTCGAGGCGCTCTTGGAACTCATCCGCCATCACGCCGAGGCCGCCATCGCCGACGACCGGGTGTCCCGGACCGTGGCCCACGAACTGGCCGGCGGCTCGCCCCGCATGACCCCGGCCATCGTGGCCGAGTACGCCCGCGTCTACGCGGCCACGGTCCGCGTCATGGTCGCCGGCGTGGCCTCTGGACGCTTACGGCCCGTCAATCCGGCCCTGGCGCACCTCCTGCTCGCCGGACCGCTTTTCGTCAGCGCCATCAACCGACCCTTCCGGCCGCTGCTTTTTGAACACGAATTGCTCCAGAACCAGGCCAAGCCCTCCATGGAGGAACTGGCCGCATTCCTCGAGCAGGTCGTCCGGGACTTCCTGGCGCTCCCGACCCGGAGCTGAGGCTCCGGCCTCGGCCGATCCCTCGCCTTTCCCCGGCGCCGCCGCATCCGGTCCCAGGCCGCCCCCAACTCCATGGGATCCCTGTCCACGGGGCGGCCCGCGTTTTATTTCGACACGCGGTCGGTGCCTGATCGCCGTTGACAGGCCCGGGTATTACCGGGCATATTGCTCAACAATGGGAATCCTCGTGAACCGGGCGCGCGGAAGAAGATCGGGGAGCCCGTAGCGCGGCTCCTCTCAGCTCCCACGGACCGGCGCGGTGTCATTGTGTTTCGCCGCAGACTAACCAGTTAGTAAAAACGGAAAAATGGAAATCCGCGCGGTCCGGGCCGGGCGGAAGACTGGGTCGCCCGCCACGCGCCCCCTTCCGACTGCCAAGGATTCGGAGCGATTTCATTGGTTTTTGAACTGACTAACCAGTTGGTAAAAATACAACGCGGCCCGCATCGTCGTGCCCGGCCGTGCCCCGTGCCGGCAACACCCCGAACCTCAGCCACCAAAGGAGCGCCCCATGTCCGACCCCGCCCCTGGCTGTCCCGATCTGGACGCCCACCTCGAAAAACTGGCCGCCGCCGGCCTCCTGCACACCATCGACCGCGAGATCGACAAGGACCGGGAAATGCACCCCCTGGTGCGCTGGCAGTACCGGGGCCGCATCCCCGAAAAAAGCCGCAAGGCGTTTGTCTTCACCAACGTCACCGACGCCAAGGGGCGCACCTATCCGGGAGCCAAGGTGACCATCGGCGCCCTGGCCGCCACCCCGGACATCTACGCCCTGGGCCTTGGCAAGCCCCGGGAAGACATCGGCAAAACCTGGATCGAGGCCATGGCCGCGCCCATCGCTCCCAAGGTCGTGGCCACGGCCCCCTGCCAGGAAGTGGTCCTGACCGGCGACGAACTGCTGGGCGAAGGCAAGGGCCTCGACGCCTTGCCCATCCCCATCTCGACCCCGGGCTACGACACCGCCCCCTATTTCACGGCCGGGCTGTGGGCCACCCGCGACCCGGACACCGGCATCCAGAATCTCGGGCTCTACCGGGGCAACCTCAAGGCCCCCAACCGCGTGGCCGTCATGATGGAGCGTTCGACGCTGGCCGGCGGCGGAGTGCACTGGCGCAAGTACAAGGCCCGGGGCGAAAAGATGCCCGCCGCCGTGGTCCTTGGCGCGCCGCCGCTGGTCGCCTTCACCGGGCCGCAGAAACTGCCGCTTGACTGCGACGAACTGGGCGTGGCCGGCGCCCTGGCCGGTTGTCCAATCGAGGTCGTGCGCTGCAAGACCGTGGACCTGCTCGTGCCGGCCCAGGCGCAAGTCATCGTAGAGGGGCTCATCGACACCGACAGCCTGGAGCCCGAGGGCCCCTTCGGCGAGTCCCACGGCTACATGGCCCTGGAGGAATACAACTTCTCCATGACCGTCACGGCCATCACCCGCCGGACCAACTACACCATCGCCTCCATCATCTCCCAGGTCACGCCCTGCGAATCGAGCGTCATAAAAAAAGTCGCCTACGAGCCGCTCTACCTCAACCACCTGCGCGACACGCTGGCCATCAAGGGCGTCACGCGCGTGTCCATGCACGAGCCGCTCACCAACCTGCGGCGGTTTCTTTTCATCACTATCGCCAAGGGCACGCCCCACACCGAGATCTGGCGGGCGCTTCTCGGCGCGGCCAGCTTCACCCCGGCCATCGGCAAGTTCTGCGTCGCCATCGACGAGGACATCGATCCCGAGAACACCGACCAGGTGCTGTGGGCCATGGCCTACCGCTCCAATCCCATCACCGACACCCACGTCATCCCCAACCGGGGCAAGGGCCACGGCCCGGAACTCCCCGGCGGAGGCATCGATTCCACCATGCTCATCGACGCCACGGCCAAGGGCGACTTCCCGCCGGTGGCCCTGCCCAAGAAGGAATTCATGGACCGGGCCAGGACCATTTGGGAGGAGTTGGGACTGCCGGCGCTTTCGCCCGAGTCGCCCTGGAGCGGCTATTCGCTTGGCGACTGGTCGGCGGAATGGGACGCATGCGCCGCCCGGGCGGCCGGCGGAGACTGGCTGGCCAACGGTCGGAGGTCCGCCGCCAACCGCAGCGCCTCGGCCGAACCCCAAGACCAGGCGCGCGGCATCGTTTTCTCCGAGTAGGCGTTCGCCACCGGACGCTCACCGGAGGTGGGCGACATCCGGTTATTATCATAACCAACCAGTTGGTGCGAAAACTCCAACCCTCGGCTTTTCCGCCGGGACGATCACGGAGCGATCCATGCAGAAAGGTTTTTCCCGCCAGTACGATGATCTCAACGCCCACCTCGAAAAGCTGGACAAGGCCGGCCTTCTGTGGACCATCGACCAGGAGATCAACAAGGACAGGCACCTGCATCCCTTCGTGCGCTGGGGCTACGTGGGCGATGTGGGCACGGTGGTGGCCAACAATCCCAAACGCGCCTTCCTTTTCACCAACGTCACCGACAGCAAGGGCCGCAAATACCAGGGCGACTGCGACGTGATGGTGGGCGGCACGGCCGGTTCGCCGGCCATCTATGCCGCCTCGCTCGGCATCGAGGACGCCGGCGACGACCTCACCGCCCTGTCCCAGAAGATCTTCGACAAATGGGTCCACGCCTTTGAAAATCCCATCCCGGCCGTGGAAATTCCCGCCGAGGAAGCGCCCGTGCAGGAAGTCGTCATCACCGGCGACGACCTCAAAGGCGGCGAGGGCAAGGGCCTGGCGAGCCTGCCCGTGCCCAACAACACCCCGGGCTGGGATACCGCCCCCTACTTCTCGGCCGGGCTATGGATCACCAAGGACCTGGACACGGATGTGGAAAACATCAGCCAGAACCGGTGCAGCCTCAAGGCGTCGGACCGCATGACCGCCATGTGGCTGATTCAGACCAACGGCGGGGCGCACAACAACTGGGTGAAATACAAGGAGCGCGGCGAGAAGATGCCCGTGGCGCTCATCGTCGGCGCGCCGCCCATGCTCCAGGTCATCGGTCCCCAGAAGACCCCCGAGAACTTAAACGACCTCGACATCGCCGGAGGACTCGCCGGCGCGGCCTACCGCAAGGTGCGCTGCAAGACCGTGCCCCTATGGGCTCCGGCCGACGCCCAGATCATCATCGAGGGCTGGATCGACCCCACCAAACTGGAAATGGAAGCGCCCTTCGGCGAATCCTACGGCAACATGAGCGTGGAGGAATACAACCACTCCATCGAGGTCACGGCCATCACCAGACGCAAGAAGGCCATCATCACCTCCATGATCTCCCAGATGGCCCCGTCGGAATCCGGCGTCATCAAGCAGCTCAACTACAGCGCCGTGATGCTCAACCACTTAAAAAACACGCTGTACGTGCGCCAGGTGAAAGACGTGGCCCTGCACGGCCCCATGATCGGGGTGTCGCGCCTGACGGTCATCGTGCTGGAGAAAAACACCCCGCGCACCGAGGTCTGGCGGGCCTTGACCGGCGCCAGCGCCTTCATGCGCTCGGTCGGCAAGATCACCGTGGCCGTGGACGAGGACATCAATCCCAACAACGTCGAAGAAGTGCTGTGGGCCATCGCCTACCGCACCGACCTCATGAAGTCGGTCAAAATCGAGGACTACCAGGCCAACGGCCATGCCCCCAAGCTGCGCGACCGGGAATGGGAGGCCAAGATCATGATCGACGCCACCATGCACTACCCCATGCCGCCGGTGGCCCTGCCGACCAAGGAGATCATGGAGGAGGCCAGGGAACTGTGGGAAAAGGCCGGATTGCCGCATATCTCGCCGCGCTGGAAATGGTACGGCTACGACCTCGGCGACTGGTGCGAGGAATGGACCAAGTGCGCCGCGCGCGCCGTGGCCGGCGAGTGGCTTCTTAACGGCATCCGCACGGCCCGGCTGGTGGATACCGACGCCGTCGGCGGCCCCACGGCCGGCGTCCCCCACAAGGGCGTGGTGCGCTACAACGAACAGACCGGCGAAGTGGAATATCCCGAGGGTTTCCCGCTCAAGGACTGCTTCGGCACGGACGACTAGCCGTCCCACGGACAAAAGCGCTCCGGCCGGCTCCCTCGCGTCGGCCGGAGCCCGTACCATCGGCACTTTTCAAGGAGAAACTCCATGAAGCGTCTTATTGTCGGCATTTCCGGGGCCAGCGGCGTTTTCTTCGGCATCCGGCTGCTCGAAGTCCTGCGCGCCATTCCGGACGTGGAAACGCATCTCATTTTAAGCAAAGGCGCGGTGGTGACGCTTAAGCTCGAAACCGACCGCACGCCAGAGGATGTGGCCGCCCTGGCCCACGTGGTCCACGACCACGGCAACCTGGCTGCCGCCGTTTCCAGCGGCTCCTTTCCGGTGTGCGGCATGGCGGTCGTTCCCTGCTCCATGAAAAGCCTGGCCCAGATCGCCCTGTCGCTTGGCGACAACCTGCTTTCCCGCGCCGCCGACGTGACGCTCAAGGAACGGCGCAAGCTCGTCGTCGTGCCGCGCGAAACGCCGCTGCACCTGGGACATCTGCGCCACATGGTCGCCCTGGCCGAGATGGGCGGGGTCATCCTCCCCCCGGCCCCGTCGTTCTACCACGGCCCCCAGACCATCCTGGACGTGGTGGACCAGACCGTGGGCAAGATCCTCGACCAGTTCGACATCCCCCATACCCTGTTTAGGCGCTGGGGCGGGCATGGAGCTTGAGGCGTTCACCCGGGCCGTGCGGGACATCCTCGACGCCGTCCCGGCCATGACGTTGGCCACCTGCGCCGGGGGGAAGCCCTGGGCCACGGACGTCTATTTCGCCCCGCGCGGCTTCAATCTGATCTTTTTTTTTTCGTCGCCGGGCTCCCGGCATTGCCGCAACCTGGCCGTCTCGGCAGCCTGCGCCGTGACGGTGCACCCCCAGGTCGCCGCCTGGCGCGAGATACGAGGTCTGCAGAGGGAAGGCCGGGCCGGGCCGATGGACGGGCTGGCCCAAAAAGCTTCGGCCATGGCCGCCTATCTGGCCAAGTTCCCCTTTGTCAAAGACCTGCTCGCCGCCCCCGGCGAGGCGGCCGGCAAGATGGCCAAGGTCGAGCCCCATGACTTCAGGCCGACCCGCATCCGCTACCTGGACAACGCCCTGGGCTTTGGCGCGCGCTTCCCCAAACTGGCCTACGTCTTTGACGAGAACGTGGACATCTTCGACGACGACCGGGTGAAGTGGGCCATGGCCTGGCGCTACGACCCGCGCAAGGACACGCTCATCATCCCGGAACTCAACGTCTTGCCCCTCGATCCCCTGGGCCGCACCGATAAGCCCCCGTCTTCATGTCCAAGGTGGGTTTCGATTGCACCATCCCGGTGGTGGGCGATTATGATCTCGACTCCTTCATGGCCTGCACCATCACCGAGCCCTTGGGGGATGTGCCGCCGGGTGTGGAAACGCTTTCGGAAGAGGAACTCACCAGGCGCATGGACGCCTTTACCGGGCCGCGCCGCGCACCTGGCTCGACATTCTCAAGGAATTCCACGGCCAGCCCAATCCGCTGCTGTACCGGGCCTTCGGCAACCTGCGGGGCAAACTCGGGCGCGTCGCCGACCGTCGGCCCGAATATCCTTACACCTTCGCCGACACCTGGTTCGTTTATGAAAAAGGAAGGAACGGGGAATAATCCCGACCCAACCGGAACGGAGCAACGGTTTGCAAGAACCGCAAAGCTGCGGGAGAAACCTCATGAAAAAGATTCGCGGCGTGTTCATGCGCGGCGGCACGAGCAAGGGCGTCTATTTCCACGCGGGCGACCTGCCCGCCGATCCGGCCTTGCGCGACAAGGTCATCCTGGACGTCTACGGCAGTCCGGACATCACCGAAATCGACGGTCTGGGCGGGGCCAACGTGCTGACCAGCAAGACGGCCATCATCGGCCCGAGCGCGCGCTCGGACGCCGATGTGGACTACACCTTCGGCCAGGTCATGTTCACCGAACCGCTGGTGGACTACCGGATCAACTGCGGCAACATCTCCGCCGGCGTGGGCCCTTTCGCCATGGACGAGGGGCTGGTGCCGGCGGTCTCGCCAATGACCAAGATCCGCATCTACAACACGAATACCGACAAGATCATCGTGGCCGAGGTGCCGGTCGTTAACGGCAAGGCGGCCGTGGCCGGCGATTTCGCCATCGACGGCGTGCCCGGGACCGGGGCGAAAATCCTGCTGGACTTCGCCGGAACCGGCGGCACCCTCGGCAAGGGCCTGCTGCCGACCGGAAAAGCTTCGGAGACCCTCGACGTGGAGGGCTGCGGCGCGTTCACTGTCTCCGTCGTGGACGCGGCCAACCCGGCCGTGTTCGTCAAGGCGGCCGACGTGGGCCTGACCGGCGGCGAGTCCTTCGCTTCGGTGCTTGAAAACAGCGCCCTTGGCGACCTCGCCGACAAAATACGCGGCACGGCCGGCGTCAAACTCGGGCTCTACAAGGACCTCGCCACCTTTCTGGAAACCAATCCAACCATGCCCTTTTGCGTTTTCATCGGCCCGCCGGTCCCCTACGCCAGCTTCCAGACCGGCGCGGCCATCGCGGCGGACAGCTACGACCTCAAGGGGATCATCCGCTTCGCCGGGGCCTACCACCGGACCTATTCCGGCACGGGCGCGGTGTGCACGGCCGTGGCCAGCAGGCTTCCCGGCACGGTCGTAAACGACGTGTTATCCGATTCGGCCAAGGCCGCCCCGATCATCCGCATCGGCCATCCCTGCGGGGACATCGAAGTGGAGATCGCCCTGGAAAAAGCCGGCGACGGCTACGCCATCCGGCGCGCCGCCTACGGCCGCACGGCAAGGCGCATCATGGAGGGTTTCATTTCCCTCAAACCCTGGGCCGACGTCGTGGATTGCCTGTAATCCCTCCGGAAAAAGGAGAACACGTAGAACTCTCCATCAAGTGCCCGCGTTGCGGGACCATAAATCTCCTGAGGGCCGCGAGCCCCGGAAAAGAGCCCCATGAGGCCCCCACAGGAGAGCGTGTTGTATGTCGGGAGCTTGTTTAGCGGGGCTGGATTGGGCGACATCGCCGCCGAAGCGGTCGGTCTTTCTCATGTCTGGTTTTGTGAGTGTGATCCATTCGCCCGCGCCGTGCTGGAAAGGCGCTGGCCGGACGTCCCTGTCTTCCATGATGTGAGGGACGTCCATGCCAAAAGCGCCAAACGGGTCGATATCGTCATCGGCGGCTTCCCCTGCCAGGATATCAGCGTCGGAGGAAAGGGGGCGGGCATCACGGGGAAGCGATCCGGGCTGTGGTCCCAATACGCCAGAATCATTCGCGAGCTACGACCCCGGTACGCGGTCGTGGAGAACGTCAAAGCGCTCCTCGGCCGGGGCCTCGACCGCGTACTTGGGGACCTGGCCGAGATCGGGTATGATGCGGAATGGGACGTGTTCCCAGCGGCAGCCTTTGGTGCCCCGCATCTGCGTGAGCGGGTTATCCTTGTTGCCTACCCCGAGGCCCTCGAGGGCGAGCGCGTGCGCCAATACTGCCGCCGCCTGGAAACCTGGCAATCCACGGGCAACCTGACGGCCCGGTTGATTGGAATGGCCTACGGCTTGAAGGACCGCGAGCCCAGGCCGCCGTTTCG
>JAEWPX010000099.1 GCA_023399375.1 Pseudomonadota bacterium | reverse complement strand
TCCCTCGCGCGCAACCCCCATCAAGGGGGTCCGGGGGGGATTATCCCCCCCGGCCGCCGGAGGCATTCTTCCTCATGATGCAACGTAAACACATCGGCTATGTCTCCGCCATCGAAGGGGCGGAAGTGACGTTGGTCCTCGATGCTGCCGTGGCCGGCGAGGTGCGCGTCGGCGAGATGGTGGTGTTGCCGTCGTCGCGCTCCATGGTGTTCGGTCTGGTGCAGTCGCTGACGACCCCCGCGCCGGCGGCCAGCCCCGGGGAAAACGACCGCCATTTGGCTAGGCTTGCGCTGCTTGGCGAGAGCCTGGGTCCGGCGCGCGACGACTTCTCTTTCACACGCGGCGTCTCCGTGAGCCCGTGCCTCGGCGGCGCGGCGCAATTGGCCGCAACGGGCGACTTGGCCCGCATCTACGCCAGGCCGACGAAATCGAGCGTGCGCATCGGCAGCCTGCACCAGGACCCCGAGGTGCCGGCCTTCATGGTGGTGGACGATTTCCTGGGCAAGCATTTCGCGGTGCTCGGCACCACGGGGTCGGGCAAGTCCTGCACCGTGGCCGTGCTGCTGCGCTCGGTGCTCGCCGCGCACGGCAACGGCCACATCGTGCTGCTCGATCCCCACGACGAATATGCCTCGGCCTTCGGCGACATGGCCGAATCGGTGACGCCGGACAACCTCGTTTTGCCTTACTGGCTGCTCGATTTCGAGGAGATGGTCCAGGTTTTTTGCAGCGGCGGCCAGCCCTACCGCGAGGTCGAGGCCAACATCCTCAAGGAATGCGTGCTGGCGGCCAAGGCCGAGTACTGGCGCGGCGCCGGCGGCGACGAGGGTGGACTGACCATAGACACGCCCACGCCCTACCGTTTGGCCCGGGTGACGGAGCTGCTCAAGACCGGCATGGGCCGCCTGGACAAGCCCGAGAGCGCCATCCCCTACCTGCGCCTGACGGCGCGCCTGGATGCGCTGCGTCGCGACCGCCGGTTTTCCTTCATGTTCGGCCAGCTTACCATCGAGGACAACATGGGCGCGGTGCTTGCCCGCTATCTGCGCCTGCCGGCGGACGGGCGGCCGCTGACCATCTTCAATCTGGCCGGCGTTCCGGCGGAGATCGTGGACGTGGTCGTGTCGGTGCTGTGCCGGCTCATCTTCGACTTCGCCTTGTGGGCCGAGCGGGGCAGGGGCCGGCCGGTGCTGCTGGTGTGCGAGGAGGCCCACCGCTACGTGCCGCGCGACGCGTCGGCGGCGTTTGGCCCCACGCGTCGGGCGCTGGCGCGCATCGCCAAGGAGGGGCGCAAGTACGGCGTGTCCCTGGGGCTCGTCACCCAGCGGCCGTCGGAGATTTCCGAGACCGTGCTGTCCCAGGTCAACACGCTCGTGTCGCTGCGCATGAGCAACGAGCAGGACCAGTTGTTCGTGCGCCGGGCCATGCCGGAAAACGCGGCAGGACTGTTATCCGCCCTGCCGGCGCTGCGCACGCAGGAGGCCGTGGTGGTGGGCGAGGGCGTGCCCGTGCCCATGCGCATTCGTATGCGCGAGCTTGCCGCGGATGAACGGCCGCGCAGCGACACGGCCTGTTTCTCCGCGGCTTGGGCCGAGCCGTGTAACGACAAGGGCTTCATCGACGACACCATCGACCGTTGGCGGCGTCAGGTCCGTTGACCCCTTTCTTGTCAATCCCTGGCGAAGGGGGTAGGTGGCAGGGGTATGTCGCCAAGGAGCCATGTCCGATGCGCGTATTGACGCCGGCCGTGTGGGTCGGCCTTTTCCTGTTTGCGTCCGTGCCGGGGATCGCCGCCGGGCCGAAGATGGCGACCGCGCCCATGCCGGCCACGGAAATCCACGGCATCAGCCTGCCCGATCCCGTCGCCGCGGCCAAGCGCGACGCGGCCATGCGTCAGGCCGGCCGGCATCTCGACGGCGGCGCGCGCGCCGTGGCCTGCCGTTATCCGGCGCTTATCGAGGACAAGAAGCTGTTGCGTCTGGTCAACATCCACAGCCGCAAGAACGGCCTGGACCCGCGCCTGGTCTACGCGCTCATCGAGCAGGAATCGCGCTTCAACGCCTGCGCCGTCTCGCCCAAGGGCGCGCAGGGGCTCATGCAGATCATGCCCGACACGCAGAAGTTCCTCGGCCTCACCGAGCCCTTCGACCCCGAGCGCAACATCGCCGCCGGCACACGCTATCTCAAATCCATGCTGGACCGCTTCCAGACCGAGGTCATGGCCCTGGCCGCCTACAACGCCGGCCCCGGAGCCGTGGCCAAGGCCGGCGGCGTGCCCCCCTTTGACGAAACCCGGGATTATGTGCTCAAGGTGGTGGACCGCTATTTTTATTTGCGGCAACGCTACCCCGTGGAAGACATCGATTCGATCCACAAGAAGCTGGCCGCGACGGAACTGCCGCTCGCCAGGATGGAGCAGCCATGAGCGACGAACCCTGGCCCAAGCCCGGGGACCCGGCCCCGGCTTTCAGCCTGCCCGACGCGGCAGGCAAGATCCATTCCCTGGCCGATTTCAGGGGCCGCTGGCTGGTGCTGTATTTCTATCCCAAGGACCTGACCTCCGGCTGCACCACCGAGGCCGTCGAGTTCTCCACGTTTCTGCCGCGTTTCGCCGCGCTCGGCGCGGCCGTGGTCGGGGTCAGCCGCGACAAGCCGGACACCCACGCCAAGTTCATCGACAAGCACGCGCTCACGGTTTTGCTGCTCTCCGACCCTGAACTCGCCGCCCACAACGCCTACGGGACTTGGCGCATGAAGAAGATGTACGGCAAGGAGGCCATGGGAACGGTGCGTTCCACCTTCCTCATCGACCCCGAGGGCGTCGTGCGCCAGGTCTGGCCCAAGGTGGCCAAGGCGGCGGGGCACGCCGAGGCGGCGCTTTCCGCCCTGACCTCGCTGGCCGGAGGCTGACGGCCCATGACCCTCGCCGTCACGCGCCTGCGTTCGGGCGGGCTTGTCGCCACCTACCAGTGCCAGAGCGCCTGTCCGCATTGCCTCTATCGCGGCGGGCCGTCCCGCGCGCCGGAATACATCGACCAGGCCACGGCCGCTATGCTCTTTTCCAAGGCCCTGTCCCTGGGCGCGACGGCCATGCACGTGGGCGGCGGCGAACCGCTGGTCGATCCGTTCTCCCTGGCCGGCGTGCTGGCGGCGGCGGCCGAGACGGGCATGCCCCTCGAGTACGTGGAAACCAGCGGCTCGTGGTTCGACGACATGGACGAGGCGGTGGGGCTTCTTACCGAACTGCGCGGCATGGGCCTCACCCGGCTGCTCGTGTCCGTAAGCCCCATGCACAACGGTTTCGTGCCCCTCAAAAAGACCCTGGGGACCATCGAGGCGGCCCGGGCCGCGGGCGTGGACGTCTTTCCCTGGCAGGAGCATTTCCTCAAGGACCTGCGGGCGTTCGACCCGGAGACGACCCATCCCTTCGCCGAATACCTCCGTCATTTCGGCCCGGACTATCCGGCGCGCATTCTCGAGCGCACCTGGATCCACCTGGGAGGGCGGGCCTTCGACCTGTTCGCGCCGGCGCTCGGCCGCCGGCCCGTGGAGGACGTGCTGGCGGGCGCGTCCGCCGACTGCCGCGGCGAGCTCACCGACGTCAGCCATTTTCACATGGACCTCTACGGCGACTACGTGCCCGGGCTGTGTTCGGGCCTGGCCATCCGCGCCGCGGACCTCGGCGCGCCCCTGGACCCCGAACTGTACCCGATCCTGTCCACCCTGGCCGAATCCGGCATCCGCGGCCTCTACGACTACGCCGCCCATCTCGAGGATTTCACGGCCAACCCCGCCGGCTACATCGACAAGTGCGAGCTGTGCCAGGACATACGCCGCCATCTGTCCGAACGCGGCTGGTTCGAATCCACGGAACTGGCCCCGGCGGAATTCTACGCCACGCTCTAGGCTTTTATTTTCGTAAGCCTCCACGACGTTTCGCGCTTCTTCCTTGACACGCCCCGGCTGGCCCACGGATACGGGAGCGACGTACTCGCATGTCCGGGCTGGGCCCGGGAGGGAAGGCCGTATGGAGCTTGCCGGCAACGCGTCCACGTTTCTCCTTTTTTCCGACGTGCACTTCGATCCTTTCGCCGACCCGTCCCTGGTGCCGTCCCTGGCGGCCTCGGACGTCTCGGCCTGGAAGGGCATCCTTGCCTCTTCGAGCCAGACCGGCTACGCGGCCTACGGCAGCGACAGCAACTACGCCCTGTTCGAATCGGCCCTCGACGACATGGCCGCCCGGGCCGGCGGCGTCTCCCTGATCATTTATCCCGGCGACATCCTGGGCCACGATTTCCCGGCGGACTACGCCGCGCTTACCGGCGACACGAGCCAGGCCGGCCTCGACGCCTTCGCGCAAAAGACCGTGCAGTTTTTCGTCGGCGAAGTGGACGCCCGCTTCCCGAACGCCACGGTGCTCGTGGCCGACGGCAACTGCGACACCGACAACATGCTCGGCAGCATCGGGGCGCGCCCCGGCGACGCCTACCTGGCGAACTCGGCTCCCGTCATCGCCCAGGCCTTTTTCAACAACGACGCGGACCGGGCGGCCTTCGCGACCAGCTACGCCATGGGCGGCTATTACGCCGTGGAGCCCGACGGTCCGACAGGGATCAAGTACGTCGTGCTCAACGACAACCTCTGGATCACCGAATACGACGATCCCGGCCCCGGATTGGTGGAACTGGCCTGGTTTTCCTCGCAGCTCGCCGATTCCGCGCAGAATTTCCAGAAAGTCTGGGTGGTCGGCCACATTCCGGTCGGCGCGGCCGACGGCAGCGTGGCCGAAACCTACGGCCAGACCGGGCAGATGACCTACTCGGGCATGCTGGAGGACGGCTTCAACAACGCCTTCACGGCCCTGGAACTGGCCTACGACGGCACCCTCGCCGCCACCTTCACGGGGCACACGCACAACGACGATTTCAGGCTCATCACCGCCACGGACGGTTCGGGCGCGTCGAACCTCGTCCGCATCGCCCCGTCGATCTCCCCGGTGTTCGGCAACAACCCCGGCTACCAGATATACACCTACGATACCGGGACCTTTGCCTTGCAGGACGAGACGACCTACACCCTCGACCTCCAGTCGAGCGCGCCTGCCTGGGGCAAGGAATACGACTACGCCGAGACGTACGGGCAAAGCCTGGCCACGCCCCAGGAATGGCAGGCCGTCTACAATGAAGTCCTGACCAATCCGCTCATCCGGTCCGCCTACTTCGACTTCATGAACCAGGGCGCGACGAGCCAGAGCGCGGTCACGGCCGCGAACACGCCGGTCTACCTGCTCGCGCCGGGCTTCACCACGCCCGCCTCCTTCAACGCCGTTGCGACGGTGCTGACGGGATAAGGGGAGTGGGAGAGCGGGGGAGGGGAGATGCCTGCGGCGGCCAGGAGGCAAGCCCGCATCGCTGCGATTGTGCCACCGCCGGAGCAGGAGAATCTTGAACATGGGCAGCGGTGGGGAAGCCGGGTTGCCGACGGCGTTGACGCCCCTCTTGAGCTATTGCCGCGGGACTTTTCGAACAGCTTCCCGGCGACGAGACGATCGGTCGCGTCAAAAGAAGCAATCTTAACGCCTCAGACATGCTGGAACATGGTTCGTAATGCCGGGGTTCTTTGGTCGTTTGGGGTGCATGGGGAATGAGCACGTCTCGAATGAGTCTCGACAGGCGGCGTATCATTTCCTTGAGTTGACTGACGCTGCAAACAATGAAATATTTTGAGAGAGTGTTGTCGCATTTCGCTTTGTCGTTGTCGATGCGGAAGCATGCGTGTTGCGAATCCGGATAATGCCGTGTTTTTTTTCAGAGGCGCCAGTCCGGATTTTGGGCTTGGACAGTTTCGGATTGATATTGGTCGCAAAAGGCATTTGTGTCAGGGTGTGTTGCGCTCCGTTCGGTCCATCAAACAATGGAGGAATTATGCGTACGTTTATTCTTGTTGCGACATTTATTCTTACCGTTCTTTGTTATCAGCAAGCGCAGGCTTTTGAATGTGGGAAACTTGATTTCGGCACGAAGTTGAGCGATATCGATGATGGAAATTTTGTGTTATATATGAAAAAAGATGGTGTTTCTTATTATAATTACGTTGGGGTCTGCCGCCTTCCTGTGCATCAGAAGGCATCGCCTGCTATTGCTTATGCATTCGTCGACGGAAAATATTATGCAAGAATCATTCGTGTTATCGGCAGAGATAAAAAGGATATTCTCGCCGACATAAAAGCGGGCTTTTGTACGCCGGTCACTGTAAAGACCGACGGGAAGATGAGCTTGTATAAATGCGATCTGCCAAACGATATCGAATTTAAGTTCAAATACAACAACAAGACCGGTGAGGCGAAGACGGCTGCGTACAGCAAGACCTTGCGCAACCAGATCGGGAAGAACATCAAGGCCGATCCCGCGGACTTCTCGGAGAAGTAGGCTCCCTGCAAAGGCGCCGGCCGGGCTTGAGCGGGGTAAGCCTGCGGCGGCACAAGGGCATGGGAACATGCCAAGGAGTGGAGAGTGTCCCTATACCGCGTGGTCGCCGCCACGGCAGCGGCGCTGCCCGAGGCCGTGGCTCTGCGTTGCGGGCCGCGTCACGTCACCTATGCCCGGTTGGTTGCTGACGCGGGCAGGATGGCCGCCTGGCTTGCGAGCCTCGGTCTCGCTCCGGGCGACCGGCTTGCCGTTTTGCTCCCGAACTCCATCGAGCTTGTCACCGTCATCCTGGCCGCCTGCCGGGCCGAACTGGTCCTTGTTCCGCTTGCGCAGGACGCGCCGCCGGCCAGGCAGGCCGAGGTCCTCGCGCAGACGGGGGCCAGGGGCCTCGTTCTGGCCGCCGGTTCGGGCGCGGCCATCCCTGCCGAGGCGCGGGCGCGATTGACGGCGACGGTCTGCCTCGACGGTTCCGAACCGGGAGCCGTAGGATATGACGCCTTTCTCGCCCATGAAGCAACCGTTCCCGCGCCCCGAAGCGGCGTGCCGGACCCGATCTGCCTTCTCGTTTTCACCTCCGGCTCCACCGGCAGGCCAAAGGCCGTCGCGCACACCCAGGAGCGACTCGCGCGGCGTGTGGACGCCTTTGTCCAGGCCCTTCGCGTCACGGCCGGGGATACGACCTTGGCCGTGTTCCGGGCCGACCGGCCGGTGGTCCTGGTGTTTCAGGTGTTGGCCATGCTGCGCCTGGGCGGAACCGTCGTGCTGGCCGAAAACCCGACCCCGGAGGCGTTCTGGCGTCTCTACGGGGAAGTCCGCCCCGGGTATTGCCTCGTGATGCCAAGCTACGCCCGGATGCTCTTCGCCGATCCGGGTGCGGCCCTGGTCGATCATTCACGTCTGCGGTTTTGGCTCAGCGGCGGCGACGCGCCGGGATCGGCCCTCTATGAAGCGGTCCGGCGAACCAGCGGACGGCCTTTTTGCAATCTGTACGGGCTCAGCGAAACAGGCCTTGTGGCCGTGGTCGCGCCAAGCGATACGGACAAGCCCGGCTGCGTCGGCAGGCCCGTGGGCGACGTGTCCCTGCGGCTTGTGGACGACGCCGGGCGGGACGTTCCCGAGGGGAGCCCGGGACGCCTCCTCGTGACCTCGGCGAACATGATGGTCGGCTATTTCAACGACACCATGGCCACGCATCGGGCCATCGGCGCCGGCTGGTACGACACGGGCGATCTCATGCGTCGCGATGCCGCAGGCGACTACTGGTTTCTCGGCCGCTGCGGAGACGTCGTCGTGCGCCATGCCGTCCAGGTGGCCGCCGCCCTGGTGGCCGACCTTCTGGCCGGGTATCCCGGCGTGGCCGAAGCCGTGGTGGTGGGAGCGCCCGATATCGAGGCCGGGCAGGTGCCCGTGGCCTTTTATCGTACGACCGGCCCCGATCCCGGGTCCGAAACGCTTCTTCGCTACGTCGCCGACAGGGTGGACGCCTTGTCCGTGCCCGTGGCCTGCCTGGCTGTCGCGCAGTGGCCGGTGACGCCCCGGGGCAAGACCGACCGGCAAAAACTGACGGACATGGCTGTGGAGCACCTTGGCCGGGCGAGCGGGGACGGCTGCGCGGACGCCGGCCTGGGGACGCCCCCGCCGCGTTGCGGATAGGCTGTTGCCGCGTCCCTAAGGCTCCTGTGCTTCCTCGGGCAGGGACTGCGAGGAGGGCTCGGGCAGCCAGCGGGAGGCGAACAGATTGGCGAGGGCGACCAGGAAGGCGACCGCGGCGGCGGCGTAGGCCACCCGGGCGGGATGCGCGGCGGCGAAGGGAAGGGCGGCGGCCAGCCATTGGGTCAGGGCGGCGAAGCTCGATCCGAGCATGCGTCCGCCGACGTTGGCCGCGAAACTCTCGCCCGTGCCCCGCAGGTGCAGCGGAAAGACGCGGGGGAGATAATTCCCCCAGAAGCTGAACTGGCCGATCACGAAAAAACCCGCCAGAAACAGACCGCGCTCAAAGGCGGGCAGGCTCGTGGTCCCGGCCCAGGCGAAGGTCGCCGGCAAGACGATGGCCGCCGGGATCAGAAAACAGCGGAACAGCCTCCTGCGGCTGACGATCCAGACCGCCAACACCGCCAGGGCGCACCGCCCGGAAAGCCCCCCCATTTCCTGAAACGTGGTCACGCGTGCCGCCACTCCCTGCTCCACGGGTCCGGCGACGCGGCGCTTTTCGGCGAGGATGCGCCGTTCGATTTCGTCCTCGGAGCATCCCGCCGCCGTCCACCGGGCACGAAGCGACGTCTCGTCTGCGGCGGAGAACCGTTTGTCCCGGGCTTCGGCCACGGCGGCCCGGGTCTCGGGCAGTCCCGGCACGATCTGCGGCGCTTGCAGCAAGGCTCCAAAGGAGGCGGCGAAACTCAGGGTGAACATGGCGGTGATCAGGCAGGTGGTGCGCCTGAGGCCGGGGGAGAACAGCGCGGCCACGCTTGGCCGGGCAAGCTGGCCGGCGCGGCGCTTTTCCAGCCAAAGCGGGGATTCCGGCAGAAAGGGTCGCGCCAGGAGAAGCGGCAGGGCCGGCAGCAGGCCGGACATGAGCGTGTAGCGCCAATCGGCGTGCGGATTGGCGATGGGCCCGAGAAACGACAGAAAATTCGGAAGGACGATCGGTGGCAGGGACATGGGCGGCAACGCAAACCAGCCGAAGACCTCGATAGGACGGCCGCTCGCCAACGATGCCGCGACGCCTCCCGCCAAGGCCACAAGCAGCCCCCCGACGGAAGAAAAGGCCTGCGTGGTTCCAAGCACCGCTTCGCGGCGGCGGGGTTCGGGAAAGATTTCGGCCAGCCAGGCGACGGCAGCAACGAATTCCACGCAGACGCCGATGAAAACGAGGCAGCGCAGGACGAGCAACATGGGCAGGTTCACGGCAAATCCCGTCAGGAACGAGGAGACCGCATAGAGCAGGATGCTTGCCGTCAGGATCCGCTGCCGGCCGAAGCGGTCGGCGAGGTAGCCGCCAAGCAGGCCGAAAGCGCCGCCGGCTATGGCCGGGACATAAAAAAGCAGTCCGAACCAAAACGTGAATTCCGGCGAACCGGGACGGATACCACCGAGCTCCATGAGCGCCGGGCGCACGACGAGCGGCAGCATGAGCAGTTCGTAGCTGTCGAAGAGGAAGCCGCAGGCAGCCACCGTACAGACAAGCCACTCCCGTGCCGTCAGTCGGAGGGGTTGCAACGGGGCAGCCACCTTCATCCTTTGCGCCGACACGGCCGCAAGCGACTGAAGCGCCGGACCGGAAGACTGCTGCGGCGGTCGCGGCGACGCTGGAAGATCAAACGCCTCATTGCGTTGCTGCAAGCTCGGGCGCGCCCCAGACAGGAGCCAGGCGGAGCAATTCCTCGCGCGGCAATTGCACGAGCAGCGGTTTTTTCGTGGCATCGAGCCAGTCCAAAATGGCGCGCAGGTTCGGTTCGGCCATGGCCGTACAGCCCGCCGTGGGCGCGCCAGGCCCCCGCCACAAGTGCAGGAATATGCACGAGCCGGCATCCGGCGCGGCGCTCGGGGCATTGTGATCCACGAACAATCCGTAACGATACAGGCCGTCCGGCCGCAACATCCGCTCCTCGCTCTTCCAGTCCTTGTCTGCCGTGTTTTCCTCGAACATTTGATTGTAATGCTTCGACGCGACGGTATCCACGCAAACGGTTTGCGCCGTGACCCGGTAGACGGGGAACTTCGGCGACGACCAGGAGGACTCGGACGGGCCGGCAAAGGCGAGCGGCAAACTGAAAACGCCGGCGGGCGCACGGCCGTCCCCTTCCGCCTTGACCGGCGCTGCGGAGAGTCGCTCGCCATGCAGGCCCCTTCCCCAGGCCAAGCCGTTTCGCCCCAAGCTCACGGGAACGTCCCCGCCGACGGGATGCCACGTCCCATTGGGCTCGGAACGCTCGAACCGACGCAGGCGCGCGTGGTCCGTATTCCAATCCTCGGCCACCACCAGTACGAGTTGGCTGGCCCCTGCCAGAGGAGAAGTCCGTCCCGGGGCGGGGGCGGTAGTGGCCATGGAATTTTTGGCGGCTTGGCACCCCAGTCCCAGGCCCATGACAAGGACGATCAGGAGCGGTAATGCCGTATGGCGTTTCATGTCTGGCGCTCTCCCTGGCATCATGATTGCGTTATCCGACGTCCGCCCTGATATAGCCTGATATTTCCACGCCGGGAAGAGTGGGCCCATGTGCAGGACGCTCGGGGCTTGATGGGCTTCCCATCCGTTCCCTGCAAAGGGGGAACGTGGTGGCAGTAAAGCGCAGGGCAAAAAAAGAAAAAGGCACCTAGGTTTTCACCTAAGTGCCTGAACTTCCTGGTGGGCCATCAAGGACTCGAACCTTGAACCAACGGATTAAGAGTCCGCTGCTCTACCAATTGAGCTAATGGCCCGTGCGCTGCTCATGTGCGGCGAAGAAGCGGTTTACGCGGGCGGGCCGGGGTTGTCAACGAGTTTGTGTGAAAAAATTTCGGAAACCCCGTCGCGCCATTTGCCGTTCGCCGGCAAATGGCGTATCTTCTGTCGCTTGCAGATCGTAACCGCCGCGCTTCGCGGCGTACCCATAGGGCGCGCATGAGCCATATTCTCGGCATCAAGTTCCGTGACCACGGACAGGTCTATTACTTCGACTCCGGCCCCTTTGTCGTGGGCCTTGGCGACTGCGTCCTCGTCCAGACCGAGCAGGGTCTCGGCATGGGCCGGGTGACCGTCGTCGCCGACACGCCGCCCCCGGATGCGGCCGAACAGGAAATCAAACCCATCTTCCGCCTTCCCACCCAGGAAGACCTGGACATCCAGTGCGAAAACGAGGCCCTTGCCCGCGAGGCCCACGCCTACTGCCGCAAGTGTATCGAATCCCGCAGCCTGGAAATGAAGCTCGTGGACGTCGAAGTGCTCCACGACCGCGGCAAGATCGTCTTCTACTTCACCGCTCCGGGCCGTATCGACTTTCGCGAACTCGTCAAGGATCTCGTCAAGGCCTACCACACCCGCATCGAACTGCGCCAGATCGGCGTGCGCCACGAAACGCAGATGCTCGGCGCCATCGGCAACTGCGGCCAGATGTGCTGCTGTCGCCGCTTCATGCGCAAGTTCGCGCCCGTGACCATCAAGATGGCCAAGGAACAGAACCTGTTCCTCAACCCGACGAAGATATCCGGCATCTGCGGCAGGCTGCTGTGCTGCCTTTCCTTCGAGCAGGAAAACTACGAACAGTTCCAGAAGAAATGCCCCCGCGTCGGCAAGAAGTTCTCCACCTCCCTGGGGACGGTCAAGGTGCTGCGCACCAATCTCTTCCGCGAGACGGTCACCGTGCTCGACGAGGTCGGCGAGGAACGCGAGCTGACCGTGGACGAATGGAGCACCGTGGCCGAGGCCAAGCAGCCCCTGCCTGAAACGCAAGGTGCGCAAAAGGCCGACGAACGGCCCGGCGCAGGCGCGCTCCCGGATGCGGCGCGCCCGTCCCCGCGCCGGCCCGGCCCTCCCGCCGGGCAGGGACGCGGCGCGGGACGGCCGCTCGCCCGTGACCGCGGCCGCGGACGGGCCCCGTCTCCCGCCTCGGAACAGGCCGGCGCGGACACCCCGGCCGATGCGCAGGAACGTCCGGCCTCCCCGCGCCCCGAGCGCGACGTCCCCGGGCGTAATTCCAGGCGTCCCCGCCGCGCCGGGCGCAAGCATTCCCGGCCGCAGCAGCAGGGCGGCGAACAAAATCCCCGTCCGTCCGAGCGCAAGCCGGACGAGCGCGCTTCCGGCCGCCCCGAAGGCCGTCCCGAAGGCCGCCACGGCGGCAAACCCTCTTCCCGTGACCCGGAGACCGGATCGTGAACCGCTTTTTCATCACCACGCCCATTTATTACGTCAACGCCAAGCCCCACCTGGGGCATGCCTATACGACCATCGTGGCCGACGCCCTGGCCCGTTTCCACGCGCTGCTCGGAGAAGACGTCTATTTTCTCACCGGCACCGACGAGCACGGGGACAAGATCGCCGAGGCGGCGCAAAAAGCCGGCCAGACGCCCAAGGAATACGCCGACGTCATCAGCGGCCTGTTCAGCTCCCTGTGGCCCGAGCTCGGCATCACGCCGACGCGGTTTATTCGCACCACCGACCCGGACCACCGCAATGCCGTGCAGACGGCCCTGCAGCGCGTCTACGACAAGGGCGACATCTACTTCGGCGAGTACGGCGGCCATTACTGCAAGGGCTGCGAGCGCTTCCTCACCGAAAAGGAGCTCGTCGACGGCCTGTGTCCGGACCACAAGGTCAAGCCGGAATACATCGCGGAGAAGAACTACTTCTTCCGCATGTCCAAGTACCAGGGGCAGTTGCTCGAGCACATCAAGGCCAACCCGGACTTCATCCGGCCCCGGCAGTACCGCAACGAGGTCGTGAGCCTGCTCGAATCCGGGGCCCTCGAGGACCTGTGCATCTCCCGGCCCAAGTCGCGCCTGACCTGGGGCATCGAGCTGCCCTTCGACGCGAATTTCGTCACCTACGTCTGGTTCGACGCGCTGCTGAACTACCTCACGGCCATCGGCTGGCCTGATAATCCGGACTACGCCTCCTGGTGGGGCGTGGCCGAGCATCTCGTGGCCAAGGACATCCTCAAGCCCCATGCCGTGTTCTGGCCGACCATGCTGCTGTCGCTCGGCGTGCCGCTGTATCGGCATCTCAATGTCCACGGCTACTGGCTCGTGCGCGACACCAAGATGTCCAAGTCGCTCGGCAATGTGGTCGAGCCGCTGGCCATGGCGCAAAAGGCCGGGCTCTCGGGCATGCGC
Source organism: Pseudomonadota bacterium (assembly GCA_023399375.1). Classification (GTDB taxonomy): domain Bacteria; phylum Desulfobacterota; class Desulfovibrionia; order Desulfovibrionales; family Desulfovibrionaceae; genus Solidesulfovibrio. Next base: position 23,143 of record JAEWPX010000099.1, on the reverse strand, counting down.
TATTTCCTGCTGCGCGAGATGGTCTTCGGCGCGGACGCGAGCTTCACCGAGGAGGCCTTCGCCGGCCGCTTCAACGCCGACCTCGCCAACGACCTCGGCAACCTGGCCAACCGCAGCCTGGCCATGACCACCAAGTATTTCGGCGGCACGTTGCCCGAAGGCGGGGAGGGCGATACGGCCGACGCGGCGCTTGCGACCCTTGCCGCCGAGGCCGTGGACAATTTCCTCCAGCTCTTCGGCGCGGCGCAGTTCTCGCGGGCCCTCGAGGCGTTGTGGGAGCTGGTGCGCGGACTCAACAAGTACATCGACGCCATGGCCCCCTGGACGCTCGCCAAGGAAGGGCGCACGGCGCGTCTCGGCACGGTCATGGCCCATGCCCTGGGCGGCCTGCGCCTGGCGGCGGCATGCCTGCTGCCGGTTATGCCCGAGGCCGCGGCTGCGCTCTTGCGCCAGCTCGGCGCGGACCCGGACGCCGTTTCCCTGGCCGGGGCGGACCGTATTTTTACGCCGCTGCCCGCCGGTACGGTCGTGGCCGCCACCTCCAACCTCTTCCCGCGCCTGGAGGCCCCGGCCAAGGAGGCGGCCCCGGCCGCCGCGCCCAAGGCCAAAAAGGCGGCCAAGGCCGAGAAGAAGCCCGCGGCCAAGGCCGAACCGGCGGCGGAAGTGGAGTTCGAGGATTTCGCCAAGCTCGACCTGCGCGTGGGCGTGGTGGTCGCGGTCGCGCCCGTGCCCGGGGCCGACCGGCTCTATGCCGTGTCCGTGGACATCGGCGAGGCTGCGCCGCGGCCGGTCGTCGCCGGGCTGGCCGAACACTTCGTCCCGGACGAGCTCGTCGGGCGGCAGGTGGTGCTCGTGGCCAACCTCAAGCCGCGCACGCTGCGCGGGGCGACCTCCCACGGCATGATCCTGGCCGTCAAGCATGCCGGCGGTATGGCCCTGCTCGGGCCGTCCAAACCTGTTGCGCCGGGGGACCGGGTTTCCTAAGATCCGCCACACGATTTTCCCAAAAATGGAAATCCTGACAAGGGATTGACTTGCCCCTTTCTTGTGTTACGAGCAGGTAAACCCTGCGCGTCACTTGTGCGATCTGCTCCTGCCGGCACACACTGCCGGCACGGCGTTCCTTTTTTGCGCATGGTTTGGAAGGGGGCTCCATGCGTATCTCGTTGCGGCTGCGGCTCACGCTCACGACGATCATCGGTTTTTTTCTCGCGGTGTTCATCGCCAACGGGGCGGCCACCTGGCGGCTGTCGGACCTGGCGGAATCGGCCAAGACCGAACTCGCCAAGGTCGAACGGGACCGGGATGCGGGGGACAAGGACCGGTTGCGGACCGATCTGGCCGCGCTGGCCCGGGACATGGATGCGCTGCCGGGCAAGGCCGCGACCGCTTCGTGGCTGGCCGGCCTGGCCGCCGCCGCGATTCTGGCCGGCGTCTTCCTGGCCATTCTCAACCGCTATTTGATGTGTCCCCTGGAGATGCTGGCCGGGTACGCCGACCGGGTGGGGCGGGGCGATGCGGCCGCGCTGCCCGAGGACAGTCGGTTCTACGGGCGGCTCGGAGTGCTCAAGGCGAGCCTCGAGGCCATGGTGCGGGAGCTGAATCGCCAGCTCGCCCTGGCTCGGGAGCGGGCCGAGGCCGTGGCCGCCCATGCCGCCGCGGCGGAGGAAGCGTCCCAGGCGGCGGCCCGCGCCGGGAAAAAGGACCAGGCCAGACGTCTCGGCATGCTCGCCGCCGGCGAAACCCTGGAAGGCGTGGCCGACTCCATCAAGAAGGCCACTGCCGACCTGCGCGAAGACGCCCGCACGGTCAGCCTCGGGGCCGAGGAGCAGAAAGGCCTGATCGACGACACCGCCGCCTCGGTCGGCGTCATGGTCCAGTCCACCGTCGCCGTGGCCCACAGCGCCGAAAAGGCCGCGGAAGCGGCCGAAGAGGCGCGCAAACGCGCCGCGGACGGCGCGGGCGTGGTGGACGCCTCCGTGACCGCCATCGGCCGGGTGAGCGCGCTCGCCGGGGAGCTCAAGACCAACATGGCCGAACTCGGCAAGCAGGCCGAATCCATCGGCCAGGTCATGACCGTCATTTCCGACATCGCCGACCAGACGAACCTGCTCGCGCTCAATGCAGCCATCGAGGCGGCGCGTGCCGGCGATGCCGGGCGCGGCTTCGCCGTGGTCGCCGACGAGGTCAGGAAGCTCGCGGAAAAAACCATGTCCGCCACGGCCGAGGTCGCCCGTGTCATCCAGGCTATCCAGCAAGGCACCTTCGACAACGTCCGGCACATGGACCAGGCCGCCGGAGCCGTCGCCAGCGCCACGGAGCTGGCCGGCCAGTCCCGCGACGCCCTGGGGCAGATCGTGCGCCTTTCCGGCGACGCCGCCTCCCAGGTCGGGGCTATCGCCTCGGCCTCGGACGAGCAGGTGGCGGCCAGCGAACGCATCCAGCACGCCATCGACCGCGTGCGCGACCTCTCGGGGCGCACCACCGAGGGCATGGTTCGTTCCGCCGGCACCATCGAGGACCTTGGCGGCGAGATCGAGGAACTCATCAAGCTCAACGGCGTGTTCAAGCTCATCGGCCAGGGCACGGCCCAGGACGTGGTGGAAGGGCTTGCCGCCGCGCCGGAAATGGCCGGCATGGCGCAAGGTCCCATGGAGGCGCTCATGCGTCGCGCCCTGGCGGAAAACGCCTTTCTCGAACTGCTCTACGCCACGGACGCGTCCGGCGTGCAGGTGACGGAGAACATCGCGCCCCCCGGTTTCGCCGGCGGCAAGGGGGCCTCGGTGCGCGGCAAGAACTGGTCGCGACGGCCCTGGTTCACCTCGGCCATGCAAGAGCAGGACACGTCCATCTCGACCATCTATATTTCCGAAGCGTCCGGCGAATACTGCCTGACGATCTCCACGCCCATTATCGCCGATGGCCGCATCTGCGGCGTCCTAGGCGCGGACATCAGGGTCTTTGGCTAGGGACTGAGTGGGGTGTGACTTTTTTGTGAATTTTCGTCGCCGGGCGCATCCCTCTTTTTCGCAGCCTCAAGCGGCTGCGTTGCACCGCCCTGGTCTCTGCACGCCTGCTGCGACCGGCCTGTCCGCCAAAGACGCGCGGGGTATGCGCTGGCGCATGTTTGCCGTTTCTGCATGAGTGCGGCCCATGGCGGCATCTTCTTGGACGCCCGCCACGGGAAAATTCTGCTGCCGGGAAGCCTCGCTACGCGGTCTGCGGGGAGAGGGGCGGTCAGGGGGTGGGCTTTTGCAAGGCGGCAATGCGTGTCGAGGAGCGAGCATTTCATTTTTATTTATGCATGCGTGCGGCCGGAAAAAGCGGTGTTTGCAGAGGTCTACCCGGGATGCTTGGATATGATACTGCATGTGTGCTGGAGTGTTGATTGTTGCTGCTGTGGATTGTTTGTATTGTGCGAGCAATGATGCTGTTGTGCTGTTTCCGTTGTTTTTTGTTCTTCATGCCAGGGAGCATATTTTGTATTCCCTCACAGCATGAAACGTATTCGGGATTTTCGGGCGCAACGCCAAGGGTGAGGACGCTCGCTTTTTCATTGTGATTTTCTCGGAAATATGGCTCTCTTTGCGTGAGGCGGCGTCGCGAAGATAACGTTTCTTTGCCATTTCTCAGCTTGTGATCGCACATTTTGCCCATTGCGGGAGAAGGATGGATTGACATCGGCACGCCGGGCGGATATTGCTGGGTAGCCTTGAGGGGCATGCGCGTTCTTTCCCTATTCGTTTGACAAAATCCGGGATTTCAAGGGTGCGTGTGCGAGGATAGGGGATTTGCTAACAGTTTCATTTCGTTTGTAATTTGTAACGGGAGGGCGATATGGCTACATTATCAGGAAGCGGCGGGCTGTTCGACTTCACCTCGCTGTTCCAGAATCTGGGGGGAGACACGGCGACGACCGGATTTTTGAACGTCGGCGCGGGCAGCAGCGGCTTCGACCTGACGGGGGGCCTCACCGCAACGGGCGGCGCACTCGATTTCACGTCCCTGTTCGGCGGCGGGACCGGCGGTTTTTCGCTGGACCTCTCGGGTTTCTCTGGCGGCACCTCCACCGACCTGTTCGGGTCCTTCGGCTCGACCGGCGGGTCCCTGGACTTCTCGTCCCTGTTCGGCAGCGGCGGCACGACGTTCAATTTCTTCTCTTAGTCTTTTCGATTCGTATCGAGCGCAGCGGCCCGGGAGAACGACAGGTTCTCCCGGGCCGTTGGGTTTTGGGCGCCGTGAAACGCAGGGGCGGGCTAGGAGGACTTCTGCGGTGTCGTCCGGGCGAAGGCGGCGAAGCGCTGGTCCTCGTCGCGGATGTGGTTGACGAACCAGTTGCCCAAAAACTCCAGGGTTTCCAGCGAGAGCAGCCCCGGGCCATCGCCCATACGGCCTTCCAGGGCGCGCAGGCGCTGCGTGAACGTGCCGTGCAGGCGGCAGTGGGCTGTGAAATTCGGATAGCCGTAGTCCTGCATAAGCGCTTCCTCGTCCGCGAAATGGCCTTCGGCGTAAGCGCGCATGCCCTGGAAGGCGTCCAGGACGCCCTGTCGGTGCTGCGCCGCCCCGATGCGTTCCGCCAGTTCGCCGAGCATGTCCAGAAAAAGGCCGTGCTGTTCGTCGATGCTCGCAAACCCCGTACGCAGGCTGTCGTCGAAAATAGGTTGCGCCATCGCTTCGCTCCTGGTCAGCGGGGCAGGAAGCCGTTGTCCGATCCGGACTTGGCCGCGGGCTTTTTCGACGCGGCCGGGGCATGACGCTCCTGCCAGCAGGCGCGTTCGGCCTCGAGCAGGCCCCAGTTGGTCAGCTTGACCGTGTTGCCGCGGCCGATTTCCGGGTCCTCGCCTTCGGCGCGTTGCAGGATCAGGCTCACCGGCCGCAGCCAGGGATCGGAAAAGCCCCACTTGTTGCCCATGAGCCTTCCGTCGATCTCGCCCTTGTATTCGGTGGGGTCGCCGTAGCGGGAGAGCATCTCGCCGCTGATCTTGCGGAAAAAATCCAGGCTTTCGTCGCGGTAGCGCATCTTGATGCGGGCGATGCGCCCTGGTGCGGCGCAGGTGCCGACCAGGACGTAGCCCTTGTCGAAATGGGCGTCGGCGCGCACGGGGATGCGCCGCAGCCAGGGTGCGTCGCCCACGGTGGCAGCCTTGGACAGGACGAGGCGGCCCTTGTACTGGCTCGCCGCGTCGCCGAGGGTGACGCCGGCCAGGGTGGACGGGGCCTGCGCATGGGCGCTTGTCGCGGCGAGCAGGAGCAGGACGATAAACGGCCAGGGGCGGACAAAGGACATGCGAACTCCTTAAGCGTCCGGAATCGGGCATGTCGCGACCTCCGGCCGCGGACGAAAGGCCGCGATCCGGGCGGCTACAGTTTCTTGCCGAACCGCGTGGTGTCGTGCACCCCGCGCCGGGCGATCTCGCGGGATTTGAAGCTGTCGAAATCGAATTTGCCCGGTGCGATGGCGTCATGGCGCTTGCGCGCGGTCTTGCCGATAAAGATCCACAAGCCCAGGCTCAGGGCCAGGAATAGGCCTGCGATGATGAAAACCGTTTCCCACATTGTGCACGTATAGCCGCAAAAGCCGTTGCTGTCATCCGGCCGGAAGCGCCGATGCGGCCTCGCGGAAAAGGTTCTCCAGATCGTCGGCCACCCGGGCCAGCGCGGCCACGGCCGCGGCGGATTCGTCCATGGCCCGGCTCGTGTCCTCGGCCGCGCCGGCGATCTCGCCGCCGGCCTTGCCCGCCTCTTCCCCGGCGGCCTGCTGCGCCGTGGCCGCCGCGGCGATGGCGCGGATGTGCGTCGAGGTCCGTTCGGCGAGCTCCAGGATGGCGACCAGGCCGTCGCCGGCCTCGCGGCTGATGGCCGCGGCCTCGCCGACCAGGGTCACGGCCTCGGTCGTGGCGCGGCTGTTGGTCTCGGCGCTGTCGCGGATGGCCGTGACCGTGCGCTCGACTTCCTTGGTCGCGGTCATGGTCTTTTCCGCGAGCTTTCTGACCTCGTCGGCGACCACGGCGAAGCCGCGCCCGGCTTCGCCGGCGCGCGCCGCCTCGATGGCGGCATTTAATGCGAGCAGGTTCGTCTGATCGGCGATGTCCGAGATCACGCCCAGGATGCCGCCCACCTCGCGGGCCTGGTCCGAGAGCGCGCGCATGTGTTCGCCGAGGGCCCCGGCCTTGTGCGAAAGCGCTTCCATGCCGGCAAGCACCCGCGCCATGGTCTTCGACGCTTCGTCGGCGCGTTGGCGCGTCGCGCCCGCGGCGGCGTCCGTTTCCCGGGCCTGGTCGGCGATGTGGCTGGCCGAGCGGCCAAGCCTTTCCATGGCGTCGCCCACGTGGCCAAGGCGCGCGCGCTGGTCCCGGGCGGCCTGGCTTGCCCGGGCGACCCGGTCGGACAGGGTTTGCGCCGTCGCGGCCACGTCTCCGGCAAGCGCCCCCGCCTTGCTGGCGCGCGCGGCGATGGCCTCGTTTTGGCTGCCAAGCGCCGCTTCCTTGGCGTGCAGTTCGGTGACGTCGAGGTAGAGGCACAGCCCGCCGATGACGGCGCCGGCCGCGTCTTTTAAGGGGAAGACATTGTAGAATACGTCGCGCCGGCCGCCCTTGTGGCCGGTGATGGTCACTTCCTTGTTGGAAAAGACCATGTCCTGGCGCATGGCCTTGCCGACCACGGTTTCCCGGCTGGAATCGTTGTAGAAAACCTCGGCCAGGGTGCGGCCGATCTGGCTTGCGGGCGGCGCGTCGATCTCGAGCATGCGCATGGTCGCTTCGTTGGTGAAAAGCGTGCGTTCCTTGGGATCGACCAGCAGAAAGGGAATGGGCAGCCCGCCCGTGATGCCGGTGAGGAACCCCTGCGTGGTGCGCGTGGTTTCGGCCAGGGCGGCAAGGGGCGGGGCCAGGGCGGCGGGCAACGCCTCCGGGATGCGCCCGTGGCCGGAAGCGAGGACCTCGAAGGCCTGCAACAGGGCGTCGTGTTCCGCTTTACGCCGGTTCTCCGCCGTCAACACGGCCGCCGCGGCAAGTACGGCCGGCAGTGCGGCGCAGGCCAGCGCCGCACCCGCTCCGACGCCCGACGCGACGCCGATCCCCGTCGCCGCGGCGAGCGAAGCCGCGACAGCTCCAAACCAGAGCCATGCCCGCACGTACATAGGACATCTCCGTTCGTGATTCGAAACCAGGGAGAAGCCCGCATCTCCCCGTTGGGCTGCCGGAAGCAGGACGGCTTCAGGGCATGCGCAGCATGCGGTGCGGTCCGCCGGTCGTGGTCATCTGCCAGACCTCGCCGTCCTTGACGAAATAACGCGAGCCGTCATAATTGGCGGTTACGGATTCGCCGTCTATGACCGCCCCGGTCCAGTCTTTGAAAGTGGCCAGGGATTTGCCGTCCATCACATAATAGAACATGGCGTAGCGGTCGCCCTCGCGCACGAGGCAGAACTCGTACTTGTTGGGGCGGTTGTACTCGCTTGGGCTGCTGCGGACATAGCAGCCGACGAGCAGCGGATCGGGGGCCTTGTTCACGGAGGCGTAGACGCCCGGTTTGCCGGAAGCGTCCTTTGCGCTGATGGCGTACAGGCCGTTGCAGGCGAAAAGGGCCAGGGACGCACAGGCGAGACAGACGGCGGTCAGCAGGCTGCGCATGGCGAGGGCTCCTTGATTTAGGGAAAATAACGGTACGTATTTTTATTCCTTTTCCCCATTGCTGTAAAGCCGCCGCGCCGTTTGGTCGCTCCTGGCGGCGCGCGGAGCGTTTCTTATGACGACACGCAGGATAGTGACGGTCCTTGGCTGGTGCCTGGCGCTGGCGCTTCTCGCCGGCTGCGCCCGCATCGGCGTCAAGCCCGTGCCCATGGATACGCGGACCCGGGAGTTCGACCGCACGGCGCTCAATTCCTCCCTTCCCTCGGAGCGCTCCCTCGTCTTCGTGCGCCAGCGCGACCTGGAAACGGCCTGGAAGGCCGACGCCGAATCCATGCTCCTGGGCCTGGACCGGGAGGCGCGCGCGCAAAAGGACCGCGAAGCGTTCTTCGTGCTCGCGGAACTGTGCTATTACGAAGGCAAGAAAGAGCATGCCGACAAGGCGCGCGCCGCATCCTACTATCTGTCGAGCGCCCTCTACGCCTACGCTTACCTGTTCGACGACGGCCTTTCCCCGGAACTGGACATCTACCATCCCTATTCGCGTCAGGCCATGGAGTTCTACAACCGCTCCCTGGCCAACTATGCGCTCTACGCCCGCGAAGCCGGGCTGGCCTACGCCGACGGCCGGGAACTGCCGTGGCTGCGCGGCAAGGTGCGCCTGACCGGCCGCTCCTCCCAGCTCGTCTTCGCCCCGGACGAACTCGACAGCTACCACCTGGCCTACGAGTTCGAGGTCGTCGGGCTCACGCCGCAGCAAGTGCGTCTGGGACTCGGCGTGCCCATGGCCGTGGTGCGCCGGCCGCCGCCCGATGCCTCGCGCACGGCCGCGGATCGCTATACGCCGAAGGTCCGCCAGACCTACGCCGCCACGCTCTTCCTGCGCTTTTCCCCGCACCCCGAAGCCAAGACCTCCGGGGCCCTCGTCTACGACGCCGCCCTGGAAGTGCACGACCCCATGCGCGGCACGTCGCTTACGGTCGAGGGCCGGCGCGTCGCCATGGAATACGACCTGACCACGCCGCTGGCGCTCATGATGCAGCAGTCCCCGGAGCCGAGCGGCCTGGAAGGCATGATGAACCCGGCGGCCTGGGAAAAGCTCTCCGGGCTCTACATGTTGCAGCCCTACGACCCGGGCAAGATCCCCGTGGTCTTCGTCCACGGCCTGATGTCGAGCCCGACCACCTGGGCCAACGTCTTCAACGGTCTCATGGGCGATCCCGAGCTGCGCGAGCGCTACCAGTTCTGGTTCTTCCGCTACCCCACGGGCAATCCCGTGCTCTATTCCGCCATGACCCTGCGCCGCTCCCTCGACGAGGTGCGCCATACCGTGGACCCGGACGGGACCAATCCCAATTTCGCGCGCATGGTGGTCGTCGGACACAGCATGGGCGGCCTGCTCGCCAAGACCCTGGCCGAGGAGGGCGGCGACGCGCTTTGGGCCAAGGTGTCCAAGACGCCGCTGGACGCCCTGGCCGTGTCGGCCAGGGACAAGGCCCTGGTGCGCGAGGCCTTCTATTTCAGCCCCAGGCCCTACGTCTCCCGGATCATTTTCGTGTCCGTGCCGCACCGCGGCTCCGACCTCGCCCTGGGCGTGGTCGGCAAGATCGGCCGGGCGCTCATCACCCTGCCGGCCACGGTGCTCAAACCCGTCGCCAGCGTGGGCGCGGCCCTGCTGCGGGCCATGGGGCCGGGGGCAAAGGACAAGGACATGCCCGGGATCACCGGCATCGACAGTCTGTCCCCGAAAAACGCCATGCTCCAGGGGCTGGCCGAAGCGCCCATCGTCGCGCCCTACCATTCGATCATCGGCGACGAGAAGCAGGGCGGCCGCACCGGCGGCACGGACGGCGTGGTCCCGTATGCGAGCTCCCACCTCGACGGCGCGCAATCGGAGCTGGTCGTCCACTCCGGGCACAGCGCCCACGAACACCCCCTGGCCATCCGTGAGATGCGCCGCATCCTGCTGTTGCATCTGCAGGAAGGCGCCGCTTCGCCCGCGGCGCCCTGAGCCCGGCCGGCCTCCGGTCGCCCTGCCTCTTGCCCCCGAAGCCTTGGCCGCCTATACCTCTGTGCGCCACGAAATCGTCACGGGAACGCGACGGTTTCGTCACGCGGGGAGTGGCTATGCCCAAACGCTCGATCACGCTGCAGTTCCTGCTTTGGACCTGGGGGTTCTTTCTTCTGGTCCTGAGCGCCGTCTTCGTCTTCGCCACCGGCCGCGCCGACCGGGCCGTGCTGGCCGAGGCCGAGGAACGGGCCAAAAACTCCCTGGATCTCGCCGGGTTCCTCCTGTCCAGGGAACCGGGCCTCGGCAGCGAACAGGCCTTGGCCGGCTTTGCCGACGCCTTGGGTCCGCACCTGGGATTTCGCCTGACCTACATCGTCGGCGGCCGCGTGGTGGCCGATTCCGCGGTCCGCGCCGCCGGCGTGCCGGAGATGGAAGACCACGCCGGCCGGCCCGAAGTGCGGCAGGCCCTGGCCGGAGGCTACGGCCAGGACGTGCGCAAGAGCCATACGCTCGGGCGCGACATGCTTTATGTGGCGCGCGCCTGGCCGGGCAGGGGAGACGTGCCCGCGGGCGTGCTGCGCCTGGCGCTGCCCATGTCCGCCTTGTCCGGGGAGCTGTCGCGCATCCGCGGCGCGATCCTCGCCGTACTGGCGCTGGTGTTCGCGGCCGGGGGCGTGGCCGCCTACGGCCTGGCCCGCAGCATGTCCCGCTCGATCAAGGAGATCGCGGGCGTGGTCACGGCCATCGGCCAGGGCCACTACGACCGGCGCATCCACATCGTGCCGGCCCGCGATTTCACGCCGCTGGCGTCGGCCATCAACCACTTGGCCGAGCGCATCGGCGCGCACGTGCGCGAGATCGAGGAGCGCCGTGCCCTGCAGGAGGCCACCCTCGAGAGCATGGCCGAGGGCGTGGCCATCCTGGACGGGGCCGGGCGCATCCTGGCCGCCAACCGGGCGCTGCGCGAGATGTTTCCAAAGCTCCCCGACCCCACGGGGCGCACGCCCATCGAGGCAGGCATGCCCCTTTGCGTGGAACGCGCGCTTGCCGCCTACGACCCCGCGTCCGGGCCCTGGGAGCGCGTGGGCCGGTTCGAGCTCGGAAGCGGCCGGGTGGTCGAAGTGGTGGTCGCGCGTCTGGCCGGCGACGCGGCCGGGGCGTCGCGGGTCGCCACCTTCCACGACGTCACCGAGGCCGTGACCATGGACCGCATTTTCCGGGATTTCGTCATCGACGTCTCGCACAACCTGCGTACGCCCCTGACCAAGGTGCGCGGCTTCGCCGAGACCGCCCAGGGCATGCTCCCCGCCGCGCCGGGGGCGGAGGGCGCGGGACCCGGCCCGGCCAGGGCGCTGGACGCGGTCATCCGCGCCGCCGATGACATGAAGGCGCTGATCGAGGAACTGCTCGCCGCCGCCCGGGAGCGTTTCGCCGCGGCCCGGGCCGCCGCGCCTGGAGGCGACGCCCTGTCGGCGCTCAAGCAGGCGCTGCTCCTTTCCGCGCCGCTACTGCGCGCCAAGGGCGTGACGGCAAGGCTCGTGGGCGCGCCCGAAGGCCCGTGCGCCGTGCGCGCGGACTACGACGACATGGTGCGGGCCTTTTGCGCGATCCTGTCCCAGACCCCGGACGCCGTGTCCCTGGCCGTCACCGTGACCACGAGCGACGGGCACGCGGAGCTGCGCTTCGAAGGGCCGGCCAACCTGGACATCGCCCTGCCCCTGGCGGAGCTGGCCGACGGCGGCGGGGAGGCGTTTCTCGACGGCGCGACCCGGGTGGTGCGCCTGCCCCTGGCCGGGAGCAGGGCCTGAGCGCGGACGGCAACGATTTCGGGAGGCCGTCCGGACCTGCGGCCTCCCTGCACGACACAACGAAAGCGGAGACGCCATGGGTTTCAGCCTGTTCCCCAGGTCGGTGAAATTCTACGACCTTTTTACCGAGCAACACCGCAAGCTGGTCAAGGCGGCCATCATCCTCGACGAGCTCTTCACCAACTTCGACGACCTGGAGGAGCGCTGCAAGCGCATCACCATCATCGAATCCGAAGGCAACGCCATCAGCCGGCGCATCGCCAAGGAGCTCTCCCTCACCTTCATCACGCCCATCGACCGCGAGGACATCCACGAGATCAACCTCACCCAGGAAGACATCCTGAATCTCATCAAGGCCATCGCCTCGCGGGTGGGGCTTTTCGGCTTCGACCGCATCCGCTATCCGGCCCGGCGCATCATTTCCAATCTGCGGGCCATGATCGAGGAGGTCGGCCTGATCCTTGGCCGCATGCGGCAAAACAAGCAGGCCGAGGAGCACTTCGCCCGGATCGAGGCCCTCAAGCACGAGTGCGAAACCCTGCTCATGGTCGGCATCGGCGAGCTCTACGACGGCGGGGACGAGAAGGGCGACTATGCCGCCATCCTCGACATCGTCAAATGGAAGCACCTGTTCGACCGCATCGAAGCGGCCGTCGAGCGCACCGAGGCGCTCTCCGACGTGCTGGAAGGCGTGGTGCTCAAAAATGCCTGATTTCGTGCTGCTCATGGCCATCGTGGTCATCGCCCTGCTTTTTGATTTCACCAACGGGGCTCACGACAGCGCCAACGCCATCGCCACCATCGTCTCGACCAAGGTCCTCTCGCCCCTGGCCGCCGTGTGCATGGCCGGCGCGCTCAACCTCCTCGGCGCGTTTCTGGGCACGGCCGTGGCGCACACCATCGGCAGCGGCATCGTGCGCCCGGAAGTGGTCGCCGGCAGCCACGGCGTGGTCCTGGCCGCGCTGCTCGGGGCCATCGTCTGGAACCTGCTCACCTGGTACTGGGGCCTGCCGTCCTCGTCCTCCCACGCCCTGGTCGGCGGGCTCATCGGCGCGGCCGTCGCCTACGGCGGCTGGGATGCGCCGAGCTACGGCTCCATCGCGCACAAGATCCTGCTGCCCTTGGTGCTCTCCCCCCTGGCCGGGTTCGCGTCCGGCTACCTGCTCATGGTTCTGCTCTCCTGGATCGTGCGCACGAGTTCGCCGCACCGGGTCAATTTTTTGTTCAAGAAGCTGCAAATCCTTTCCTCGGCCTTCATGGCCACGAGCCACGGCCTCAACGACGCCCAGAAGACCATGGGCATCATCACCCTGGCCTTGGTGCTTTCCGGCGAGATCCCGGAAATGACCGTGCCTTTCTGGGTCAAGCTCTCCTGCGCCCTGGCCATGGGACTCGGCACGGCGTCGGGCGGCTGGAAGATCGTCAAGACCATGGGGCACAAGATCTTCAAGCTCGAGCCCATCCACGGCTTTGCGGCCGAGACGGCGGCGGCGGCCGTCATCTGCGGCGCATCGGCCCTGGGCGCGCCGATCTCCACCACGCACACCATCTCCACCACGGTCATCGGCGTGGGCGCGTCCAAGCGGCTTTCGGCCGTGCGCTGGGGCATCGCCGGCCGGCTGGTCGTGGCCTGGGTCATGACCATTCCCGCCGCCGCCGTGGTCGCGGCCTTGTGCTACTTCGCCCTGCGCGTTACAGGCGTGGCATCCTGATTCTCGTTCCCGGCCCCGCGGCGGCCGGCGGCCAGGGACGCCCATGAGCAAGCTGCACCTGACGTTCGCCGACCGCATCGGCATCGTGGCCGACATTTCCTCCCAACTCGCCCGCCACGGCTACAACATCGTGGCCATGGAAGTGGTGCAGAAGGAGGGCAGCGCCCACGTCTTCCTGGAGATCGACCCCGGCCAGCCGAAGTGCCCGCGCGAGGACATCCTCGCCATGCTGGCCACGTTCCCGGACCTCGCCCAGATTCGCTTCATCGAGGCGCTGCCCCACGAAAAGCAGGCCAATCTGCTGCGCATCGTGCTCGACAACATCGACGAATCCATCCTGGCCGTGGACGCCGAGGGCCGCGTCACCCTGGTCAACAGCGTGGCCAAGGCCAATTTCCGCTGCGACGACGCCGAGATCGTCGGACGCCACGTGCGCGACCTGACCCTGCCCGATTACGCCATCCTCGAATGCCTGCGCGGCGGCCGCTACAACAACGTCAAGAAAAACCTGGCGCAGGGCCGCAAGCGCCTGCGCTACTTCGCGACCGGCCGGCCCATCCTCGACGCTTCGGGCGCGGTGCTCGGGGCCGTGGAGATCGCGCGCGACGCCGAGGACGTCCAGGACCTCGCCCGGTCCATGACCGGCTTCGGGGCCGTGAGCTTCAACGACATCGTGGGCTCGAGCCCGGCCCTGCGCCAGGCCCTGGCCATGGCCGAAAAGATCGCCGCCACGGACGCCATCATTACCATCCGGGGCGAATCCGGCACGGGCAAGGAATTGTTCGCTCAGGCCATCCATGCCGGCAGCGGCCGCGAAGGCGCGTTCGTGGCCATCAACTGCGCCGCCGTGCCCGAGGCGCTGCTCGAAAGCGAGCTGTTCGGCTATGTGGGGGGCGCGTTTTCCGGGGCGCGCAAGGAAGGGCGGCCGGGACTCTTCGAACTGGCCGGGGAGGGCACGGTCTTCCTCGACGAGATCGGCGAAATGCCGCTCGGCGCGCAGGCCAAGATATTGCGCGTGATCCAGAGCCGGCGCGTGCGCCGCCTCGGCGACGGCCGGGAGCTGCCCGTCGCGGCCCGCATCGTCACGGCCACCAACCGCAACCTCGAGGAACTCGTGGAAAAGCGCCTGTTCCGCGAGGATCTCTACTACCGCATCAACGTCCTGCCCCTGACCATCCCCCCCTTGCGGGAACGCCCGGACGACATCCTGCCCCTGGCCGAGCATTTCCTCTTTCTGCTCACCGCCCGCCTGGGCAAGGAGCCCCGCGCCTTCGACGAGGGCGCGCGGCGCAGGCTCAAAAGCCACCACTGGCCGGGCAACGTGCGCGAGCTCAAAAACGTGGTCGAGCGCTCGGCCATCCTCTGCGACGCGGGCGTGATCGGCGCGGATGCCGTGCTGCTCTTCCGCGAATCCGGACGCGACGTCGCGGCCCCGGCCGCCGTATCCGGGGAGGCGGCGAGGTCCCTGCGCGAGGCGCTTGCCCGTTACGAGCGCGGCCTGCTGGAAGGGGCGCTCGCCGGCCGTAAGAGCCTGCGCCGGGTCGCCCGGGAACTCGGCATCTCCCATACAGCCCTGCGCAACAAGCTGCGCAAGCACGGTATGGAAACATGACGTTCCGTTTGGAACGATATGTTTCCATACCGTGTTTTCTTTTTAATTCAGCAGATTAGATTTTTCCGACCGCGCGGTTGGAACGATAGCGTTCCGGTTGCCGTTGCGGCAGGCACGTTCGCCGCGGCGCGCGTCCGCGACCGGTCTGGCGCCGTGTTTCTGTGCTTGTGCGCTAATCTCCCGTAAGTATGGAGAATTACCCAGGGAGTTTTTCCCGGGAATCCGGGAGGCACGCTCCCGCTTCAGCGCCCGCGCCCGGAAGGGGATGTTGGCAAGGGACTTGCTCTACTGCCTGAAACGCGCATGGGCGCGGCGCACGCAACCTCAAAATCAAACCGGAGCAAGACCATGATCGTTGGCATCCTCAAGGAAATCAAATCCGAAGAAAATCGCGTCTGCATGACCCCCTCCGGCGTGGAAGTGATGTGCCAAAACGGCCACACCCTCCTCGTCGAACGCAACGCCGGGGCCGGCAGCGGCTTCGAGGACGCCGCGTACAAGGCGGCCGGCGCCGAGATCGTGGCCGCGGCCAAGGACATCTACGCGCGCGCCGACATGGTCATGCACGTCAAGGAGCCCATGCCCGCCGAGTACGACCTGATCCGCGAGGGCCAGATCGTGTTCACCTACCTGCACCTGGCCGCCGACGAGCGTCAGACCATGGCGCTGATCAAGAGCAAGTGCGTGGGCATCGCCTACGAGACCATGCAGAAGGCCGACGGCTCGCTGCCGCTGCTCACGCCCATGAGCGAAGTGGCCGGCCGCATGGCCATCCAGCAGGGCGCGAAATATCTGGAGATGGAGCACGGAGGCCTCGGCATCCTGCTCGGCGGCGTGCCCGGCGTCGATCCCGGCACGGTGGTGGTCATCGGCGGCGGCGAAGTGGGCGCCAACGCGGCCAAGATGGCCTGCGGCCTGGGCGCGAAGGTCTACATCCTGGACCTCGACCTGGACCGCCTGCGCTACTTAAGCGACATCATGCCGAAAAACTGCATTCCCCTGATGTCGAGCCCGGCCGTCATCCGCGACCTCGTCGCCCGCGCGGACGTCGTCATCGGCGCGGTGCTCATCCCCGGCGCCAAAGCGCCCAAGCTCGTCACCCGCGATATGCTGAGGACCATGAAGAAGGGCTCCGTGCTCGTGGACGTGGCCATCGACCAGGGCGGCTGCTTCGAAACCTCCAAGGCCACCACCCACGGCGACCCCATCTACACCGTGGACGGCGTGATCCACTACTGCGTGGCCAACATGCCGGGCGCGGTGGCCAAGACCTCAACCCTGGCCCTGACCAACGCCACGCTGCCCTATGCCCTGGAGATCGCCTCCAAGGGCTGGAAGCAGGCCATGCGCGACACCCTGGAGATCAAGAACGGGGCCAACGTCGTTGGCGGCAAGGTCACCTTCAAGGGCGTGTCCGACGCCTTCGGCCTCGAATACACTTCGGTCGAATCCCTGCTGTAGGACCCACGGCATGTCCGGCCGCGACCCGTCACCGGGGCGCGGCCGGCGGGAATCCCGAGCGCGCCTCGCCAACGGACGCGGCCGCTGCCGCCGGGGGGAGAGCCCCCGGCCGCAGCGGTCGTCTCCGGGCGCGCCCGTGGGCCATCCCGCGCGGGTGCGGCAAGGACCGTAAAGGGGCTCCGGCGGCGCGCCGCCCGTCCCCAGCATATATCGGAAACCATGCGCTTCCTATCGCGGCATTTATTAAAAGCCCGGGGACGCGCCATGGAAGGCAAGGACACCACAACGCCCAGCTGCCCTGCCGGCGGCGCGCAACGGAAAGCGAGGAGGTATCGCCAGGCAGCGTCGGTCCCCTGTGAAATCCAATTCAGGCATATCCTTTAAAAGCCCGAAGGAAATCAGATGGACACTCTGTGGAGAAGAAAAAGCGTCACGGCTCTGCAACAAGAGGCAAAGGCCAATAGCGGCTTCAAGAAAACCCTCGGCCCCGTCAACCTGACCGCCATCGGCATCGGCGCGGTCATTGGAGCGGGCATTTTCGTGCTCACGGGCAAGGCGGCGGCGGAATACGCCGGCCCCAGCGTCGTGCTCTCGTTTTTTCTGGCGGCGGTGTGCTGCGGCTTCGCCGGCCTGTGCTACGCGGAATTCGCGTCGATGATCCCCATCGCCGGCAGCGCCTACACCTATGCCTACGCCACCCTCGGCGAACTCCTGGCCTGGTTCATCGGCTGGGACCTCATCCTCGAATACTCCGTCTGCGCCGCCACGGTCGCCGTGGGCTGGTCGGGGTACATGGTCAGCTTCCTCAAAAGCCTCGGCATCCACATCCCGCCCCAGCTCATGGACGCGCCCGGCACGCATCTGGTCTACGTGACCCAGGCCCTGTTCGCGAAGATGCACGTGTCCACGCCCGAGGGCTGGTACCAACTGGCGGCTTACGCCAACGACCTGAAACTGGCGGGGATCGATGCGGCCGGGCTTCCCCAGGCCGTCACCCTGTTCAACCTGCCGGCTTGCCTGATCGTGCTGCTGCTCACGGGCGTGCTGATCCGGGGCATCAAGGAATCGGCCACGGTCAACGCCTGCATCGTGGCGCTGAAGATCGTCGTCGTGCTGCTGGTGATCGGGGTCGGCTTCTTTTATGTCGTCCCGGCCAACTGGCTGCCGTTTATTCCGCAGAACACAGGCGACTTCGGCCACTTCGGCGTCTCGGGCATCGTCCGGGCGGCGGGAGTGGTCTTTTTCGCCTATATCGGCTTCGACGCCGTCTCCACGACGGCCCAGGAAGCGAAAAACCCCCAGCGGGACATGCCCATCGGCATTCTCGGCTCCCTGGTCATCTGCACCATCCTCTACGTGCTGGTGTCACTGGTGCTGACGGGCGTCGCCCCCTACACCAAGCTCAACGTGTCCGACCCCGTGGCCGTGGCCATCGACGTCATGGGCATGCCCTGGCTGTCCATCCTGGTGAAGCTCGGGGCCATCGCCGGCCTGACCTCCGTGATCCTGGTCTTTTTGCTGGGCCAGCCCAGAATCTTCTTCAGCATGTCCAAGGACGGCCTGCTCCCGCCCGGTTTCTCCAAGATCCACCCCAAGTTCGGCACGCCGTTCATGACCACCCTCGTGACGGGGCTGGCAGTGGCCCTGGTGTCGGGCTTTTTCCCCATCGGCATCCTGGGCGAGCTGGTGTCCATCGGCACGCTGTTCGCCTTCGCCATCGTCTGCGCCGGCGTGCTGGTGCTGCGCTACAAGCAGCCCGGACTGGCGCGGCCCTTTAAGACGCCGTTCATGCCCGTCACCCCCATCCTCGGCTGCCTCAGCTGTCTGTATCTGGCCGCCGGCCTGCCGCTGGACACCTGGTTGCGGCTGATCATCTGGATGGCCATCGGCATGATCGTCTACTTCATGTACGGCATCAAGCACAGCAAGCTTCGTGTGGCCGAACCCGCCGAATCCGTGGCGTTTGAGGCCGAGTCCTAGGACCGGCCCCGCGCGCTGTCTGGAAAAACGGGGGGACGCGCCTGCAGGTGCGTCCCCCCGTGTGGGTTTTGACGACATAACGGATTCGATGCGATTTATGATGCATCGCATGGCCTTGTTCGGCTGTATTGCGGATGGTTGCCAGGTGAACGAACGCTTGCGCGCCACGGGGGATGACTTTTTCCATCCGCCTGTGTAACTCTCTAAACGCAATCGGAAAAGCCACGCTTGGACAAGGAGCCTCCCATGCCGCGCTCACGCAGATGTTCGCCGTACTCTTCCCGCTTCTTCCTGCTCGTCGCCATGCTCGCGTGTCTCACCGTTTCTGGCTGCGGCCAGGGCGACGCCGATAAAGAGAAGGCCGCCGCCAAGGCCCCTGCCGCGCCGGCGGTGATGGTGGCCGCCAAGAAACCCGTGGTCGCCGACGTGCCGGTCACTGCGGAATTCGTGGGGCGGCTTGCGGCCAAGGAAAACATCGAGGTGCGGGCCCGGGTCGAGGGCTACTTGAAGGAGCGGCTCTTCACCGAGGGCGCGATCGTCAAGAAGGGCGACCTGCTGTTCGTCATCGAGCCGCGTCAGTACCAGGAGAGCCTGCGCAAGGCCCAGGCGGAGCTCTCCCGCCAACAGGCGCTTCTGTCTAAGGCGCAGGTCGATTTCGGCCGTTTCGAGCAGCTCTACAAGCAGCGCGCCGTCAGCCGCGACGAATACGACACCAAGTTCACCAACCAGCGGGAGCTCGCGGCCAACGTCGAGAGCGCCAAGGCGGCGGTGGAGACGGCCGAGCGCGACCTCGGCTACACCAAGATCACCGCGCCCATCACCGGACGCATCGGCAAGGCCCTGGTCAATGTCGGCAACCTCGTCGGCAAGGGCGACAACACCCTGCTCGCCGAAATTTCCTCCATCGATCCCATCTACGTGGATTTTTCCATCAGCGAACGCGACTACCTGGGCTTTGTCGCGGCCATGCAGGAGCGCGGCGGCAAGGAACAGGAATTTCCCCTGACCCTGGTGCTCGCCGACGACTCGGTCTATCCGCTGCCGGGCGACGCCGACATGGCCGAGCGGGCCGTGGACGCCAAGACCGCAACGCTTGGCGTGCGCGGCGTTTTCCCCAACCCCAAGGGCATCCTCAAGCCCGGCCAGTACGCCAAGGTCCGCGCCCTGCTCGACACCCGCCAGGGCGCGCTGCTCGTGCCGCAACGGGCCATCGTCGACGTCCAGGGCAGCAAATCCGTGTACGTGGTCGGCCCGGGCGACGTGATCGCAGCCAAGGCCGTGACGCTTGGCGGCAGCAAGGACGGCGCGTTCATCATCGATTCCGGCCTGACCCCGGACGACCTCGTGGTGGTCGAGGGCGTGTCCAAGGTGCGGCCCGGCGTCACGGTCAAGGTCGCGCCGGAGCCCGCCGCCGACGGAAACGGCGCAAACCCCGCGCCGGCCGCCGCGCCCGCCAAGCCCTAGGACGCCGCCATGGTCAACTTCTTCATCGAACGGCCGGTCTTTTCCACGGTCATCTCCATCGTCATCACCCTGGTCGGGGCCATCTGCATCCTGACCCTGCCCGTGGCCCAGTATCCGCAGATCGTGCCGCCCACGGTGCAGGTCTCGGCCACCTACGACGGCGCGAGCGCCCAGGTCGTGGAAGAGTCCGTGGCCACGCCCATCGAGCAGGAGGTCAACGGCGCCCAGGACATGCTCTACATGAATTCCGTGAGCTCCAACGACGGGCGCATGGTCTTAAACGTCACCTTCGACATCGCCCGCGACCTGGATCTCGCCACCGTTGACGTGCAAAACCGCGTGGCCCTGGCCAATTCGCGCCTGCCCCCGGAAGTGACCCGGCGCGGCATCTCGGTCAAGAAGCAGTCCCCGGACATGCTGCTCGTGATCAACCTCAACTCCCCCGACGGCAGCCGGGATACGCTCTTTCTCAACAACTACGTCAAGATCAACATCACGGACGCGCTCGCTCGCGTGCCCGGCGTCGGCAACGTGGCCGTCTTCGGCGAGCGCGACTACGGCATGCGCGTCTGGCTCGACCCAGACAAGCTCGCGCGTCTGGGGCTCACGGCCACGGACGTGGCGAACGCCATCTCCCAGCAAAACGTCCAGGCCCCGGCCGGCCAGATCGGCATGCCGCCTGCGCCCCCGGGCCAGGAGTTCCAGCTGACGGTGCAAGTGAAGGGCAGGCTCGCAGACCCCGAGGAATTTGCGGACATCATCGTGCGCACGGGCAAGGGCGCGGAGATCGTGCGCGTGCGCGACGTCGGCCGCGTGGAGCTCGGCAGCCAGAGCTACAGCGCGTTTACGCGCTTAAACGGCAAGCCCACCTGCACCATCCAGATCTTCCAGCTGCCCGGGGCCAACGCCCTCGACGTCGTGGCCAAGATACGGGCGATCATGGCCGAGCAGGCCGGTTATTTCCCGCCGGGCGTGGCCTACACCATTCCCTACGACACCACGCGCTTCGTCACCGCCTCCATCCACGAGGTGGTCAAGACGCTGTTCGAGGCCGTGCTCCTCGTGCTCGTCGTGGTCTACGTCTTCCTGCAAAACGGCCGGGCCACGCTCATCCCCATGCTCACCGTGCCTGTGTCGCTGGTCGGCACCTTCGCCTTCATGCAGGTCTTCGGCTTCTCCATCAACACGCTCACGCTGTTCGGGCTGGTGCTCGCCATCGGCATCGTGGTCGACGACGCCATCGTCGTGGTCGAGGCCGTGCAGCACAAGATCGACCACGGGAAACTGCCGCCCAAGGAGGCCACCAAGGCGGCCATGGCCGAAGTGGCCGGCCCGGTCATCGCCATTTCCCTGGTGCTCATCTCCGTGTTCGTGCCCGTGGCCTTCATGGGCGGGGTGACGGGGCGGATGTACCAGCAGTTCGCCCTGACGCTCGCCGTGTCCGTGGCCCTTTCGGCCATCTGCGCCCTGACGCTTTCCCCGGCGCTGTGCGCGCTGATCCTGCGCCCCGCGGGCCTGCCCCGCGGGCCTCTGGGCGCGTTTTTCCGGGGTTTCAACACGCTTTTCGAGCGCACCACGAGCGGCTACGCCGCGGGTGTGCGCGGGGCGATCCGCTACTTCGTGCTGACGCTCGCCCTGCTCGGCGCGGTGCTCGCCGGCTCCTACTGGCTGCTGACGACCCTGCCCACGGGTTTCGTCCCGGACGAGGACCAGGGCTATTTCATCGTCAATGCGCTGCTGCCGGAAGGCGCGTCGCTCGAGCGCAACGACGCCGTGATCAAGCGCCTGGAAGAGTATCTCGCCGCCGATCCGGCCGTGGCCGACGTGCTCGCCCTTGGCGGCTACAACCTGATGACCAGCACCTACAGCTCCTACGCCAGCGCCATGTTCGTCATCTTAAAGCCCTGGGAGGAGCGCGCGACGCCGCAACTGAGCCTCGACGCGGTCATGGACCGGGCCGAGAAGCATTTCGTCGGCGTGCAGGAAGCCGTGGTCATGGCCCTGAACCCCTCGCCGATCCCCGGCCTCGGCACCACGGGCGGCTTCCAGTTCGAGTTGCAGGACCGCTCGGGCGGCCCGGTGGGTGATCTCGCCCGCACGGCCTACGGCTTCATGGCCGAAGCGCGGACATTGCCGTCCGTGGCCGGGCTTTTCACCGACTTCAGCGTGGACGTGCCGCAGCTCTTCTACGCCCTGGACCGCGACAAGGTGCAAACGCTCGGCATTCCGCCAAGCGACGTGTTCGGCGCGCTCCAGACCTACCTCGGCGGGCTCTACGTCAACGACTTCAACAAGTTCGGCCGCACCTACCGGGTCATGCTCCAGGCCGAGCCGCGTTTCCGCCGCTCGCCGGCCGACATCGAGCGCTTCTACGTCCGCAGCGCCGGCGGCGACATGGTCCCCCTCAGCACCCTTGGCCAGACCACGGACATCCGCGGGCCGGAATACATCCGCCGCTTCAACCTGTTCCGCGCCGTGGAGATCTCCGGCGGCACGCCTCCCGGCTTCTCCTCGGGCCAGTCCCTTGCGGCCATGGCCGACCTGGCCAAAAAGACGCTGCCCCAGGGCTTCGGCTACGACTGGACCGGCATCGCCTACCAGGAGGTGCGCTCGGGCAGCCAGTCGATCTACATCTTCGCCCTGGCCCTGGTCATGGTCTTCCTGGTGCTCGCCGCCCAGTACGAGTCCTGGGCCGTGCCTTTCGCCGTCATCCTGGCCGTGCCGTTGGCCGTGTTCGGAGCCATGGCCGCGCAGATGCTGCGCGGGCTCGACAACAACGTCTACGCGCAGATCGGTCTCGTCATGCTCATCGGGCTTGCGGCCAAAAACGCCATCCTCATCGTGGAATTCGCCAAGATGCGGCGCGAGGCGGGCGACGCGCCGGCCGACGCGGCCGTGGCCGCCTCCACGCTGCGCTTCCGGCCCATCCTCATGACGTCCTTCGCCTTCATCCTCGGCGTCGTGCCCATGCTCGTGGCCTCGGGCGCGGGCGCGGCCAGCCGCCACGCCCTGGGCACGGCGGTCTTCGGCGGCATGATCGCGGCCACCATCCTCGGCGTCTACTTCGTGCCGGCCCTGTACTGCTATATCCAGCGCGCCGTGGAGCGCCTGCGGCGCTGAGCGGATCGGGGAGAAGGGAAAAGACGGGAAGGGGCGCTTTGCGGGGGCGTCCGAAAGCGGGCGCCCTATCTGCCGTAAAAGACCGCCCAGAGCCCGAACAGGACGATGGCCGCGCCGCAGGCGCGCTTGATGGCGCGCATGCGGGAGAGCAGGCGCAGCCGCAGCAGTTTTCCGCCGAAGGCGATGGCCGCCCACCAGACCATGGAGCCGCAAAACACCCCCGCCACCACGGCCGAGGCCTCGCTGGCCCGCGCCTCGATCTGTCCCAGGCCGAAGCCCGCGAAGATGGCCAGGAACCCGACCACGGTCAGGGGGTTGGTGAGCGTGAGCAAGAAGACGCTCACGAA
>JAEWPX010000035.1 GCA_023399375.1 Pseudomonadota bacterium | reverse complement strand
GAAATGGGGCGGCCGTGCTGGCCGGCTTTGCGGCCTGCGGGGCCGCCCCATTTCCGCGACCACAGACCTCGACGCATCGCTCACCGACCGTCCTTCCACCCGCTTACCCATCCCCCGTCGGGGAGGTCCAGGAGGGGATCATCCCCTCCTGGCCGCCGGAGGCATCTTCCTCTCCCTCCTTCATCCCCATCACCGCCTTCCTTGTTGCCTGCGCCGCTTTCCCCCGGCTATAGGGATGCGGCGAAGCCATCTCTTACCAATGGGGAGCCGTCATGTTGGAGCGATTCAAGCGAAGGGCGCGGGGGAATGCGGAGATCGTGCCGGGGGAGTCGGCGTTTCCCGAAACGCAGCGATTTGCCCCGTACATATTGGTGTATTCCTATGACGCCACGGCGGTGACGGTACGCCGGTACGACGCACTGGGCGAGGGCGACCCGGTGCTTGCGCCGGGGAAGGTGAACTGGGTGCGCGTGGTGGGCGTACACGACGAGGCGTTCGTGCGGGCGGTGGGCAATCGGTTTTCGCTGCATCCGCTGCTGGTGGAGGACGTCTTGTCCACGGGGCATCGGCCGGTGCTGGAGGAGTACGATTCCGGGATCTTCGTGTTGCTGCGCCAGTTGGGCTATGACGAGTCGGCCAAGCGGGTCCTGGCCGAGCAGGTGTGCATGGTCGCTGCCGACGGGTATGTGCTGACGTTTCAGGAGCGCGATGCCAATATCTGGGACGGGCTCGCGTCGAAGCTGGAGAAGGGCGGCTGCAAGCTGGTGAGACGCGGCCGCGAGCATCTGACGCACGCCCTGATTGCGGCGATCCTGGACGAGTACATCCTGACGCTCGGCCGGCTGGCGGAAGATATCGAGGAACTCGAGCAGACGATCCTTTCCGGCGGCGGCGCGGATACGCTCACCGAGACCTACCGGCTCAAGCGCGAGGTGTTGTTTCTGCACCGTTCGCTGTGGCCGTTGCGCGAGGTGCTCGGGCGTTATCTGGCGGACGAGTCGGGTACGGCCGATCCGGGCGTGGCGTTTTTGTGGAACGACATCCGCCAGGACATCTACCAGGTGCTCGACGCGGTGGAGACGTTGCGCGAGATGCTTTCGGAGATGGTGGGGCTGTCCATGACCAAGGCGGAACTGCGCATGAACGCGGTGGGGCAGTACCTGACGCTCGTGGCCACGATATTTCTGCCGCTCAATTTTCTGGTCGGCTTTTTCGGCATGAATTTCGACAACCTGCCGCTCAAGTCCGAGGCATGGGGCATTTATGCGCTGCTCGGCTTCATGGGGCTGACGACGTGCGGCATGGCGGTCTATTTCTACCGCAAGCACTGGCTCGAGAACGCGAAGGTCGATTGAGGGCGCGCCTTACGGCGCGGCGGCCGAGAAGAGGGCGGCGGCAATGTCGGGATGGGCGGCCAGGGCGGTGTGGGGGCACAGTTCCCGTGCCTTGCGGCCGAGGTCCTCGCGGTCGCCGACGAACAGGCAGCGCACGTCGCGGGTTTTTTCCAGGAGCGCTTCGAGCAGTTCCAGCCCGTCCTGGCCGGTGCAGCAGACGAGATGCGGCCCCGTGGCGAAGTCCGCGCCAAGCGCCTGTTCCAGGGCGCGCAGGCCTTCCCTGACGGAGTACTCCTGCCCCGCGTCGGCGGCGTTCGCCGTCGGGGTGACGACCACGTCGCAGCCGTCGTCCTCGACGCGGAAGTGTTCGCGTTCTGGATCGACGGCGTCCACGATGTCGTGGACGTGTTCGAGCAGGGCCAGCGAGGCGTCCTCGTCGATGCTGCCCCGACTGTCCTGGCGGGCGATGACGGTTTCGCCGCGGCGAAATTGCAGGCCCGAGCCGACGTAGGCGAAGGCGCGCCAGTCCGGGTCGGCCAGCAGCATGGCCAGTCGGGCGTTGATGCCCTCGAGCAGGCTGGCCTTGGCCAGGGACAGGGGCGAGGCGCTTTCGCGGCCCGTGGCGTCTACGATCTGGCGGCCGAGCGAGCCTGCCAGCACGCAGGCGCGCCGGGGCAGGGCATGGAGGTCGGCGATGCCCGGCCCGGAGAGCGGGGCGGCGGACCACAGCACGGTGCGCGCGGCCCGCGCCGCGGCGAAACGGCCCAGGGCCACGGCGTTCCAGGCCGGCTGCACGGCGGTGACGAAGCGCTGGCCCGGGGCGCGCAGCAGCGCGTCGGTCTGGCACAGCAGCGTTTCGATGCCCTGGACGGCGAGCTCCCGCAGCCCCTGGCGCACGGCGTCGCGCAGGCCGTGCCGCTGCCGGCCCAGGTGCTTCATGAGCGCCTCGCGGCCTTCCTCCACGTAGAGCACGTCGTTTTGGAGCTGCCTAGCCTCTTCGGAGAGGTCCAGGCGCAGGACGCGGTCCTCGTCCACGGGCAGTGCGGCCACGCCGTCGCGGTCCACGGCTTCGTCCAGAACGTCGCGGCATTGCGTCAGGGCGGCGCTGGTTTCGGCCGGCACGGGCTTGCCGGCGAGGATGGCGGCGGCGGCCTGGCGGCGCAGGGCGGCCGAGCCGGCCATGAGCGCGGCAAAGGCGTCCAGGCCGAGCGTGGCCTCGCGCGAGGGGGGTGAGCGGTGCTTCATGGGCTGGTCCTTTTGGTATTTCACAGGAAAAACGGGCTGCTGGCAAAGGAAAAATAGCTTCGGGCCGGTCCGCGCGCCCGACCGTGCGGCCGGCGGTTGCCTCGCCGGTGCGCCTGGGCTACATTTCGGGGCATGCGCCGGGCCGGTCGCCGGCGCTTTTTGCGATTGCAAGGAGGCTCTATGCGGCTGCTCACCCGTTCGGATTTCGATGGGCTCATTTGCGCCGTGCTGCTCAAGGAAGCCGGCGTCATGGACGAATGGGTGTTCGTGCACCCCAAGGACGTGCAGGACGGCAAGGTCGCATGCGAAGCAAACGACATCCTGGCCAACGTGCCCTACGCCCCGGGCTGCGGCCTGTGGTTCGACCACCACACGAGCGAGGCCGAGCGCCTCGGCGACATCGAATTTACGGGCGCGTCCAAGCACTACCCGAGCTGTGCGCGCGTCATCTGGGAATATTACGGCGGGCATGAGAAGTTTCCCGCCCGATTCGACGAAATGCTCGCCTACGTGGACCGCTGCGACAGCGGCGACCTGACGCCCGGGGACGTGGCCGACCCCAAGGGCTGGATCCTTTTGAGCTTCATCATGGACCCGCGCACGGGACTCGGGCGCTATCGCGACTACCGCATCAGCAACTACCAGCTCATGATGCGCCTGGTCGATCTGTGCCGCCACGAATCCGTGGACGCGATCCTGGCCGACCCGGACGTGGCCGAACGCGTCGCGCGCTATTTCGCCCAGGAGGAACAGTTCGCGGCCATGCTGCGCGCGCGCTCCACGGTCGCCGGCAAGGTGCTGCTCATTGACCTGCGCGAGCAGGAGGAAATCTATACGGGCAACCGTTTCACGGCCTACGCCCTGTTTCCCGAGTGCAACGTGAGCGTGCAGGTCATCTGGGGCAAGGCCAAGCAGAACGTGGTGCTGACCGTCGGCAAGTCCATCTTCGACCGCTCCAACCCCGTGGACATCGGCCGGCTCATGCTCTCCTACGGCGGCGGCGGACACGTCAACGTCGGCACCTGCCAGGTGCCCGAGGACCAGGCCGAACGGGTCATCGCCGACGTGACGGCCGTGCTCGATGCCGGCGCGTAAGGCGGCGACGCCAGTAGCCGGGCAGCGCTCCGAAGCGCGGGTGCTGGGGCGCATCGGCTACGCCGAGGCCCTGGCGCTCCAGGCGGAAACGGCCGCCGCGGTCAAGGCCGGGACGTCCGCCGGCGCGGTTTTCATCCTCGAGCACGCCCCGGTCATTACGCTCGGGGCCAACAAGCCCGTCAACACGGTGCTGTGCGCGCCGCCCGGCGTCGCTGTCGTACAGACGGACCGGGGCGGCGGGGCCACGGCGCACAATCCCGGCCAGCTCGTGGTCTACCCGGTCGTGGCGCTGCGCGCCCTCGGTTTTGGCGTCAAATCCTTCGTGGCCTGGCTGCTGGAACTTGGCCGGGAACTGCTTGCGGACTACGGCGTGGCCGCGGCGTGCCGCAGCAATCCCCTCGGGTTGTGGGTGGGGGAGCGCAAGATCGCCTCGCTTGGCATCCACGTCTCCCGGGGCGTCGCCACCCACGGCATCGCCATCAATTTGGACAACGACCTGCGCCTTTTTGAGACCATCGTGCCCTGCGGTCTGGCCGGCGTGGCCATGACCTCGGCCGCCGCGGAAACGGGAAAGCCCGTGGACATGGCCGTCGCCATGGCGCGCATGGCCGGGCGCGTCACGCAGGCGCTTTCCCGCCTCCCCTAACGAAACAAACGGAACCCCGCCTTGCCGAACGATTCCCCCGCCACGCCCGACGACCTGCTCGACGCCTACCGCTTCGACCTGCCGCCCGGGCATATCGCCGAGCGGCCGTGCGCCAAGCGCGACGCCTGCCGGCTCATGACCGTGGAACGCGCGACCGGAAAAACCGGGCACGCCGTCTTTTCCGACCTGCCCGACCTGCTGCCGCCGGGCGCGCTGCTCGTGGTCAACGACACCAAGGTCGCGCCGGTGCGCCTTTTCGGCCAAAAGCCCACGGGCGGCGCGGCCGAACTGCTCCTGACCACGCCCGTGGCGCTGCTTGCCCCGGAAACCGACCCGGACACGGGCTGGACGCGCGCCCCGGCCTCGGGGCTCCTGCGCGTGTCCCGGCCGCCCAAGCCCGGGGACCGGGTGGATTTCGCGCCGGATTTGTACCTGACAGCCACCAGGCGCGGCGCGTTCGGCCACACCGATTTCGTCCTCTCCTGGCGCGGCAGCCTGCCGGAGATCCTTGCGCGCATCGGGCATGTGCCCCTGCCGCCCTACATCCGCCGCGCCGACGACGCAAACGACCGCGAAACCTACCAGACCGTCTACGCCCGCGACGACAAGCTGGGTTCGGCCGCCGCGCCCACGGCCGGCCTGCATTTCACCGAGGAACTGCTCGGCGTGCTTGCCGCGCGCGGCTTCGGTCTGGCCCGGGTCACCTGCCATGTGGGCATCGGCACCTTCTCGCCCGTGCGCGTGGCCGACATCCGCGACCACGCCATGCACCGGGAATGGATCGAGGTACCGGAAGCGACCGCCGCCGCCGTGCGCGAAGCCAAGGCGCGGGGCAGGGCGGTCATCGCCGTGGGCACCACCGCCGCGCGCACCCTCGAAGGCGTGGTGCGCGAGGCCGGGGAAATGACGGCCTTCGCCGGCGAAACCGACATCTTCATCCGCCCCGGCTACGCGTTTCGCACGCTCGACGGCATGGTCACGAATTTCCATTTGCCTGGATCATCCCTGGTGATTATGCTGGCCGCCCTGGTCGGACGGCAGCGGCTGCTTGCCGCCTACGGCGAGGCCATCGCCTCCGGCTACCGCTTTTTTTCCTACGGCGACGCCATGTTGGTGCGCTGACCGCCCTGCAGGCGTCCCTTCACCGCAAGGTTTTCCCGGGCAGGGAGAGCGGCGGGCTCTCCCCGTCGGCGGCGTTCGCGCCGTGCCCGATGCCCCCGCAAAGGAGTGAACCGATGTCGCGGATCGTCATCGACGAGGAACGGTGCAAAGGCTGCCTGCTGTGCGCGCAGGTCTGCCCCAAGGCCATCATCGCCGCCTCCTCGCGTTTCAATGCCAAGGGCTACAAGGTGGCCGAGGTCCTCGAGGCCGAGAAGGAAAAATGCACCGGCTGCGCCGCCTGCGCGCAGATGTGTCCGGACGTGGCCATCAAGGTCTGGCGCAGCGTGAAAAGCAAAGCCAAGGAGAACGACTGATGTCGGCCAAACGCGTCTTCATCAAGGGTAACGAGGCCATCGGCCAGGGCGCTCTGGCCGCCGGCTGCCGTTGCTACTTCGGCTATCCCATCACCCCGCAAAACGACATCCCGGAGATGCTCTCCTCGGCCATGCCCGCGGCCGGCGGCCAGTTCGTCCAGGCCGAATCCGAGGTCGCGGCGGCCAACATGCTGCTCGGCGCGGCGGCCTGCGGCGTGCGCGCCATGACCACCTCCTCGAGCCCGGGCGTGTCGCTCATGCAGGAGGCCATCTCCTACATGGCCGGCTCGGAACTGCCCGGCGTCATCGTCAACATGAACCGCGGCGGCCCCGGCCTCGGCGACATCGGCCCGTCCCAGGGCGACTACTTCCAGTCCGTCAAGGGCGGCGGCCACGGCGACTACCGCACCCTGACCCTGGCCCCGGCCACCTGCCAGGAATGCTACGACCTGACGTTCACCGCCTTCGAGCTGGCCTACAAGTACCGCAACCCGGTGCTCATCCTCGGCGACGCCATCGTCGGCCAGATGAAGGAACCGGTCACGCCGCGCGAGCCGCTCCCCATCGATCCCGCCGAGGGCGGCGACTGGAAGCTGACCGGACGCGGCGAGCGCGCCCCCAGGCTGCTTAAGTCGCTCTTCCTCGAGGACGGGGCCCTGGCCGGCCAGAACAGGCTCCTGCAGAAGAAATACGAGGCCATGCGCGCCGAAGTCCTCTACGAGGATTTCGAAACCGCGGACGCCGAACTCGTGGTCGTGGCCTACGGCTCCATCGGCCGCATCGCCAAGACCGCCGTGCGCGCGCTGCGCGCCGAGGGCCTCAAGGTCGGCCTGCTGCGGCCCATCACCCTTTATCCTTTCCCGGAAGAGGTCCTGCGCGCCCTGGCCGCCGCCGGCAAGCGTTTCCTCACCATCGAGCACAACCTCGGCCAGATGGTGGACGACGTGCGCCTGGCCGTGCGCGGCCTGGCCGACTCCGACTTCTACGGGGTCTTCCCCGGCAACCTGCCCACGCCGGACGAATTCGTGGAGCCCATCCGGGCGGCCGCAAAGGGGGCCTAAATGTCTTCCATTCCTGAAATCAAAGAGGAACTGGTCTTCGATCGGCCGAAAGTCCTGGCCGACGTGCCTTCCCACTACTGCCCGGGCTGCCAGCACGGCGTCATCCACCGTATGGTCGCCGAGTGCCTGGAAGAGTTCGGCCTGGTCGAAAAGACCATCGCCGTCAGCTCCATCGGCTGCTCGGTGTTCCTGTACAACTACATCATGGTCGACACCGTCGAAGCGCCCCACGGCCGTGCCCCGGCCGTGGCCACGGGCGTCAAGCGCGCCCGCACCGACGCCTTCGTCTTCGCCTACCAGGGCGACGGCGACCTGGCTTCCATCGGCATGGCCGAAATCATGCACGCCGCCAACCGCGGCGAGCGTATTTCCGTCGTCTTCGTCAACAACACCGTCTACGGCATGACCGGCGGCCAGATGGCCCCCACGACCATGATCGGCCAGAAGACCACCACCTGCCCGGGCGGCCGCTGCGCCGAACGCGAGGGCGGCCCCATGCGCATGGCCGAACTCATCGCCTCCCTGGACGGCGTGGCCTACAGCGCCCGCGTGGCCGTCAATTCCATCAAGAACATGGCGCAGGCCAAGCGCGCCCTGCGCCGCACCTTCGAAACGCAGATCAAGGGCGAAGGGTTCGGCTTCGTGGAATTCCTCGCCACCTGCCCCACGAACTGGAGAGTCTCGCCCGTGGCCGCCAACGAACGCGTGGCCAAGGAGATGATCCCCGGCTTTCCGCTCGGCGTCTATAAAGACGCGGCCAAGGAGGACTAGGGTCATGAGTTTGTATCAGGACGTGATCATGGCCGGCTTCGGCGGCCAGGGCGTGATGCTCATCGGCAACCTGCTGGCCTACGCCGGCATGGAACATGGCTTAAACGTCACCTACATCCCGGTCTACGGCCCGGAGATGCGCGGCGGCACGGCCAACTGCACGGTCGTGGTCTCCGACGACGCCATCGGCTCGCCGATCATCCGCAGCCCCAAAAGCCTCATCATCATGAACCGGCCCTCCCTGGACAAGTTCCAGCCCCAGCTGGTGGACGGCGGCGTGCTCGTGCTCAACTCCTCGCTGATCGACGCCGGCCTTGCCGACAGCGCCCGGGTCAAGGTCGTGGCCGTGCCCTGCAACGAGATCGCCGATGGCCTGGGCAACACGCGCATGGCCAACATGGTGGCGCTCGGGGCCTACGTGGCGGCCACGGGCGTGCTGCCCCTGTCCGTGGTCGAGGAAAGCCTCTCCCACGTCATCGCCAAGCACTACAGCCACCTCATCCCCAAAAACGCCGAAGCCCTGCGCGCCGGGGCTGCTGCGTACAAGAATTGAAGAAGTAGAAGATGCCTCCGGCGGCC
>JAEWPX010000033.1 GCA_023399375.1 Pseudomonadota bacterium | reverse complement strand
CCGCCGAAGCGCAGCCCGCCGGGAGCGGGCGCGGGAGGACGGGGCCCGCCGCCGCCGAAGTGCGGGCCGCCGCCTCCGCCGGGATGGGGACCGCCGCCGCCCATGCGGGCCTCGGCCGGGACCGTGGAAAGCCCGGAGAAGGTCAGCAGCCGGGAGGCGTCGCACACGAGCGAAAATGCCGTGAGTAACACGAGAACCATGGAAGCGCGCCGACGAAGGGGAATACGTTGCATCATGGCCGCCTCACTTGGTTTTGTCCGAGTTTTCGACCATGGGCAGGAACTCGATGCGGCGCATGCCTTCAAGGGGCTTGAAGGTGAAGAGCCCGGCCGGCAGGTGCGGGGTCACGTCCCAGTCCGTGAACGTCACCTGATATTGAGGCCAGCCCATGATTTCCTTGTCCGTGATGACGAATTTGCGGGGCAACGGAGTTTTGCTCTTCTCCACCCACATCTGCCAGTCGAGCGCCTTCTGGGTGAAGGCTAGGTGGTCGCAGGCCTTGCCCACGGCCTGGTGGGTGCCCACGCAATCGCCCGTGCGCACGTGCTCGAGCAGCGCGGCGCAGGGGTCGCCGTAGATCAGATCGCCGAGCGGGGCGCTCAGGCCGTATTTTTCCTCGAGCATGTCGATGGTGGCGTCGAGGGTCGGCGGCGCATCGGTCACGGCGTAGACGCCCCGGTCCAGGTCGGCCACGGTGACGGTCTTGCCATCGTAGACGAAGACCCGGTCGCGGTCGTCGCCGACGACATGGGAATAGGCCTTGTCCGGACGTTTGACCGCGACTTTGGCCGTGCGGGAGACCTGGATGGTCTGCCCGTTGGGGTAGACCTTGTCGGTTTCCACCTCGGCGGTGAAGGTGAAGCTCGGTCGCGATTTGAGGTAGTCGCACATGGCGGCCATGGGTGCGGCGGCCTCGGGCGCGATGTCAGGGGTTTTGGGCTCGGGCGCGGCTTGCGGCTGCCCGCCTGCCTCGGCGGCAAAGGCAGCCGGCGCGGCAAGCAGCAGGAGCAGGCCGAAAATCCAACACAGGTTGCGCATGAAACCCTCCTTGCCGGCCCGCCTTCCGGTCGCGGCGAACCGTTTTGCTCGTATTTTCACCCTAGAAGCCCGAAGACCGGGTGTCAAGGAATCCGGAAACGCGGCTTGCGGGCAAGTCCCGGCTGGTTTACTGCCGCACGAGGAGGCGACATGCTGCGCGAACTCTTCGCCTTGTGGCGCGACCGGGGCTCGGCTCTGGCGCGAAGCCTCGGCCAGGACCGGGAAGCGGTGTCCATCGACGCCCGCCACCGCCGTTGTCGGCAGGCTTGGGCGTCGCATCTGGAGGCCACGCGGCGCTGCATCCTCGACGCCGCGGCGGCGTGTCCCGGGGAAGGCACGGCGATGATCCTGGGGTCCGGGGCCTGTCTGGACGTGCCCGTGGCCGCGCTTGCCGCGCGCTTTGCCTCGGTGGTGCTCGTGGACGCCCACCATCCGCGTCCGGCCCGCCGCCTGGCCCGCGAGTTTCGCAACGTGCGCCTGGTCGCGGCCGACGCCACGGGCGTGGCGCATGCGGCGCGCGAAGCGGCCAAACGCCGCACCCCCCTGCCCGACCCCGCGTCGCCGCCGGACCCCGTGCCCGGCCTACGCCCGGAGTTCACGGCCTCGGTCAACCTGGCTTCCCAGCTGGCGATCCCCTTTTACGCCCTGCTCGGACGCAAGGTGCCCGACGCGGCGCGCGAGGCGTTTCTCTCGGGCCTCGTCGCCGCGCATTTGGCCTGGCTGGCCCGCCAGCCAGGCCGCGCCTGCCTCGTGTGCGACACGGCCTGGGAGCGCGCCGACGGCGAAACGATCCTCGAAAGCCGCGACGCCCTGGAGGGCGTGGTCCTGCCGCCGCCCGAGCGTTCCTGGATCTGGCGCATCGCTCCGCGCCCCGAGGAGTCCCTGGCCTACGACAGGCACAACCTCGTGGCGGGCTACACGGATTTCGCGGCCGCCTGGCGCCGGCATCTGGAAAATTCGCGCGAAATGACGTAACCTGCGTACGCGGCATTTGTCCGGCCGCGAAATTGCCGGCCGGAGCCGCGCCATGCAAGATGCGACCGATTCGGGCTACGTCCTCGTCGCGCCCCAGGACTCCACCTACAGCTATTTGATCGACCAGGACACCGGCGCGGTGGTTCATGCCTGGAAGAGCGCCTATACCGCCGGGCTAGCCGCCACGCTCACGGACGACGGCCACCTGTTTCGCGCGGGCAAGGTCGGCAACGAGCACATGCTGCACGGCGCAGGCGGCGTCATCGAGGAATACGACTGGGACGGCAACCTCGTCTGGCAGTATTACGACACCGGCGACCGCGAGTTCCAGCACCACGACTTCACCATCCTGCCCAACGGCAACGTGCTGTACATCGCCGCCGAACTGATCCCGGCCGCGGAAGCCGTCGCCTTGGGGCGCGCTCCGGGCGAACTGCGCGACGGCATGCTCATGGCGGACAAGCTGGTGGAGGTCATGCCCGTGGGCGCGACCGGCGGCGTCGTGGTCTGGGAGTGGCGGGCCATCGACCACGTCATCCAGGATCGCGACCCGACCAAGGCCAACTACGGCGACGTGGCCGCCCATCCCGAACGCATCGACTTCAACTACCAGGGACGGCCGCTTTTCCCCGACGGCTGGACCCACATCAACGCCGTGGATTACGACGCAGCGACCGACACCGTGCTCGTGAGCGTGCGCAACTACAACGAGCTCTGGGCCGTGGACCACGGCACGACCACGGCGCAGGCGGCCGGGCCGGCCGGCGACCTGCTGTGGCGCTTCGGCAACCCCCAGGCCTCCCGCGCGGGCGACGCCTCGGACCAGGTGCTCTTCGGCCAGCACGACGCCAAATGGATCGACGACGGCCTGCCCGGGGCCGGGCACATCCTGGTCTTCGACAACGGCGTGGACCGGCTGGCGGGTTCGTTCTCGCGGGTGCTCGAAATCGACATGTCCGGTGCGGCGACCGCGCGGCCCGGGCAGGGCGACCGCGACGCCGCGATCGTCTGGTCCTATGTCGCGCCCGTGCCCATGGACATGTTTTCGGCCAAGATGAGCGGCGCGCAGCGCCTGCCGGACGGCGACACCCTCGTCACCGTGGGCGACACGGGCAATATTTTCGAAATCTCGCCCGACGGGGACACGCGCTGGAGCTACGACACCGACCTGCTGCTCCTGGAGGGCTCGCAGGCGCGCCGGGAAGGCTCGGTGTTCTACGCCACCTGGTACGGCGCGGACGATCCGGCCCTGGCGGGCAGGAACCTCGAAGGGGAAAACCCGGCCATGGGCATGACCGCGCGCCTGAGCGCCAACGTGCTGACGGACGCCCTGAACAGGCTTCGGATCACGGGAGCCGCGCCCCTGCTCGCCCCGAGAGCCTGAAAAAGCTGCGGCCGCGTTTCCGGAGAGCTTCGCTC
>JAEWPX010000016.1 GCA_023399375.1 Pseudomonadota bacterium | reverse complement strand
GCGGCCGTCTGGGCCGGGGCCTCGACCGGCGCGGGCTCAAGAGATGTCGCGCCGGCGGGGTCGGCGATGTCGGCGGCCGCGACGGCGATGGCGGTGGCCGGGCCATCGGCGCTTGTCCCGTCCCCGTCCCGGGGCCGGTCACGCGATGGATTGGCCGCCGGCCATTGGGAAAGGGGCGGCAGCAGGGCCCGGATCTGGCGCACTTCTTCAAGAAAGCTTTCGGCGTCCGGGAAGCGGTCCGCCGGGGCTTTGGCCAGGGCCCTGGCAATGAGGGCGCGGCACGCCATTCCGGCCGCGTCGTCGGGGAGCCGGTCCAGGGGCAGGGGCTCTTTTTCCAGGTGCCCCATCATGATTTCGAGGTCGGTGTTGCCAACGAACGGCGGGGAACCGGAAAGCAGTTCGTGCAGCGTCGCGCCCAGGCTGTAGATGTCCACGGAAAAGCTGACCGTGCCGGAACGGATGAGTTCCGGGGCCATGTAGTGGAGCGTGCCGATGCCGCCGCCGAAGCGGGTCAGCCCGCTTTCCTCCTCCACCAGCCTGGCGATGCCGAAGTCCGTGACCTTGATCCGGCCATCGGCGGACACCATGATGTTGCTTGGTTTGATATCCCGGTGGACCACGCCGTTTTGGTGCATGAAGGCCAGCCCGCAAAGGACGCCCTCGGCGATGACGAGCGTCTCGGCCATGGTGAGCCGTTCCCGCCCCCCGAGCATGGCTCTGGCGGTCTGGCCCGCGACATATTCCATGATCAGGAATATGCCCTGCTCGTTTTCGATGAGGTCAAAGATGCTGACCACGTTGGGATGGGGCAGCCGGGCCTGCAGGCGCGCTTCCTGGAGAAAGCGCTTGAGCATGTCCTGATTGTGGGAGAGCTGCGGGGCCAACCGCTTGATGGCCACCTGGCGGTCCAGTCGGCGATGGAGGGCGCGGTACACCTGTCCCATGCCGCCCTCGCCGATTTTTTCCAGGAGTTCATAGCCCTCGATGTGTTCCAAAGCTCCCCCTCCCAGAAACGACGGTCCCATGAAGCCGGGCGACGGGCTCATGGCTTTCGCTGTCCGTGTCGAGCCCGGCTGATCGCGGAAAACGGCGGCTGTTGGCGGCAGGCCTCGTTGTCGCCGCATGCCGTTGGCGCTTCGCCGCCCCGTTTGCGCGGGAATCGGTTTCCCGTCATGTCGTCATCGTCGCCGCGGTCGAGGCCGGATGCTTCGTGACCTGACAAGCCGTCCTCGCAAGAGAAGCCGACCGGTGGGGGCCGGTATGGCGAAATCGGCCAAAAGACGTGCGGCATGCCTTTTGGGACGGACGCGACCGGATTCGCCGTTGCGAAATACCGCACCGCTTGCATCCTCCCGCCAGGAGGGTTTGCGGCCCATTCGCCCGGATTTCCTTACCGTTTTACGGTGTATAGCGGAAAGAAGACCCTGTGGCTGTCAGGGGTTTCCTTGATTTTGCGTGGCGGATTTCGGGGACAGCCCCGCCGCCTGCGGCCGCGAGGGAGGCGGCGGGGCAACGGTGGTCCGAAGAGGAGGGGAGGTCGCCCGGGCGCAGAGAGTCCACGCCCGGGACCCAAGGGCGGGAAAGGCCCGTTCGGTCAGCGCTGACGCCGGATGGCGAACTGGCGCAGTTCCTTCATGCTGGAGAGGCCGAGCTTTCGGAGCAGGCGGCCATAGTAGGTTTCCACGGTGTGGGAGCTGAGGTTGAGGGCCTGGCTCATCTCGGCGCAGGTTTCGCCGCGTCCGAGCCCGAGCAGGATCTGCCGTTCGCGCGGGCTGAGGGCCGCCTCCCCGGCGTCGCTTTGGGCGATGACCCGGTCGGCCAGACTGCGCATGACCTCGGGACTGGTGTATCGCCGCCCGGTCGCGACCGCCTGGATGGCCTCGAGCAGGACGTCTTCGCCCTCGCGTTTGGTGACGTAGCCCCGCGCCCCCCGGGTAAACGCCCGCTCGATGGACGCGCCGTCCTCGTGCATGGAGTAGATGAGCGTGGGGACGCCCCGGGCCGTCAGACCGTCGATGACGTCCAGCCCGGATTCCTCGGCCAGGGAAAGGTCCAGCAGGGCCACGGCGGCGCGGGCCCCGTCGATGCGGGCCTGGAGTTCCGCCCGATTGCCGGCCAGGCCGCAAACCGTATGGCCGCTTTGGGTAAGCAGCAGCGACAGGCCGTTTCGCATGACCGGATGGTCGTCGACCAGAAAGACGCGAAATCCGGATGGCGCAATCTTAGGCATCGGCATCCTCCCGTGAGGTCAAGTCCACCGCGCAGGCAAGGGAGCAGGCCACCATGGTTCCGCCCCCGGCGACGTCTTCTATGGAAAGCGTCGCCCGGATCATGTTCGCCCGATAGGCCATGATCCGCAAGCCCAGTCCTCCCGAAGACGGAGCCGCCGCCTGGCGGCCGAGGCCGTCGTCGCGCACGGTAAGGACAAGCCGCCGGTCCGGACCGCAGCAAAGCGCGATGTCGACGCATTCCGGCCGAGCATGCTTGACGGCGTTGGACACCGCTTCCTGGGCGATGCGAAAGAACTGAACGAGGTGCTCGTTGCGGCAGCGGGCGCAGCCCAGGTCCTCGGAATACTCGATGTCGATCCCGGTCGACCGGCCCACACGCCGCGCCAGCTCGGCCAGGGACGCGCCGATTTCCTCGGGGGCGCGCTCCACCGGCCAGAGCCCCCGGGAGAGGTCGTAGGCCTGGCTGACCGAATCCTTGAGCAGCGCGGCGATCGCCGCGACTTCCGCAGCCACGTCCCACTGCACGATGGGGCGACGGGCCAGGGTCGCGCAGCGCATCCGGGTGCCGGCCAACTGCTGGCACAGACCGTCGTGCAGATCGTGGCTCAGGCGGCGGCGTTCCTCCTCGCTGACGTTGACGATTTCCCGCTCCAGCCGGGTGCGCTCGTCCATTTCCGCGCGCAATTCCGAGGAGAGGTTCTCCACGGCGGTAAAGGCGTTGGAAAAACGCTGGGCCATGGCCAAGGCTTGGGACAGGACGAAGGCGAGCAGGCCCACGGGCAGGAGAGTCATGCCGTTGCTGCTGAAGAAATGCCAGTAAATGTCGTTGAGGGAGGTCGCCGAGAGGATAAGGTAGCCCAAAAGGAGGATGAGGGCTCCGTCGCGGCCATGCCGCAGGCAAATCGCCAACAGGATGAAAAAACAAAAAGTGAGGGGGAATGTTATTATGGCGAGCCACGGTACCGCATCATAAATGAAGGGCTGGGATTGCGTCGTGATTATGAAGGCGAATACGATGCTTCTCAAATCAAAAACATATTGCATTATCTGAATAAATTCTTTTGGATAAAGCGATTTGTAGAATCTGTAGAGTACCGAGCCGAGGACGGCCATGGAGCAAAGGCAGGCTCTGGCGACGATATCCGGATCGGCTTGCGGAAAGAACAGGTTTACCAGCCAATCGGAAGAGTCCAATGTGTCATAAGCGCAAATGATGACGATGCAGCCCAATCCGAAATATAGAGTGGAAACATCTTTTTTTCTCAGGAAATAGAGAGAGAAATGGTAGATGGCCATGACGAGCAGGCTGCCGGTGAAAAGCATTGCCCAGGCCCATACGCGGATATGCGCCTGTTCCAGCTGCTCCGGCAGGCCCAGTTGGATCGGATGCAACAGGCCGCCCCGGCGAAAGGTGTGGTTGGAGACCTGCAGTACTAGGTCCACTGGCGCCCCGCGGCACTCGATCTTGGTCAGGACCAGGGAGCGGTGCGGGATTTCGGTCGCGGCGCTTCGCCCGACCTTGCCGCTTGCGGCGATGCGCTGTCCGTTGGCCCACAGCTGGTAGGCATCGTGGATGGCGAAAAGCCGCAGGGCCAAATGGCGGACGCCGGGACCAGGCGACAGGCGCAGGCGAAAGGTGGCCTGCCCTCGGCCGGGCAGGGGATGACCGTCAAGCGGGTATCCTAGCCAGGATCCCGGAACGTTCAGATAGCCGGTTTTTTCCGGAAGACCGGAGTCCGATCGGAAATCCTCGGGAGCAAGCAGCCGGTCCCAATAAAACTCCCACTGCCCGTCCAGGGCGACCGGCCCGTCCCTGGCCGCATCCCAGCCGGAAAGGTCGAGCACGCCTTGCTTGGCCAGCGGCGTTTTTTGGTCCTGTCGGACGCATCCCAGGCAGGGCAGGAGGAGGATGAAGGTCAGGGCGACGAAGAGCCTTGTGTTTCGCGTCGGGATCATACGCTGCCCAGCGGAGGAATTCGTGGACGCCGGCGCGCGACGAGGGCGTGGGGCAAGACGTGCGGTCATACGGCGAAAATGCGGCAAACATGGGGACGAATGTGCCGTTTCCGGAAATGGCGGGCCAATGCCCCGCA
The DNA here is from genome assembly GCA_023399375.1 of Pseudomonadota bacterium. Taxonomy (GTDB): domain Bacteria; phylum Desulfobacterota; class Desulfovibrionia; order Desulfovibrionales; family Desulfovibrionaceae; genus Solidesulfovibrio. The sequence continues at coordinate 34,662 of JAEWPX010000016.1, read as the reverse complement.
AGCCTCGCCTAAGCACCTGCGGTACCCGGCCAGACTCCCTTGTGCCCGCCACGCCATAGCCACGGCGGGAGATGTAAGCCTATTTTTCAGGTGCCAAGTCATTGAGGTCGTTACCCGTGAGCGATCTTTTTGCCCAGTATCGGAGGAGGGTGAGATAATGAGCAGAGACGCTGTGATTTGGTTCGCCGGCATCCTGTGTACGATTCCGTTCATCGTGGCTCTTTTCCTTCCCTCGGACAAGCCCAAGCATGGTCGCGACCGCAAATGATCTTGCCGTCCTGGGCGGCTTTTTTGGCTCTCGGCTAAAAGGTTCGATCGTGGCCAAGCCTCAAGGAGTTTGAGCGGGGCTCGGTGGTGGGACCGTAGCCACCCAAAAGAAAAGGCCCGGGCGCAAAGTATGCAAACACCTGCCGAGAGACTTTCCTCGCGTCCTACCAAACACATTTCACCCATATCAAGGTGAGGGGGCGCCTACGAGTCGGGCCAATTTCGTTATAGGCTTATACCAGGGCCGGATCATGACTGACCCGGCTATGGGTGAAGCTCGGGCCTACGAGGAGCACGGGCGATACCTCGGCAGAACTACGGCGGTAGGATGCCCAATCCGAAGAAATAAACCGAAACGCTATTGAACCATGGGGGCCGTCCGAAGGGGCGGCCCTCTTGTTTTTGGTGTCAGGGGAGGGTGGAAGATTCCCGGTCCTTACCGGGAACTACTGAAAAAGTGGCAATAAAAACTGGTGGCAAAAGAAAAAGGGGTCAGCCTTGTGGCTAACCCCTTGAAAGATTTGGTGCGCCCGGCAGGATTCGAACCTGCGACCTACGGATTCGTAGTCCCGTTATGTAGATTCCCTAGGATTCCTTTGTTGTCTCGGTGATAGCCTAAATCCGTTGACATTGCTGGATTTCAGCCCTATCTGTGAGTTGCCGGGGCGGCTTGGGAAGGCATGGGAAAGGGCACTTGACCCGGTAAAAAGTGGTACCAAAACGGTACCAGCAAATCTACGGATTGGGGGCACCATGGGCGGCGACACGGCGAAATCTGGTACCACTGGTACCACTGGGGCAGCGTGGCACAAGTGCGAGAAGTACCCTGGCATTCAATATCGGGAGCACCCGACTCGGAAGCATGGCGTGCAGCCGGATCGGTATTACGCCTACCGATTTCAGGTGGACGGCAAGCGCCGCCTGGAGGCCCTCGGCTGGGCGTCGGCTGGATGGACCGAGCGCAAAGCCTTTCTTGAAATGCAGCGGCTCAAAGAGATTGCACGTAGCGGCGAGGGGCCGGCCTCGCGCCGCGAGCAGCGGGAGCAGGTGGAAGCGGCGAAGCGTGCCAAGGAAGAGGCCGAAGTCGAGCGCCGGGCCAAGGAGGAACGCGAGAACCTCTCTTTCAGCCAGTTCTTTACCGAGACCTACATGCCGCAGCAAAAAGCGGACGGGAAATCTGCTCGATCCGTCGCCCGTGAAGACGAGTTCTCCCGCCTGTGGATCGGTCCCACGTTCGGCAAGAAACCCTTGCGCCAGATTTCACCGCTCGACCTGGAACGCCTGAAAAAGAAAATGACGGAAGCGGGCAGGGCGGCGCGGTCCATATCTTACTGCCTCGCCACTGTGCGACAGGTGTTTAACCACGCCAAGCGCCTTGGCCTGTATGACGGCGAGTCCCCGACCGGGAAGGTCAAAAAGCCCGTCGAGGACAATCGGCGGATTCGATTTTTATCACGGGAGGAGGCCGACAAGCTCCTCGAAGCCCTGGCCGAACGCAGCACCGACACGCACGACATGGCACTTGTTTCTCTCCACTGTGGCTTGCGTGCTGGCGAGATTTTTTCGCTCGAATGGGGCGACGTGGACCTCGAACGTGGTGTGCTGACCATCCGTGGAACGTCTAAGAAAGCTGGCACCAAGACGAAATCCGGTAAGACTCGCGCGGCGATCATGACGCAAGCGGTCAAGGATATGCTGGCCACACGGAAGCGCGGCGAGCACCACACGCTGGTTTTTCCTGGCCGTGGCGGCGGAAAGATCGTCCAGATTTCCGACTCATTCAACCGGACGGTCAAGGCCCTGGGGTTTAATGATGGCGTCGAGGATGACCGACAAAAAGTCGTTTTTCACACCCTGCGGCACTCCTACGCCTCATGGCTGGTCGAGTCCGGCGTCGACCTGTACACGGTCAAAGAATTGATGGGCCACGGCGTCATCGCCATGACCGAGAGATACAGCCACTTGTCCGAGGACACGCTTCACCGGGCCGTTCGGACCATGGAGGCGTCCATGGCCACCAAGGCCCCGGCCACCGTCCGCGCGATCCGCTGAAAAAATATTTTCAACTTTTTTTCGATTCCCTTCCCTTCCCTCGGATTCCCGAAGCCCCGGCCCAGTGTCGGGGTTTCCTCTTTGGCCTCTTGACTACTTTACAATAAATGTTTAGTTATCAGTCATCGACAACTCAGGAGGTCTCCGAGATGGAGAAGCAGATTATCACACCCAAGCGCATCCGAGACGCGTTCGAGATTGAATCCAGGCGGTTAACGTACCTGATCGAGCGCGGCCATGTGGTCGCCGACGTTCAAAACCTGGGCGAGCGTGGGCTCGTGCGGCTGTTCTCGCCGCGCGAAGCGGTCAAGGTCGGGCTGGTCGAGTTCTTCGCCACCGACCACGGTATCCCCCTCGACCGCGCCGCCCGGCTGGCCGAGGTGGCCGTCATGGCCCCGGAGATGCTCCACGCCCTTGGCGACGGCTTGTTCGACAAGGTGGACGTTGAGATCACCGTCAACAACGGACAGGTCGCGCACCTGGACCTGTTATTCCCCACGGCAACCGAAAAGCGCGACCCTTTTATGTATTGCTTCAATCTTTGCCATAATGACGTCGAGCGCGTTTTTGAAACAGACGCTGCAAAACCAGAGAGCTCATGCACGTATTACATAAACAGCATTTTGCATCGGCTCATTTCGCGACTCGGCTTGGCTGTGGAAGACATCAACGCGCCCAAGTCGTGGCCGTTCACGGTGGAAAACTACGGCGCGAATATTTTTACAATCAAGTTCAAAGAGGACTAGCCGTGCCAAACGACATCCGCTCACCCCTCCGCGTGATCCTCGAGGCGGCCGACGGCCTAGCCATCGCGTCTGACGCGCTTGCCGCCCTGGCGGAAAGCCACACCATCGACGGCAGATTGATGGCCTGTGTTCCAGCGGAAATGCTCGTGGAGCACAACAACGCGGCACGGCAGTTCTACAAAGCGGTCGGCGATGCCGTCGCCTACGCCATGAAGCACAATATCATCACAGTCTAACAACGCAATGCCGGCGCGTGGCCCAAGCGTTTGTCAACAAAACAGGTTAAACCGTTAACTCGGTGCCCCAACGAACAAAGAACAAAGCACGACGAGCAAAGAACTACGAACTACGAACAAGGAGCCACCATCATGAACTATACTACACGATAGCCGCTAAAATAGCGGCATGGGTACATTACCATGGTCGACACAGACAAGTTTCTCGACGACCTCCGCAATACTTGGCCCAGCACCATCGTTGCCCGGTCACATTTCGACCGCTTTTCCGGCTACACCGTCTCGCCCAAAACCATCGCGAACCTGGAAAGCCTCGGCCAAGGCCCACGCAATAAATTCTTTGTGGGTGGCAAAGCCGCCTATCCCCTCGACGACGCCATTGACTTTCTTCGGTCTCGCATCTGCGAGAAAGGGGGCGAATAGTGGCCACACCTCCGAATTTCCTCGCTGTCCAGTACAAGCAAGTCGTGGGCGACCTTGTGGCCCGTGAAGGGTACGTGCGTCTCGACGGTGCCTTCTATCGGCAAATGAAACGCGACCTGGGGCTCACTCGCGCCCAAGTGCATCACGCACTCAATTCCCTGGTCCTGGACCGCAAGGTCATGTTCGTCCGCGAACCCGGCCGGCTTGGCGTCCGAAGCCTCGAGGCCCGGTCATGAGCGCCACCAACCGCGTGGGACTCCTCGGGACCAAGATTGCCGAGACCTTCCTTTCCGGCTTTTTCCCTGACCCGCTCGAGGCCGGCGAGCGCATACTTGCATGGACCCTATCAGCCGACGGCCAGACCAAGCGGTCATACTGGTGCCGTAGCACCGAGGAGGCGGCGCGCGTCGCCTCCCACCAGGATCGTCACGTCTATTTCAGTCCCGCCGTGTACCACGACGGCCTTGGCGTCCACGAGAAAGGCGGCGCGGCCGACGTGATCGGCATCACGGCCCTTTTTGCCGACCTGGATTTCGCCCACGGGACGAAATCGAAACCCTATCCTCCCGACATGGACGCTGCGCTGTCCATCCTACGCGCCGCGCCGTTTTACCCTTCCACGGTGTGGGCGACCGGCGGCGGGATTCAATGCGCGTGGTTTTTGAAGGAGGTGGAGTGGATTTCCGACGACGACCGGCCCCGTGTCGCCGGCATCGTGGCCGGATGGATTGAGCTTTTGGAGCGCCACGCCAAGTCTATCGGGGGATGGGCGATGGATCACGTTGGCAACGTGGATCGAGTCCTTCGCCTGCCGGGCAGCATGAATTGCAAGCCAATTTACGGCGAGCCCAGGCCCGTCAACGTCCTCGAATTTGATGAAAACAGGCGGTTTCTCCTCGAGGATTTCGAGGAGTTTGTGAACGTGGCACCGCCCGAGCCCGACGAGGACATCGCCGACCAGGGCTGTGGCATCGTCCTGACCCGCAATCCACAACCGCCGCGCGAAATGTGCAAGGTGCTTTGGGACCTCGACCCAAAATTCAAAGCCACTTGGATGATGATGCGGCGAGACCTCCGCGACCAATCCTTTTCAAGCTATGACATGGCCCTGGCGAATATTGCGGTCAGATCGGGATTCACCGACCAACAGACGGCCGACCTCATCGTCAAGTTTCGCATGGAGAAGGGAACGCCAAAGGACGTGAAAAAGGCGTTCCGACTCGACTATATCGTCCGAACTGTTCGCAAGGCTCGCAGGGATATGGAGGCTATGATTAATGCTCAATAACGACGACACCACATCCGGCGCGGCTCCTGTGGAAGAAAAGCCCAAGCGCAAGGCAAAGGAAAAGACGGAATCCGTCGACAAAAAGCAATTGAGAGTTGCGCAATTGATCATCGCTCACTTTAAGCGCGAGAATATCATTTATCACGAGCCAACGCGCGATAAGTCTGCTGGAGGAAAGGCCGGCGGCTGCTTTTGGCTGTGGCGTGAAAAGGTATGGCGGCCGGTCTCGGATCGGCTACTCAAGCGATTGGTCCACACGCACGGGCTACAGGCCGGCGAGCGCATCACCCGCAGTTTCGTAGATTCCGTCACCGACTTGGCCAAAAACGAGGCGTACCGCGACGAACACGAGTTCGACGCCGACCGATCCGGCATCAACGTCGAAAACGGCACGCTGAAATGGGCCGGCGAAACCTGGGTACTGCACCCACACCAGCGCGATGAATATCGCACTGTGATGCTGCCCATCGTCTACGACCCGGCGGCAACCGCGCCCAGGTTTGAGCGATTCCTCGACGAGATTTTCGCTCCCGACGACGACAAGGACGAAAAAAGCCGGCTCATCATGGAGGCTATCGGCTACAGCCTGACCACATCAACCGACCTTGAACGCTTTTTCGTTCTGGCTGGCGAAGGCTCAAATGGGAAGTCCGTGCTCCTGGCCGTCTTGGTCAATCTTGTTGGTAGGCTCAACGCGAGCGCCGTCCAGCCCCCGCAGTTCGAGAATCGGTTTCAGCGTGCTTACCTGCATCGAAAATACATCAACGTAGTGACAGAGCTCAAAGCCGGCGCTGAATTGCCGGACGACATCGTAAAGGCAATAGTGTCAGGCGAGAGCATCACCGTCGAACATAAGATGCAGCCCCCGTTTGACTTCTGTCCTTTTTGTACACTTTGGATCGGCACAAATCATATTCCCACTACACGCGACTTTTCCGATGCACTGTTTAGGAGAACTATGATTATCCCATTCAACAGACAATTTGGTGAAGAGGAGCAAGAGAACAAAGACCACCTAATCAAAACACTGACCAGCGAGGCGTCCGGCATTCTGAACTTGGCCCTTGATGCCTATGCAGGTGCAATAAAGCGCAATGGCTTTACCATGCCCCCATCCGTCTCGGAAGCAGTCGCCGAATGGCGCGAAGATGCCGACCCAATGCAATCATTCGTGCGAGATATTATCATCCATGATGATAAATGCAGAGGGAGAGATGCCGAGAGATCGGCTATCTTTTACGAGAGTTTCACAAGCCATTGCGAGGCAATCGGTGCGAGATACATCATTTCGCAGAAAGATTTCGTGCGGCGGTTGATCAAGATGACCGGAGCACGAAAGGGCAGAACGATGAGTGCGCGGACAATAGAGTGCATCCGCTTGATTACACAGGAGGAGTTACAGGCCCGGCTAGACAAGGAAGAGGCCGAGGAGAAGGCCAAAGCCGACGTGCCGTTCTAGCCCACACGGGGGTGGCTAGGATAACTGCCCGAGATTACAGGATATGACGCATATGACGCATATGACACGTACTCAATCACATGTAGATTTTTTGTTTTCCTACATGGGTAAAAAAGTAGGGAGGAATAGGAAACCCGTCATATGCGTCATATGCGTCATGGATCGGGGGGCGACTGTGGAAAAGAAGTGCGCTCCCGCGCCCTTGCCGTTCTCGCGCCGATCCTGGCCGGCTGCCTGTGGACGCATCGATTTCCCGGCCTCCTCGCCCGTCTCGACCTCATGCGGATTTATAATCCGCAGGTCTCGCATATTTTGTCCAGTGATTACAAAGTGATTTGATGCGGCATCCTCGATACTGGCCGATTTGTTGCCATCCTGGTGCCATTTTTTCAAAAGACCTCTTGAAAACGTCAAAACTCATGAGCAAGTCATGACCAATCGAGGTTTACATTCTTATGCCATATTTTAGAATGGCCGAGAAAGACTTGAAACGGCACACTGACCCGAAGAAACGCGCACGAATTGTTCGTGCAAAACTACGGGAGCAGATGCCGGGACGACTTACACAGGCGCAAAGACTTCTCCTCGATACAATGGTCCCGCTTGCTCTCAAGCTCGACGAAATGGCGCAACACGTAGCAGAACCGGACTTTGACATGAGCTTATACCTCAAGATGCAAACAGCTTTTCGACTTTCATACGAGCAAATTGCACCGACCGGCGAAAAGGTCCGCACGAAAAGCGGTCAATACGCCTCATCCTTGGAGATAGACGCCGCAACCGACCTGCGAGACATCCTTGGCCAGTAAGCCCAGAAAAAGCCGCATAGAGGCCAACAACGAGGCCATCCTCGCCCGGTGGAACGCTCCCGGCATCGCTGGTTTCGAGAACTGGCTCGCCGACATCCGGCCGCGCATCCTCAAAGCGAACAACCGCTATGACGAGTTCGTGCTCGAGCCATGGCAGCGGGAAATACTCGCCGATGCCCTCGCGTGTGACGACCAAGGGCAGTTCAAGCACAGCATGGCGCTCACCCGGATGCCGCGTAGGCACTCGAAAAGCACGCTTTGGGCACTTGTGATCCTGTGGCTTGTGACCTCCCGCGATAACTGGACTATTTCGCTCTTGGGCAACAGTGAGGAGCACAGCACGCGCACGCAATTCAAGCCATTAAAGCGGATCATCGCCCACACCCCGGCCCTGTCGGCCATGATCCCGGCCGAATACGTCCTCAAGCTCTCAATCACCGTGCCCCTGACGGAAAGCACGATCCAGGGCGGTTCCTCATCCATGGCCACGGCGTTCGGTGATCGGGTCAATGTCCTGTGGTGCAGCGATTTCCACCAGTGCGATCAAGAGGTATTTGACGCCCTTTCCGGCTCGCTTCTGGACAGCAACGGCACCATGACCTTGATTGACGCCAACGCGGATTCCGAGGGCGGTCCCGTCCATGCCTTGGAGCAACTTGCGGCCGACGACCCGCAGATTTTTTGCCGTGCTGTCGAGTATGAGTCTTTCGAGGACTATTGCGACCGCGCGCCGTCATGGATCGACCGCCGCAAGGCGAAGCAACTCAAAAAGACGCAGCTTGAAACCGCGTTCAACAGAGACGTGCTCGGCAAGCGATCCGCCGCGCGCAACGCCTTGTTCCCTGTGGAGATCGTCACCCTGTGCATGTCCACGACCATGCCTGTGCCGTTCTTCCCGCCCGAGCGTCTCGCCGAACTGACCGGCGGCCGGGCTTATAAAATCGGCGGCGGCCTGGACCGTAGCAAGCGTGTCTGGGGCGGCGATAGCACCGTGTGGAGCACAACTCTCAAGGTAGCGTCTGCTACCTCGCTCGAGCCGGAGTATTTCCTCCTGAATCAGGTTGTAATCGAGCCAAACAACGCCAGATTCATCAAAAAAGCTATTTTACAGGATCACGAACGCTACAATTTAGACAATGTAGTGCTCGAAAACTATGAAGTGGCGGACATCGCGCCATGGTTAAATGACCAGGGCATCCCGTGTGAGGTTTTATCCGCAACCAACAGCAACCAGAATATCAGCTTTATTGAGTTGCATCGCATTGTGAGAGAGTCACGTTTTCATTTTTCGGCTAACAATGATCGTCTGATTTCGGAGTTTTCTACGTTCATTTATGAAGAATTGCGCGACGGCAATTACCGTTTCGGCCACTCAAGCCAGCGATTTCACGACGACTGCGTGTACTCGCTCAATTGGTCCGTCTTCGCCACTCGCGCCGCTGTTCTTAGCGTCTACGCTTTGAAGCGCATCGTGTGTGGAAACATGCGGCCCACACGCGGCCTGTGCTTCCTCATGGGCGGGGAAATGGAATTACTGTGCAAGGACAATTGCCGCACCTATTGCGAGGTGCGGGATATGTACCGCAACTTTCTGCGCCTGCGCCTCGACGATGAATATCCGTTGCCTGTCTTTTACAACAATTACGTCAAGCTCGACGGTCCGCGCGTCTATCAGGGAGTTTAGCCAATGCTTTTTGAACATCAAGGCGCGGCGCTGGTGCAATCCATGTTTCGTGATGCTTCGCTTGCGCTCAATCGCAAGCGCAAGGCCGACGCAGCGAAGCGACTGGACTTCTACCACGACGGCCAGCTTGAGCACTTGCAGGAAGCCCTTGCCCTCAAGTTCGTCGATCCGTCGAAGTTGCAGCCGTGTTTCGTCAACATCGTCAAGAAAGTGGTTGACCTCAAGGCGCGTTGCTATGCCGACGAACCCAAACGCACAATTGACGGCTCCGAAGCGGACAAGGCGCTGTTTCAAGAGATTGCCGAGCAGTCGGCGTTGTCCATCAAAATGAAGACGGCCAGCCGCTATGTGAAGCTCCTGAAAACGGCGCTTATCCGTCCAGTGTGGAGAAACAACCGCCTGGACTTGGACATTCTGACGGGTGACATCGTGGACGTTTCCTGTGGCGAGAGCCCCGAGGACCTCGAGACGGTGCTTGTCACGCATTACCCGGAGGATGGGAAGGTTGAGGGAATCACATATTCCTTCTGGACTGCCGAAACGTGGTCACGTCTCGATTATCGCGGTCAAGTCATCGAAAGCGCGGCGAACCCCTATAAGCTCTTGCCGTTTGTGCCGTTGTGGGACCGTGCGCCGTCCGATTCCTTCTGGCTTGCCGGCGGCGACGACTTGGTTGTCGCGCAAGAGGCTGTAAACAAGGCGCTTGTGGACCTCTTGGCCACATTGGAGTTTCAGGGATTCGGGTTGTCCTGGGTGCGCGGCGCGGAGGGTGGCGGCGTGCTTGAGACCGGGCCGGGCAAAATGATCGAGCTTCCGAAGGACGGCGAGCTTGGAATTGCCGCGCCGAACGCTCCCATTGAGGAAGTCACGGACGCGATTGACCGGCTCATGAAATGGTGCGCCGTCTGCAACGGTTTGCCGGGCTCAAGCATGAGCGTGGACCCGACGGACGAAAGCGGCATTTCCAAAATCATCGGCAACGTCGAGCTTGAGGAATCCCGGCGGGACGACATCAGCCTGTGGAGAACCTACGAAAAGCGCGTCTTTTCCGTTCTCCGCACCGTCTGGAACGCTCACAACAGCCGCAAACTTTCCGACGCCTGCACGCTCGCCGTCGATTTCGCCGACCCGAAGCCGGACACAAGCGAGAAGGACCAGGCCGCGACCTGGGAGCTCCTTTTGTCCATGGGCCTCATCAGCCCCGTGGACGCCATCATGGAGCGCAATCCCGACATCACGACCAGGGAAGACGCCATGGCCTACTTGCTGGCCGTGCGTGAAGAGGTTGCGGCCCTCAACGAGAACAAAATTTAACGCCGTCGTGGGCGTAAAACGCGAGGAGTGATTGATATGGAAGGGCAGAATCAAAATCAGGACATCAACCCGGACAATGGCGGCACCAACGGGAACGGACCCGAGAAAACCGAGCGCACGGTGCCCTATGAGCGGTTCCAGGCTGTGAACGCTGCGAAGAAACAGGCGGAAGAGACCCTTTCCGGTCTTGTGGCCGAACTGGTCGAGGACATCCCGGAGCAATTTCGCGCCCTGGTGCCCGACCTCCCGCCGGCCGCGAAGGTCACATGGATCAGGAACGCCCAAAAGAGCGGCATTTTCACTGTCAAGCCCGAACCGTCCGGCCCCGACTCGAAGCGCCCCGGCGGAAAGCCGGCAACTGATTTCAACAGCATGACCGCCACGCAACGCATGGCGAACGGCTACGGCAAGTAGCCCACGGAGATCATCACCATGGCTTTAACCCTCATCGAAGCGGCCAAACTGGCCCAAACCCCGCTGCAAAGCGGCGTCATCGAAACGATTGCCAAGAACAGCGGCGTGCTTGAGCGCCTGCCGTTCCTGCCCGTGTCCAGCAACGCCTACACCTACAACCGCGAGGAAACCTTGCCGGGCGTGGCCTTCCGCGCGGTCGGCGAGAGCTACACCGAGAGCACGGGCGTCATCAATCCGGTGACCGAGCGCCTGTCCATCCTGGGCGGTTTCAGCGACTACGACCGCGCCTTGGTCAAAACGCAGGGCAACGTCAACGACCTGCGCGCCGTTCATGACGCGATGAAGGCCAAGGCGGAAAGCCTCCGGTTCACCCGGACCTTTTTCCTTGGCGACAGCGAGACCAGCCCCAAGGAATTTGATGGCCTCATGACCCGCCTGACCGGCGATCAGGTCATCAATCAGGGCTCCACCAGCGGCGGCGACGCCTTGACCCTGGCCAAGCTCGACGAGCTTCTCGACGCTGTGGTCGGCGGGGCTGACTGCCTGTTTTGCAACAAGCGCCTTCGCCGGAAGGTTTCCGACTTGGTGCGTGCCGCCGGGCAGTCCACCGAGACCGTTTCCGACGCGTTCGGCCGCCAGCTTTCGGCCTATGCCTCGGTGCCCATTGTGACCATTGAGGCCGACGAGACCGGGACGGACATCCTCGGTTTCACCGAGGACAACCCGGGCGGCGGCACCGCTGCCTCGAGCTCCATCTATGCCGTGCGCTTCGGCGCGGGCGAGTACGTCAGCGGCTTGCAGTGTGGCGAGCTCGACGTGCTCGACATGGGCCTTTACGGCGGCGGCGTAGCCTACCGGACGCTCATCGAGTGGATCACCGGCATGGCCGTGTTCCATCCCCGTGCCGCCGCACGCCTTCGCGGCATCAAGAACGCCTAGCCCACCGAGGAGATCATCACCATGTACGATAGCACTCTCATCATGAAGGACGCGGGGCTGGTTGCTGCGAGCGCCGCCGGCACCGTCTCCAGTGCGGCCAAGGTCGCCAACGTCGGCGAGGGCCGTGTGGACGCGCGGCTGGTGCTGGACGTGACTGCCATCGAAGTGGCCTCGAACGACGAGCTTTATTCCGTGGCGATCCAGGGCTCGACTTCCGCCACGTTCGCCAGCGGTATCGAGGAGCTTGGCGTCATCAACCTTGGCGCGGCCGAAGTCATCGGCGGCGATGCCGACAGCGTGATCGGACGGTATGAGGTGCCTTTCTCCACGGAGAAGGCCGGCACCGTCTATCCCTACTTGCGCGTCTACACGACCGTGGCCGGCACCATTGCCACGGGCATCAACTTCACGGCCCGGATCGAGCCGGCGAAGTAGAGGGTGACGCCATGACCGATAACACCACCGTCACCACCGAGGCCAAGCCGGAAATGGTGCTCATGAAGCGAGACCCGGACAAGGTGCCGGGCCTGGGCATGTACAAAATGCTCGTGCCTGCCAGCGAGGTTGAGTCTTACAAGACCGCCGGCTGGATCGTGGCCGAAGACGAATAGCCAACAACGGATTGCAGCGTGTTGGATAGCGCGAGACGGCAACGCCTGTGGTCACAATCTGACTTGCGCCCCTCGCCATAGGGAAGAAAGGCGATGCCCGCTCTTGCTGGAGAGCGACAACGGAGTCACCGGGGTGACTCCTCCGGCAATTTAATAGGAGACCAAGATCATGCCCGACTTAGTGATCGGCACGAACACATACGTTGATTTGACCCTCGCGGACGCGCATTTCGACGCCCGCTTGCACGCGGACACTTGGACCGCCGCGACGGATGACACGAAGGAAAAAGCCCTGGCCATGGCCTGCTGGCTCCTCGATAGGCACATTATCTGGAACGGCACCAAGGCGTTCGAGGAACAATCACTCGAGTGGCCACGCATCGGCTTTCCCTGGCTCCCGGCTGGCATCGTCCCGCCTGGCGTCAAAGTCGCTCAAATGGAGCTTGCTTTGCTCCTCATTACCACGGACACCACGGCCCCGTCGGACATGGCCGGCACGGCGAGCATTGAGCTCACGGGCGCGGTCAAGATCGTCTCGTGTCCCGGCGACCGGGTTAAGACGATCCCGGACGAGGTTTTCGCCTACGTGCGCGACTATGGCTCCCGTGGCCAGGGCATGGGCATCGTCCGACTTGTGCGGCGGTAGCGTCCATGGCGATCCATGACGACATCCTGAAGTTCCAGCACAAGGTCGACATGAGGTCGACGGCCTTGGCCGATGAGATGGTCAAGGAACTGCGAGCCTCCCGCACCACGATAGTGGGCAAGCTAGCGGCCCTGGCAGACGATGCCGGCGCAGCGTTCGACGACCTCCCGCTGTCCCGTCGCAAGGCCCTTCTGGAGGCACAGGCGGCGGCTATCGACGACGTTCTCACCGGGGTTTACTCGAGCGCCAGCGACAGCTTGAAGGACGCTGGCGAGGACGTGATCGGCGCGACGTTGACGAACACGGCGGAGCTCATGGCGACGATCACGGGCGGCGCGGCGCTTGGCGTCGGGGCTGGGCTGTCCAGGGACATCACGGCGCTGTGGTTCGAGAGCTCGACCGTGGAAGGGCTGACGATCAACAATTTCCTCGAGAAGATCCAGGCGAGCGCCAGGGACCGCATCATAAGCGCCGGCCGCCGGGGCCTCATCGAAGGCGCGTCCGTACAACGCACCGCACAGATGATCCGCGTTGAGGGTATCGAGGGTTCCGTGCCGGGCCTCGAGGGCTTGGCCAGGACGTTCCTTCACTCCGCGTCGAGCTATGCCCGCGACACGATCACCAGGGAGAAGTTCGCGGACACGGTTTCTGGCTGGCGTCGCTCTGTCGTCCTCGACGGTCGGACGTGCGTCGCCTGTGGTTCGATGGACGGCAAGACCTATGGCTTGAACGAGCCCAAGCCCACACTGCCCGCGCACTGGCGCTGTAGGTGCCTCTATTTGCCCATCCCCATCACGTGGCGCGACCTGGGCATTGGCATGGACGAAGCGGACGAAGGCGACAGGACGACCGTCAAGCACAGTTCCAGGACTGTGCATCATCGGGATGGCTCCACGTCGACCAAGTTCACGGTCCAGGAGGTCGGCAGCGTGCCGAGCGGCACCAGCTATGAAATGTGGCTTCGCCGGCAACTGGACGAAGACCCCGACTTTGTGAAGTCCATCCTCGGCAAAACCCGCTTTGACCTGTTCAAAAGCGGCAAGTTGCGTCTGTCGTCTATGGTGACGGAAGGACGCATAAAGAACTTGTCGGAGTTATAACGCCATGACGCTTAATGTTGTAATTCCCGGCCTGGGGCAGGTTCTCGAGCTCTATATGAAAAAGCACGAGCTCAATAGTAAAATGCTCGCCGCTCGGCTGCGTGTGACTACGGCGTGCCTACGTCGCGTGATGCGCGATTGCACGACAGGCATTGAGCTATTCAATACCATTTGCTTGCAAATCAAAGAGCCCTGGCAGCGCAATTACTGCGACTTGTCCGAGCGGCCGGCGAGGTTGTCGCGTGTGGTAGCCAAGCGGCTTGCCGCAATGGAAGACAAGAAGTATGTATTTAGACGAATTAAAACACCAAGCCTTGAAGATTTCAATGGGATGCCAGGAGGCTGGTGTTAATCGAAAACGAATAGACGCGCGGCAATGTTTATTCGTTTTATTTTTCTTGCCCGAAAATAAAATACTGTGATAGTCCATTGTGCATATATCCCACACAATACGGAGGTGCTTACAATGTCCCACGATGAGATCGAGGCCGAATTGCTGTGTCCCATGGATGCGCTTGTGGAGATGCTCCATTTGACCGAGCTCCCGGCGGCTGACGTGGCCGGGCTGGTCGAGCTTTTGGTCGCCGGGATGCGGCGCAAGATGGGGAGATAGGCCGCTCACCGATATGGGGGAGTGGGCACGACGGCCGGGGCCTGGGATGGTCCTGGCCGTTTCGCGTTGGTGGGGCTGACATCGGCGTATCCGATTCCATCAATGATTTCGGGCACTTACATGCCATCCCAAAACCGTCACCTGTACGTTTTTGAGCAATTACAGCCAGTTACGTGCCGACATTCAAAACTAGCATTTTGTTAGTTTTGAGCAATTACAGCTAGTTACGTGCCGACATTGGTGGGGAATACCCTCGGCATCGGCGAGGGAACCCCCACGCGCCCGGATCGGCCGCTACCGTCGCCGCCAGCGTGTTACCGTCTGGTGATCTGGTTAAAGACGATCATCAACAATTACAGCGTTAGCGTAGCACGAAAAGGCCGGGCCGAAGGGTTCCGACCTTTTTTGTTGACTTTTGAGTACAAATGAGTACAGTTGACATCAGGAGGTCAACACATGGGACCGATCAAAGAACAACTGACCGTCGACGAAGTGGCTGGAATGCTCAAGGCTGACCGTCGTGTAGTCTATGACCTCATCAAGGCCGGGAAGATCAAAGCCGGCAAGGTGGGGCGCGGGTGGCGCATCGAGGCCGAGTCTGTGGCCAATTTTTTGAACAACGTGCAGGACGCACAAAAGGAGGAAAAGGTTATGGGTGCCAAGGAGTTTTTTGCGAGTTTGAAGCGTGAAGAAGAATCAGAGTCAGTTACCAAGCAAATGGAGCTTGAAAGACTTACAGAGCTTCGCAAGCAACTTTATCCGAAAGTTTTGGAGATTTTGCAAGAGTATGGAGAAGAAGCAAGGAAGAATGGTATTGAAACTCGCAATAAGTCGTCAGATGGTTCTGTGGAATATTATTATTGGTATAGAGGCACTCAAAGAGAGTTTGGCGTTAGGACAAAAGACGGAGAATTTGAAATTATCTACGGCACAAAGAAGGACAAAGATAAGACGACTGAGACAACCAGTGGCTTGATCGACAAATTTCAACAGCTAGCTTTTCTTTCGAAGTTGCGTCGATCAATCACTTTTGATGAATGGGATGCCGACAAGTTTCGGGACACGTTAAATCGGGCATTTCTTGCTATCTTAGGTCAGAAATTCTAACGTTGCCGTGTCGATATACAACAAGCGCCTTCGGAGTCGATCCGAGGGCGCTTTTTTATTGCTGGCCGGCTGGCTGTTCCTGTGTAGTGCCCTGATAGCCGCCAGTCGGCCCGTACACGTCCGCTTGCCCGGTATCGCCGGGCCGCTCGACGATGCGGCCCTGGTAGGCACCTGTGGGGCCGTAGACATCTTTCTGGCGGGGATTCCCTGGATTTTGCACAATCCGGCCCTGGTATTGTCCCTGTGGGCCATAGACATCCGACTGGCCGGCCAGGGCTAGGGACGCGACAAGCGCCACGAGAAGCAGGGCGAGGAGGGCAGGAAGCAGGCAACCGAAGGTAGTGCGGTTGTAAATGCGATTGTAGGCGGCCCGTTTCGGGTTCGTGAGCCAGCCCCATCCGCGTGGGGCTTTGAGCCCGAGGGAATGGCGAACAAAGCGGGCCGGGGAAGTCCTCGCGGCGATCCGCTTTTTTAGGGAAGGGATGCGGAGGCCGAATTTCATAGGTCTATCTCCCTGCCTGTTTTCTCCCCAATCCTTCGGCGAGCAATGCCACGGCCAGGGTATTCATACTGACGCCCTCGGCTTCTGCCTGCTTGGCCAGCTTGGCGTGCAAGCTCTTGGGCGTCCGCAGGTTGAATTTTCCAGAGGCCGGGCCGCCGCTGCCGGGGGCCGGAAGCTCGCGACCGTCTTCGAGGTAAACGGCAATCACACCATCAAGCGCGTCCCGGCCGTTGGCCAAAGCCTCTTCCGGCGTCTCTCCGTCCGACATGACCGCTCCGGGGAAATCCGGGAACACGATGAGCCAGCCGCCGCCGTCATCTTCGGAAAGCGGCGTCAGGTTGAAGGGGTATCCGTGAAAATCAGTGTCCATGGGGCACCTCTATTCATCCTTGGCCAGCACGGCATCAATCAGCCGCACAAACGCCTTGATATAAACCGGCTTGATGGGCCTATGGTCCGGCACCGATGCCTCGCCAAGCACGCCAGGGAAAGAGTAAATCACGTGGCTTGTCCCTTTGTTGCGGCGGCGCAGGTTGAATTTTCGCGCGAGCACGTCAACGTCCTCAATCCGCCAGTCGCGCGGATTTTGGCGCATCCGGTCCAGAAGTTTGTCCGCCGTGCTCATGGGATAGTGGTACTACATGCAGGGCCGAAGTCAAGCGCCCGGCCATTGCCACTTTGCCACCAGCCATTGCCACACGCCCCGGCCGCCGTTTGATTCCTCATCCTTGGGGAATCAATCCTCGACCGCCCACACGCCCCAGGAAGCGACGAGAGCGGGCCGGGCCGACCTTTGGGCCATGGCGTGGGCGGGCTTGGCAAAAAAGGGTTCCCGTGCCTTCCCTGCGAAAAGTGGTACCAGTGCGGTACCAATCCGGTGGTACCAAAAGAAAATGGGGTTAGGCTTTTGGCCTAACCCCTTATTATCTTTGGTGCGCCCGGCAGGATTCGAACCTGCGACCTACGGATTCGTAGTCCGGCACTCTATCCAGCTGAGCTACGGGCGCACTCGAGAAGAGGATGTCTACGCACCTTGCCCGGGACCGTCAACAAGTTTTTGGCCCGGAGCCGTTTTTTTTGGGATTTTTCTGCCGGCACGCCAAAGCATCCAGGTCGACGGCAAGCAAAAAGGCCGCCCCGGTTCCCCGGGACGGCCTTTTTGCGGCACGTCGTGGGCGCTACTCGCTGACCACTTCCGCCTTCTCGATGATCACCGGAACAACCGGCACGTTCTCGTGGAAACCCTTGGTCATGGTCGGCACGCCCTTGATGGCGTCCACCACCTCCTGGCCGGAAACCACCTTGCCGAACACCGCGTAGCCCCAGCCCTGCGGATTCTTGCCGGTGTGGTCCAGGAAGCCGTTGTCCGCCACGTTGATGAAAAACTGGGCCGTGGCCGAATGCGGATCGGCCGTGCGCGCCATGGCGATGGTGTAGGCCTTGTTCTTGAGCCCGTTGTCGGCCTCGTTCTGGATCGGGGCTTCGGTCCCGCGCTCCTTCATGGTCTTGTCCATGCCGCCGCCCTGGATCATGAAGCCGTTGATCACCCGGTGGAACACCGTGCCGTCGTAGTGCCCGGCCTTGACGTACTTGAGGAAGTTCTCGACCGTGATCGGGGCCTTTTCCTTATCCAGTTCGATAACGATGTCGCCTTTGCTGGTCGTCAGTTTGACCATGGGTTTTCCTCCCTCGGCCCGGACGGCGGACACGCCGCCCAGGGTTGCGGCCAGAACGCAGCAAAGCGCGACAAGCGCCCGCAGCCAGGAAATCCGGCCTATTGCCACCATAACGTCAACCTCCGGGAAAAAGTTGTTTCGCCCTAAGGGAATTTTGCACTTTCGTCGAGCGCTAAAATCATCTGCCCGTGCGCATTGCCAATTTTCGACGGACACGTCACAGTGCCGCCCAATCAAACCTTTTTCATACCGGGATGGTGGCATGAGCGCGTCGAGCAAAGGACAAAACCGTGTCGTCGTCTACCCCGACTGGTGCAAGGGATGCGGCATCTGCATCGCATTCTGCCCGAAACACGTACTCGCGGCCGGCCCCGATGGCAAGGCCAGGGTCGTTGACGAGGACGCTTGCGTCAATTGCGGGTTTTGCGAACCGCATTGCCCGGATTTCGCCATCGTGGTGACGCCCCGGGCCGCAAATGGCCGCAACGGCCGCGTCAACGGCAGCGTCGCGCCGGAGGCCGGCAAGGCCGCTCCCGAGAGCCCCGAACAGCCCCGGCAGCCGGCGCCCAAGGATTCCGACAAGGAGGAACGCCCGTGAGCCAGGTCCGCAAGAAACGCCGCGAGGCTTTCCTCCTCGGCAACGAAGCCGTGGTCGAAGGGGCGCTGGCCGCCGGCTGCAGCTTCTACGCCGGCTACCCCATCACGCCCTCCACGGAAATCATGGAGACCATGGCCAAGCGGCTGCCCCAGCTGTCGGACGGCGTCTTCATCCAGATGGAGGACGAGATCGCTTCCATGGGCGCGGTCATCGGCGCGTCGCTGACCGGGCGCAAGGCCATGACCGCCACCTCCGGCCCCGGGTTTTCGCTCATGCAGGAGCAGATCGGCTACGCCGCCATGACCGAGACGCCGCTCGTGCTCGTCGACGTCATGCGCGGCGGCGCGAGCACGGGCCTGCCCACGAGTCCCGGCCAGGGCGACGTGCAGCAGGCGCGCTGGGGCGCGCACGGCGACCACCCGATCCTCGTGCTCGCGGCCTCCGACGTGCCCGAGTGCCTGGAAATGACCGTGACGGCGTTCAATTTCGCCGAGAAATACCGCACCCCCGTCATCCTGCTCCTCGACGAGATCACCGCCCACACCCGCGAGAAGATCACCCTGCCCGAACCCGGCGATTTCGAGATTTTCTCCCGCCTTGTCCCGACCATGCCGCCGGAATGGTACAAGCCCTATGAGGAGACGCTGCGCGGCGTGCCGCCCATGCCGCCCATCGGCAAGGGCTACCGCTTCCACGTCACCGGGCTCACGCACGATTTGCAGGGCTTCCCGACCTCGCGCCCCGAGGAAGTGAAGGCCCTGGTCGAACGGCAGTTCCGCAAGATCGACCGCTTCTTCCACGACGTCCAGCTCGTGGAGCACGTCGCCACCGACGACGCCGAGGTGCTCGTCGTGGCCTACGGCTGCGTGGCCCGCTCGGCCCGGCTCGCCGTGCGCCAGGCGCGCGAGGCCGGGGTGAAGGCCGGGCTGCTCATCCTCAAGACGCTCTTTCCCTTTCCGCGCATCCACGTGGAAAAGCTCATGCGCGCCTGTCGGCTGGTGGTGGTGCCGGAACTCAACGTCGGGCAGATCTCCCGCGAGGTCAAACGCGTCAACGAGGGGCACACCACCGTGCGCACGATCAACCGCATAGACGGGCTGATCATCACGCCGTCCCAGATTCTCAAGGAAATATCCTAAGGACGGGCCTCGAAGCTCCCGAGAAAAGTCCGACGGGCGGCGGTACGGCCACCCGCAGACGGAAGGAGATCCTGCGACATGGCCGAAGTCACACAGCTCATCCACCAGTATTTGCGCCACAACAAGAAGTTTCCCCTGGTCTTTTGCCCGGGGTGCGGCCACGGCATCGTGCTCGGGTCGCTCGTGCGCGGCGTCCACGCGCTGGGACTCAATAAGGACGAAGTCGTGGTCGTGGCCGGCATCGGCTGCTCCGGCCGCATCGCGGCCTACGTGGACTTCAACACCGTTCACGCCACCCACGGCCGGGCGCTGACCATCGCCACGGGCATCAAGATGGCCAACCCCGAGCTCACCGTCATCGCGGTCATGGGCGACGGCGACGCCTTCTCCATCGGCGGCAACCACCTGATCCACGCCGCAAGGCGCAACATCGGCGTCACGGCGCTCGTGCTCAACAACTTCATCTACGGCATGACCGGCGGCCAGTGCTCCTCCACCACGCCCGAGGGGGCCTATTCGCACACGAGCCCCATGGGCCAGTTGGAGGCGGCCTTCGACATCGTGGAACTGACCCGCGCGGCCGGGGCGGCGGGCGTGTCCCGGGGCACGGTCTTTCACGTCAAGGCCCTGGACGGCCTTGTCGCCGACGCCCTGGCGCGTCCGGGCTTCAACCTGGTCGAGGCGCTGACTCCGTGCTTCACCCAGTACGGCCGGGGCAACGGATTTAAAAACGCCGTGGAGATGTTCAAGTGGCTCAAGGAGCGGGCCGTACCCCTGGAGGCCTACGAAAAGCTCGAGGACAAGACCGGGCGCATCCCCATCGGCACGTTCGTGCGGCGCGACGTGCCGGGGCTCGAGGCGCGCTACGCGGCCATGCGCGAAAAACTCCGGGAAAGGAAGGGAGGCGCGGCATGAACGGGCACGACATGGTCCTTTCGCGCTACGAGATCCGGCTTTCGGGCCTGGGCGGGCAGGGTATCCTGACCATGGGCCGGCTGCTCGGCCAGGCGCTGGCCCTTTACCACGACTATTACGTCACCCAGACCCAGAGCTACGGGCCCGAGGCCCGGGGCGGGGCCAGCCGTGCCGACCTCGTGGTCAGCTCCGAGCCCATCAGCTACCCCAAGACCGAATACCTCGACCTGCTCGTGGCCCTGTCCCAGGAGGCGGTGGGGAGCTACGCCCACTACCTCAAGCCCCGGGGAACGCTCGTCATCGACACGGAGCTCGTGCGCCAGACGCCGTCCAACATCTTTCGCGGCCTGCCGTTTACCGCCCTGGCCCGGGACGTGGTCGGCGTGCCCCAGGCGACCAATGTGGTGGCCCTTGGCGCGGTGTCGTGGCTCTTGCCCTTCGCCAAGCCCGAGGCCGTGCGCAAGAGCCTCAAGGCGTCGTTGCCGGAAAAGATCCGCGCCGCCAACATCAAGGCGTTCAACCTCGGCTATTCCGAGGCGAAAAAGCGCCTGGGCGAGCCCATGGCCATCCCCGACCCGACGCTTGGCGACGGCCAGGAGGAGGAGCGCATGGACCTGTGCAACATCATGGCCGACGACTGACGCCGCAGGCGCGCATGGCTGGCTTTTTCCGGCAAATGTGCGATAGGGGAGAACGTGGCGGGAGAGGTCCCGTATGGCGTCCACCTTCGGCCAGGGAGAAGCCTTCATGCATCTGACGGAACACGCCGGCAAGGCGCTCCTCGAGCACGCCGGCATCGCGGTCGCGCCCGGCGTCGCCCTTGCGCCCGGCGAGACGGAACACGTCTCGCCGCCGTTTCCCGGGCCCTATTACCTCAAGGCGCAGGTGCTCTCCGGCGGCCGGGGCAAGGCCGGCGGCGTCGTGCGCCTGGAGTCCGCGGCGGAAATCGGCCCGGCGGCCGAGCGGCTCTTCGCCTTGCCCGTCGGCGGGCAAACCGCGCCTTTTCTGCGCCTGGAGCCGGCCGTCGCCCATGACCGCGCCCTGTACCTGTCGCTTGGCGTCTCCCGGGAGCGGGGCAGCCTGTGCCTGAGCGCGGCCGGACAAGGCGGCGTGGACATCGAGGCCCTGGCCGGCGACCCGCGCCTGCTCGTGCTGGACGTGCCCCCGCCGTTTGCGCCGACCGCGCGCCTGCTGCGGCGCGTGTTTTTCCATCTGGGCCTTGCGCAGCCCCTGTGGACGCCGTTCCAGGCGTTTCTCGAGCGTCTCTTTGCAGCCGTGACCGGCCACGGACTGCTGCTCGCCGAGATCAATCCCCTGGCCCTGACCGCGGACGGCCGCTTCGTGGCCCTGGACGCCAAGGTTGTCGTGGACGACAGCGCCGTCAGCCTGCACCCCGAACTGCGCCGCTTCGGCGATGACCGGCTGCTGACCGAACCCGAGCGCCGCGCCCGCACCTACGGGCTGTCCTTCGTCAGCCTGCCCGGTCGGGTGGGACTTCTTGCCAACGGCGCGGGTCTGGCCATGGCCACCATGGACGCCCTGGAGGCGGCGGGGCTCGGCGCGGCAAACTTCCTGGATTTCGGCGGCACGGCCGATGCCGTGCGCCTGCGCGCGGCTTTCGACCTGCTTTTCGCCGACGCGCGCGTGGCGGCCTGCCTGGTCAACATGTTCGGCGGCATCCTCTCCTGCGCCGCCGTGGCCCGGGCCCTGACCGAGGCCCTCGGCGACGCGCCGCCGCAACGGCCGGTTGTCGTGCGCTTTGCCGGAAACGGCGCGGCCCAAGGCGCGGCGATGCTGCGCCGGCTGGGGCTTCCGGCGCTCGCCGTGGCCGACGACATGGACCAGGCCCTCGCCATGCTCTCGGAAATGGTTCCGGTGGGGCCGCGTCGCGATTTCGGCGCGCCTTCCCCGCAGGCCTGCCGCACCGCGCCGGATGCCGTTGCCGCCACGCGGCCGGAGTGCCGCCTGCTGCCGTCGCTGCTCGACCTCGACAAGGAAAGCGGCGTGCTCGTCCAGGGCATTACCGGTCGCGCCGGCCGGCGGCACGCCCTGCTCATGCGCGCCTACGGGACGCGCGTGGTCGCCGGGGTCACGCCTTTTCGCGGTGGCCAGGACGTGGAGGGGATTCCCGTTTACGACACCGTGGCCGCGGCCGTGGCCGCGCACGACATCGCCCTGTCCGTGATCTTCGTGCCCGCCGCCGGCGCGGCCGACGCCGTCCTGGAGGCGGCCGAGGCCGGGATTGCTCGCATCGTCTGCATCACCGACGGCGTGCCGCAACAGGACATGCTCGCCGTGCGTGCGGCCCTGGCCGGCCGCGAGATCCTGTTGCTCGGGCCCAACACGCCGGGCCTGCTCGTGCCCGGGGCCATGCAGGCCGGCATCATGCCGCCCGATCCCTTCATGCCCGGGCCTGTGGCGGTCTTTTCCCGCAGCGGCACGCTCACCTACGAGGTCTGCTCGCGGCTTACGGCGGCGGGCATCGGCCAGGCCGTGGCCGCGGGCATCGGCGGCGATCCCTTCGGCGGCGCGGATTTCACGGCGCTTTGCCGTATGGTGCGGGACGACGACCGGGTGCGCGCCGTGATGCTCATCGGCGAGGTGGGCGGGCGCGCCGAAGAGGATGCCGCCGCCTATCTGCAGGCAGCGGCGTTTCCCAAGCCCGTGGCGGCTTTCGTGGCCGGATTGTCCGCGCCGCCCGGCCGGGCGCTCGGGCATGCCGGCGCGCTGCTCGAGCGCCCTGGCGGCATCACCGCCAAGCTGGCCTGCCTGTCCCGGGCGGGCATCGCTGTCTGCCCGGAACTCGGCGACGTGGCCGGGGTCATGGCCGGACTTTTGTGCAGTGGCTAACTCTCTAACAATCCTTTTCTTTTTTCTTCCGTTTCCGCCTTCATATAAAGTTCCGGCAACGGCATGCCGAGAAGTTCCTCGAGGTCCCGTCGTTCGGTCAGGCGCGGGTCGAGCCAGGCGGCGAACGTCGCCGGCGGCACGATAAGCGGCATGCGCTCGTGGATGGCGGCCACCTGCGGCGAGGCCGGCCGGGTGAGGATGGCCGCCGTGTCGCGGACTTCGCCTGCACCCGTCACGGCGCGCTCGTAGATGCCGGCCAGGGCCATGACCGGCGCATGGGGCAGGGTGAGGAAAAAACGCGTCTTGCCGCCGCCCGGCTCCTTGCGCCACTCGAAAAAGCCCTGCGCCGGGATCAGGCAGCGGCGGTAGCGGATGGCTCCACGGAACGAAGGCTTGTCCAGCACGGTTTCCGCCCGGGCGTTTTGCATCGGGCGCGCTGCGGCGTCCTTGCGAAACGCCGCGACGAATCCCCAGCGAAAAAGGCCGGCCATGCGCCGGCCGCTCTCCCGCGCCGTGAACACGGCCTCGATAAGCTCCCCGGGAAATATTTCCGGCCGGGCCGGCACGTTTTGCGGCAGGTCCGGCACGCCCATGGCTTCGGCCACCAGCCGGCGCGGCACGGCCAGGGCGAATCGTCCGCACATGGCGTCTCCTTTACGGGTGTCGCGGGGTGGGGATGGGGCAGGGAGGACGCCTCCGGCGGGAAGGCAGGGGCCGGGGGCCCCTCCTGGACCACCCCGAGGGGATGCTTTCGTATCTCTCCGACTTGCCGGCATGCATGTTTCCGGGAAAGTCGGATTTTCGCGATGCCCTAGAATTTTCCCAATCATGGCAGGCTCGGCATGCCCTGGCAAGACAGGGCATGCCGGTTGGGTCCGGGATTTGCTAGAGGGAAGCGGGAAATCTCGATCCTGGGAGAGGGGAATGCGCGAACTGGCCGGATTCACAGTCGTTTTTGTGTCCTGCCCGGTGCCATTCCCTACGGGTGCGCCTCACATTGTAACAAAGTTACACAGCGCATGACCACGTTGCCGCCGCCTCCTTCCGCTGATCCCGGCAGCGAATACCAGCCCATTCCCCTGGCGCACCTCTTCCCCCATGTCCCGGGGGAGTTCGAGGTCTACCTGCGCCACGGCGACAGCCATACGCTCTTTGCCCGCGACGGCGAGGCGCTGACGTCGGACCGGCGGGGAATGCTCAAGGAATACGGCGTTTCCGTGGTCTATATCCACCGCGAGCAGCGGGGGCGATACCGGCGTTACATGCGCCGCAACCTGCCGTCGGCGCTGCTCGGGCAGGAGATGCCGCAGGCGCAGAAGGCGGCGGTCTTCTACCACGACTGCTGCGCCATCGTGCGGGAACTCCTGCACGAACGGCTGCCGCAGGGGCTTTCGGACGTCCATGGCCGGCTGTTCGTGGCCTATGCCCGGGACTGCGTGTCCTTTCTGTGCACCGAAGCCGGGCTTGCGCGCATGGGCGCGCTCATGGCCCACGACTATGACGTCTACAGCCACGGCGTGCACGTATTCGTGTACACCGTGTTCATGCTCAAATCCCTGGGTCTGCCCCAGCCCGCCATCCTCCAGGCCGGGGTGGGGGCGCTGTTGCACGACAGCGGCAAGGAAGGCGTGGATGCGGCGATCCTGCGCAAGCCCGGCCGCCTCACCCCGGAGGAATTCCTGGCGATTCGGGAGCATCCCGTCCTCGGCGCGCGGTTATGCCGGCCGCTTGCCCTGTCGCGGCTGGCCCGGGAATGCATTCTGCTGCACCACGAAAAGCTCAACGGCCTGGGTTATCCCCGCGGCCTTTCCGGCGACGCCATCCCGGTGCACGCGCGCGCGGTGTCCCTGGCCGACGTCTACGACGCGCTCACGTCGCGTCGCGTCTACGCCGATGCGGTGCCGCCCTTTGAGGCGCTGCGCATCATGCGTCATGAGATGGCCGGCTCCTTCGACCTGGAGCTCTACAAGCGTTTCGTCATGCTTTTAGGCGGCGCGGCGTTGCTGTAACCGTAGGGCCGTATCACCACGGCCTGCCGTACGGAGACGGCGATCGCTTCGTCGCGACGCGTCGCGCATGCAAGCCCGCGCCACGACATGCCCTGCCTGCCGCGGCCCTTGATGCCGGCCCCGGGATCGCGTAGCCGCAGGCAAAGGAGGAGCGCATGGTCAAAAGCCCGGTCAACGTCAGCCTCAACATCTCCACCCACGGCAAGCCGTTTCATTTTCTGCTGGCTGCGCTGTTGGCCCAGATCGTGGTGTCTCCGTTCGTCGCGGGGGAGGTGGCGGGCGTCGCCCAGGATCTGGTCTTCCTGTTCCTGATGGGGGCCGCATTGCACGTGGTGCGGCAAAGCCGGCTGTTTCCGCTCATCCTGTGCCTGTCCATCCTTTGCGCCATAAGCGTCGTGGGTAAGTACATCCTGGACGGCGTCGGGCCGAGCATTTTGAGCGACGCCCTGGGTGCGCCCGTGATCCTGCTGACCGCAGTGGAGGTCACGCGCTACCTCGCCCGCCAGAAACGGGTCGACCTGGACACCGTGCTCGGCGGATTGTGCGTCTATCTGTTTCTCGGCGCATTGTGGTTCGTGTTCTATTCCCTGCTGTACCGGGTCATGCCGGGCTCTTTTGCCTTCACCGTGCACGGCGATCATACGACCCTGGAGGGAGCGGACAGGTTGTTGTTCTTTTTCAGCTACATCACGCTGCTTACCACGGGTTACGGCGACATTATTCCCCTTTCCCCTCCTGCCCAGACGCTCGCCGTGTTGGAGGGCATCACCGGACAGTTCTACCTGGTGTTCTTCATGGCCCGCCTGGTCGGGTTGCACGTGGCGGGAAAAGAGTAGCCGAAACGCGGCGGCCTTGCGGCGCGTCTTACCGGGCGGCGGCCGCAAGCCGGGCCGGAATGTCCCATTTTCGGCACAGCGCGGCCACCGCCGGAGGCACGAGCGGTTCCCATCGGCCGTCCGTCGCCAGCAGCCGGCGCACGTCCGTGCCCGAAATGCCCTTGTTCTCTGGCGAAACTTCCCACAACACCTCTATACGCAGCTCAAGCGCCTCGAAGTACTCTCGTTTGCGGCGGCCCCAGGCGTCGTAGATGGTAAGGAAAAAAAGCGCGTCCAACGGCACGTAGTAGCGGTACAGCTCCGGGAAGTTGACCGGGAAGGGCACCACCGTGAAGTCCGCCTCGGCCGCGCCGGCCGCGACGAGCGCCGCGCGGACCATGGCCTGGCGCTCGAAGTAGGTCAGCGGATTGGCGGCAGGCGCGGAACGCGCGGGGTCGGCGTTCTCGTCGCGGGTATGGCCGGGGTCGGGGTTGGTGACGCCGACAACGAGATGGGCGCAACGCGCCTTGCCGGCCAGGAGATAGCGCAGGTGGTCGTTGTGCAGCACCTGGAAACGGCCGTGGATGACGCCGACGGGCGCAAGGGATACCGGGCGCGTCACGATTCCTCCACGCGGAAGGGCCGCACCGGGCCGGGATAACAGGCCGGCGGGTCCGGCGTGTCGCGGATGCCGACGAGGCGCGCGCGCTCCAGGCCGTTGAGGATCAGATAGGGCAGCTCGACGCCGCGCACGAAACCCAGGCAGCCGGTTGCGGCGCTGACCTCGTCGAAGCGCGCGACCGCGTCCACGCGCTGCCCCGGGCCGTGCAAGCACAGCGGCACGGGCTCGCCGCCGTGGATGAGCGGCCCGCTCGAAGGGGTGGAGTGGTCGGCCGTGACCGCAAAGAGCACGTCGGGATCGGCGAGCAGCGGCCCGGCGGCCCGGCCCACGGCCGCGTCCAGGGCCTCGATCACGGCCTTTTTGGCCAGGGGATCCTTGGTGTGCGCGGCCTCGTCGGGCGCTTTGGTGTGCACGTGGAGAAAGTCGTAGTCGGCGACGGCGGCGCGGGCGGTTTCCAGGCGCGCGGCGAGGTCGGCTCCGGGATCGCCCGTGTCGTGCGCGGGCAGCAGGTCGAAGCCGAGCGCCTTGGCGATGCCGCGAAAAAGCGTGCCCGAAGCGATGGACGCCGGGCGCAGGCCGAAGCGCGCGCCAAAGCGCGGCAGGGGCCCTGCCATGCCGGCGCGTTGGGTGACCAGGGCGTTTATGGGCGCAAGCCCCGCCGCCGCGCGCGTAGCATTGATGGGGTGGGCGGCAAGGACGCGCCGGGCAAAGAGCAGGTAGGCCCGAAGCGCCCGGGCGGTCCTCGCCGCAGCCAGGCCGGCCCCGGCCATGGGCTCGGGCTCGGGCAGAAAGAGGCCGTCCACCATAGGGTTGGTGTCCGTCACCTCGGGCGAGACGTCGCCGGTCATGGTCACGACGCCGAAAAGCCCCTTGTCGCGGTGCAGGCGCACGGCGACGCCTTCGTGCGTAAAGGCCTCCACGGTCGCGAAAAGCGCCGCAGCCTCCTCGGGCGTGGGCTTTTCGGGTTTGTCGCGGAAAAGTCGTAGACAGCCGTCTTCGACCACGGCGCAGCAGCAATGGGCGAGCAGGCAGACCTCGCCGGGTGCGGGAGCAAGGCCCAGGCCCAGGGCTTCCAGGTAGCCCCGGCCGGGAAATTCCTCCGGGGACGCCCCGAACATGGCGAAATGGGCGTTTTCGCTGGGCAGGGCCTGGCCGGGGAAGCCGGCGTGGTAGAGGCCGTTGGCTCCGGCCGCGGCAATGGCGTCGAGGTGGGGCGTGGCCGCCGCCTGGAGCGGGGTCAGGCCGCCGAGGGCGGCGTGGGAGCGGTCGCCCAGCCCGTCGAGCACGAGCAGCACGCAGACGCGCGGCATCAGCGGCCTCTCCCGTAATATCGAGCGTCGTAATGGGAAAATGGCTTGCGCATAGGCATTACCACTTTGCCTTTTTCCCCGGGAAGCCGCAAGATTTGCCATGCGTTTCGATCTCCACGTGCACACGCGGCTTTCGCCGTGCAGCCGGCTCTCCCTGGAGGCGATTCTCGAAAACGCCCGGAACCGGGGCCTCGACGGCGTGTGCCTGACCGACCACGACACCATGGCCGCCGCCCGGATGGTGCGCGAAGGCGTGCAGGACAACGGGCTGTGCCTGCTCGTCGGCATGGAGTACGCGACCACGGACGGCGATCTCCTGCTGTTCGGTCCCTTCGAGGGCCTTGCCCCCGGCTTGCCCGCCCGCGAGGTCATAAGCCTCGCCGCGGCCCTCGGCGGCGCGGCCGTGGCCGCGCATCCGTTCCGGTCCTGGCGGCCGGCCGGGCCGGGCATCCTCGGGCACGAAGGGCTTTGCGCCGTGGAAGTGGAAAACGGCCGCAACACGCCCGAAGAAAACGCCGCGGCCGCGAGTTTCGCCGCAAGCCGCGGCCTTGCGCCCGTGGCCGGTTCCGACGCCCACAGCCTCGATGAACTGGGCGCGCGGCCGGTCACGATCGAAGGCACGGTGCGCTGCCGCGCCGACCTCGTCGCCGCGCTGCTTGCCGGCCGCTGCCTGCCCGCCCCGCGCCTCGAAGCCTACCGCGCGCCCGACGCCTGCGACCGGGCTATGGGCTTTTTCTAATCAGCCGAATAATCTCCACAACACGGTGCTGGCCCACGCCGGAGGCTGCGGCCTCCTGCCGGCCCAAGGCCGGTGAGGCGACGCCGCTCGATTTCCCGAGAGCCCGCGTCCGTCGTCCGGCGATGGGCAGTCTGCGTGCTTTCCGGTACGGCAATGCATCCGAAAAAAGTTGTATTTTATGGTTGCCAGGGTATGCTCGGACACTACATGGCAACGAGGAAGAGAACCCACTGCGACGTGCGGGGGATGCAAGCGTTTTTGGCGTCTGAAGGTTTCAGCCTTGGCGGGAGAGAGCGATGAAGTCTGTTCGAATCCCGTCGCGGTGGGCTTTCCACGCAGTCCTTGCGATCATTCTGATCGTTGTTGCTTTTGCATGGCAGGAATACAAAAGCCTGGCCCGCAGCTACAAGGAGATTGTCGCAGCCGGCGCGACAATGCCGGACGCCGACGCGCAGCAAAATGTCTTTCTCGATGCGTACCACAACGCCGTGGCCCTGAACTTCCGGGATGCCCTCCAGCGCGGCGAAATTCCGGTTTTCTACTGCAACGACTCGGTCATGGGCGGCCAAAGCGACGCCGAACCGCGCGACACCATCGCGGAAATGCTCGGTCGCCTGACAGGTCTGGACATTTATCCGGTCAGCGGCGCGGGCTACACGGCGGTGCTCTTTCGCGAGTACGCCGCCCTTGTCGCCAAGGCGCAGCAAAAACCGCGTCTGGCGATCATTGCCATCAATCTGCGCGGTTTTTCCGATGACTGGCTGTTCACGCCCCGCTGGGAGTATGCCGTCACGACCGCTTATCTACGCCTGTTGGCCGAGCCGCCGTCCCCGGCGGACCTGCCGTCCTGGATCGTGTCCGGGCAGTGGGATCCCGCAGCCTATTGGCAACGCCGCACGGTACGGCCTGCCCCTTCGTACGACGCGCTTTTCGAGAAGCTCAACGCCGGCCGCGAGGTGCTGCTCGCCGCGCCGTCCCCGGGCCTGTCCCCCGAAGAGTTGGACCGGCGCAGGCATTTCATCGAGAACTACATGACGCATGTCACGCCCGAGCATCCCATGCTTGGGTATCTCCTGGACACCGCGCACCGGCTCGAGCGGGCGGGAGTGACCGTGCTTTTCTACCTGACGCCCATCGACATCGAAGGCGGCCGGCGACTCATTGGGGAGGCGCTGCCCGCCAACGTCGCGGCGAACGGCCGCGTCATCATGGAGGCCCTGGTCCGTTCCGGCGCTTCCTGTCTGGACCTGACCACGCTGCTGCCCGAGGAGCGGTTCGTGGACCGCGAATATGCCTGCGAGCACCTCGATCTGGCGGGGCGCCGCCGCGTGGCCGAGGCCTTGGCGGGCGCCCTCAAATCCTTCGCTGCCGCTGCCGCGCGGCCCGTTTCGCCCGGCGCGACTGCCAATTGACCTTCCGTCGATACCGGAGCGACGACGCAAGACGACCCCTCCCGAAGGAAGGGTCGTCTCTCCATGGCGTGTGCATCCGTTGCGGGAACGCGGCGCGTTGGCCGGACGACGGCGCAAGAGGGTCTAGAAAGACGCCAGGATGCCGACCACCGTGCCGGTCATGAGCGAGGCGAGCACCCCGGCGATGAGCGCGCGGCCGCCAAGGGCCGTGATCTCGTTTTTGCGTTCCGGGCACAGCGACGTCAGGCCGGCGAGCAGGATGCCGACGCTGCCCAGGTTGGCGAAGCTGCACATGGCGTAGGTGAGGATCAGCCGGGTGTGCTCCGAGAGCGTGCCGGCCGGCAGCTTGGCCATCTCCATGAAGGCGATGAATTCGTTGAGCACGATCTTCGTGCCGAGCAGGCTTCCGGCCGTGGCCGCCTCGGCCCAGGGGATGCCGAGCAGCCAGGCCACCGGGGCCATGACCACGCCGAGCAGGCGCTCGAGGGTGAGCGGCGCGCCGGCCACGTCCGGCAGGACCGCGAGCAGAATGTTGGCGAGCTTGACCAGGGCGACGAAGACCAGCAGCGTGGCCAGGATGCTCCAGAAAAGGCGCAGGCCGTCGGCCGTGCCCGAAACGACCGCGTCCATGGCCCCGGACGCCGGGGACTCCGGCAGCTTGCGTCCGAGCGTGGGCTCCTCGGTTTCCGGCAGCATGAGCGCCGCCACGACCAGCGCCGCCGGGGCGTGGATGACCGAGGCCGTGAGGATGTGCCCCAGGCTGTCCGGCAGCACGGTCTTGAGCACCGTGGCGTAGAGCATGAGCATGGTGCCGGCGATGCAGGACATGCCCGTGGCCATCATGGCGAACAGTTCGCTTCGGGTCATGCGCGCCATGTAGGGGCGGATCAGCAGCGGCGCCTCGATCATGCCGAGGAAGATGCAGCCGCCCGCGCCGACGCCGAGCACGCCGCCGATGCCCATGGTCTTCTCGAGCACCAGCGAAAAGCCCCGCACCACGCGCGGCAGTATCTTCCAGTAATAGAGCAGGGCGGTCAGGGCTGCGATGACGATGACCAGCGGCAGGGCCTGGAAACCCAGGATGAAGCCCGCGTCGGCGTCGGTCACGGCAAAGGGCGCGGGGCCGCCGCCCACGTAGCCGAACACGAAGGCCGTACCCGCGCGGGTGGCCGCGTCCATGGCGGCGACCACGGCGTTTAAGGCCATGAAGATGCCGCGCAGGAAGGGGGCCTTGAGCATGAAGGCGGCGATGGCCGCCTGCAGCCCCAGGCCCCCGAGTACCAACCGCCAGGGAATGACGCCCCGGCGTTCGCCAAGCGCCATGGCCGCCGCGAGCAGGGTGACGAGTCCGAGCAGGCTTTGCAGCAAGGCCATGGCACGCTCCTTATCGTTTGTCTCTTAGAACATGCTCCACAACATGCGCGTGGCCATGGCCAGCAGGAACAGGGCGAAAACCCGCTTGAGCGTGCCCACGGGCAGCGAATGGGCGAGCTTGGCCCCATACTTGGCCGTGTACATGCTCGTGGCCACGATGCCGATCAGGGCCGGGAGGTAGATGTAGCCGATGCTGAGCGACGGCAGGTGGTCCGCGCGCAACCCGTTGGCCAGGTAGCCGATGACGCCGGCGGCGGCGATGGGAAAGCCGATGGCCGAGGCCGTGCCCACGGCGACGTGGATGGGGATGTTGCACCAGGTGAGGAAAGGCACGGTCATGGTGCCGCCGCCGATGCCGACGAGGTTGGAAACGAGGCCCACGATGCCGCCGGTTGCGAACATGCCGCCCGTGCCCGGCACCTGGCGCGAGCCCTTGGGCTTGATGTTGAGCAGCATCTGCGCGGACACGTAATACAGGAAGATGATGAAAAAGGTCTTGAGGAACTTGGTGGACAGCTGCGCCGCGACCCAGGAACCGAGCAGGGAACCGATGATGATGCCCGGGGTGATGCTTTTGAAGATGTCCCAACGTACGGCCCCGCGCTTGTCGTGGGCGCGGTAGCTGGCGATGGAGGTAAAAACGATGGTGGCCAGGGAGGTTCCGAGCGCCAGCTGCATGATGTGCTCATGGGGCAGGCCTTGTGCGGTGAAGAGGAAATAGAGGGCAGGGACCACAACGATGCCGCCGCCGACGCCGAGCAAGCCGGCGATGATGCCGGCGGCGCAGCCGAAGGCGAGGTAGGCGAGCCAGAACGAAAAGGAAGGCATGGAAGACTCCTTGCTGGAACGACTCCGGAACGGGCTGTTGCTGTAGCGGAAAAGGCGGTGAAAGAAAAGCGCGTCAGGCCGTAAGCATGGTTGCCGGCGGCTTTTCCAGGAGCGCGTCATGGGCGCGTGAGCAGATTCCCGAGAGTGTTGCTGGCGTTGCCTGCGGCAAGGACGTTTGGCAGTGCGTGCAGGAGGTCGATGACGTAGAAAGCCGCCGGCAGGGGGCTGTCCTCGGGCACACGACCCACACGCGCGGCCGTGGCGACGGCAGTGGCCAGGCTCGATTCGGCCCGCAGGCCCGCGGGCGGCGCAGGGTGCCGGTCGTCCCGGCCCGAGGCGTCGCCCGGGCCGGGGAGAGGCTTCGAATATCGTTTAGGCGATGCCGTATCCGCTGATTTTCTTCATGTATTCGTCCACTTCCTTGGACAGGTGGTCGAAGAGCTTGCTGACGCCCTTGTCCGGCTCGGAGCCGATCTTGCTGAAGATGTTGCCGGCCTTGGCGTAGGCTTCGTCGAAGCCGGATTCGGTCAAACCGCACAGCTCCCGGGCCTCTTCCTTGGTCAGGTAGCCGGTGTGGGCGAAATAGGCGCAGATGACGGCATTGACCTTTTTGACGTGTTCCTTCTTGGGCATGCGGGACTCCTTTGATGGGATCGGTAGTCGATTGCGGAATTGCTAAAGCATTTGGCCGGCCTTCGGCAACCCTTGGCTTGTAAGAAAATGCACAAATCCCTGGGTTGCGGCCGCAGCATGGTGCCATTTTTTCAAATAAAACTTTAGTTTCAATTTGTTACATGTCGTTGTCGCCGCCTTGTCGTACAGCGATGCGGCCACGTGCCGCCGGGCCCGCCTTCAGCGCCTCTGCCGGTCGGGCAGGGGCTTGATGTCGATGACGGGCGTGCCGTCCACGGCCTCCAGGGCTTCGATCGCGAGGACGTCGCCGTCGATGGCGGCGATGCGCACCTGGTGCAGGCCGATGGGATTGGGCCGGTCCGGCGAACGAGTGGAGAATACGCCGGTCAGGGGCCGGTTTCTTTCGCGCCGGGGATGGACTTCCTGGCAATCGCGGTCGGCTAGGTGGAACCAGGTGAAGAGCAGGATTTCCTGCCCGGCCTCCAGGGACTTTGCCGCCGTCCGGTAGGTCGGGTCGAGCACGACCTCGGCCCGGGGAGCGTTTTCCGTCTCGAAACGCGGCGCCGTGGCCGGGTCGGTCAGAGGCGAGCGCACGACGCCGAGCACGCGCAAGGTCAGATCCATACGAACGGTCCTCCCTCAGGTTTTTTCCGCTCCGCGGGCGACGGAGCCGAGATAGATGCCGCCAAGGGCCAGGGCAACGCCAATCAGTTCCACGGGGCCGGTGGCCTTGCCGAAAAAAAGCACGTCCCACAGATACGACAAAGTCGGCTGCAAGAGCAAAACGAGCCCGGCCAGCGCCGGCCGCACCCCGGCGAGTCCCATGGAAATGGCCAGCCAGCCTATGGCTTGGCCCACGACGCCAAGCCCCAGCAGCGCCAGCCAGCTTTGCGCCGTGGGCAGGGCGAAGGATGCGCCCACTCCCACGACGACCGGCACGAGCAGGGCCGCGCCGGCCAGGGACAGCACGGCCATGGCGGCCATGGGCCCCGCCCGCCCGTGGTCGGTGACGGCCTTTTTGAGCGTCATGATGAACAGGGCGTAAAAGACCGAAGTGGCGAGGCCGTAGCCGATGCCCAGGCGGAATTCGTGGGTCTGGCCGGCGAAGTTGCGCCCGACCACGAGGTAGAGCCCGAAAAGGGCCACGGTCATGGCGGCGAGGAATGTCGGGCGTGGGGCGCGCCGCGCGGCCACGGCCGCCGCGGCCGTGATGAGAAAGACCTGGAAGTTGCCGACAAGCGTGGCCAGCCCCGGTCCGACGTAGTTGATGCTCGCGTGCCAGCAGAGCAGGTCGCATACGAAAAACACGGCGCAGCCGAGGGCCGGCCAGGACAGCGCGCGTTTCGCGGCGTCCAGGTTCTTGGTGGCTCCAAGCAGGACGAGCAGCGTCAGTCCGCCCACGAACAGGCGGTAGAACGCCGACACCGACGGCGCGACGCCGGCCAGTTTGACGAAGACCGCGGAAAAGCTGATGCACGCCGCCCCGAACAGCAAAAGTCCCATGATGCTTTATCCGAAGTGATCGAAGCCGG
>JAEWPX010000191.1 GCA_023399375.1 Pseudomonadota bacterium | reverse complement strand
GAATCGGCGGCAGTTTGACGCGGTACTCCCCTGCCCCGCTGCCGCCCTGGGCGGACACGGGCGCGTCGCCGGCCGCGGACGGCGCGCGCGACGACGGCGCGGCCGGCGGCTCCATGCCGGAAGGGCGCAGGGTCGGGGATTTCTCGGGCGAAACGTGCATGGCCGTGGCCCGCAGCGAATAGGGCACGGCATAGAACGGTTCCTTGGACTCCCCGGCCTTTTGCGCGCCGGCGAGCGCGGCAGGGGCGGCAGGGGCGGCGCCGCCCTGGCCGAGCGAGGGCGGCAGCGGCGGCAGCTCCAGCGGACCGGGCTTGTTGTTGGGCGGCGTGACCGGGAGCTTGAGGGCGGCGGCGGGCTGTTGCGCCGACGCTTCATCCCGGGGGGGATAGGTGGTCTGCGCGCCCTGGGCGGCGTCCGGCGGCCGCCAGTTGGCCCCGGCGGGATCGCGGTAGACCTGCATTTTGAGCTCCCGTTCGCCCTGGGGCCAGCCGACGAAGCCGAATGCGTCGGTTTTCAGACGCACGACCAGGGTGTCGCCGGCAAGGCGCACGCCCTCGATGAACTGGGACGCGCCGAAATCCACGCCTTCGGGCTTGTCTTCGGGGGTCAGCGTGCCCGGGGGAAAGGTCAGGCTGATCTCGGCCGGCCCGGTGCGGCTGACGAGGGGGTAGATGCCGGGCTTGGCGAACTGGAGCAGGAGCGAATCCGTGTCCGGACGGCTGACCGTGGACAGGGACAGGGCAAGGGCCCCGCCTGCCGGGAGCAGGACGGCCAGGGCCGTCAGGAGGAGACGCCGGAGGCCGGCGGACAGGGAGTGGCTCACGCCGCGTCCTCATGCAAGGACCATGCTCGACTTGCCTGGGGCAGGCGAAAACATGCGGGGAGGAAGCCTCCGGCGGTCATTCGCCGGCCAGATTGCGCTTTTTGAGCTTCTCGATGAGCGTGGTGCGCTTGATGCCGAGCAGTTCCGCAGCCTGGTTCTTGACGCCCGAGGCCCGTTCCAGGGCTTCGAGCAGAAGCTTCTCCTCGAGCGTATCCAAAAATTCCTTGAGCCCCATGGATTTTTCCTCGAGGTCGGCCAGACGCGGCCAGCGAAAGCCCGCCGGCGCGGCGACGGCTGACGGCGGCGGGGCCACGCCCGCGTTGTCCAGGATCTTGCGCGGCAGGTCGGAAAGTTGGATCTGGTCGTGCTCGCACAGGATGGAAAGGCGCTCCATGAAGTTTTCGAGCTCGCGCACGTTGCCGGGCCAGGGATAGCGCAGGATCAGGTCGCGGGCGTCCGGGGCGAAACGCAGGGGTTCGCGGTTTTTCTGGCGGCAGAAGCGGCGCAGGAAATGGTCGGACAAAAGAAAAATGTCCTCGCCCCGCTCGCGCAGGGGGGGCAGGTGCAGCGGGATGACGTTGAGGCGGTAATAGAGGTCTTCGCGAAACCGGCCGGCCCGGACCTCTTCCTCGAGGTCGCGGTTGGTGGCGGCCACGATGCGCACGTCGGCCTTGAGCGTCTTGTCGCCGCCGACGCGCTCGAATTCCTTTTCCTGGAGCGCGCGCAGGATCTTGACCTGCAGGCTCAGATCCATCTCGCCGATTTCGTCCAAAAAGATGGTGCCGCCCTCGGCCAGCTCGAACCGCCCCTGCCGGGTGCGCACGGCCGAAGTGAACGCGCCCTTCTCGTGGCCGAACAGCTCCGATTCGAGCAGTTCGCGGGGGATGGCCCCGCAGTTGACGGGCACGAAGGGCTTGCCGGCCCGGCGGCTGTTGGCGTGCAGCGCGCGCACGAGCAATTCCTTGCCCGTGCCGGACTCGCCCGTGACGAGCACCGTGCTGTCCGTGGGCGCGACCTTGGCCAGCACGCGCAGCACTTCACCGAGGCACGGGCTCTCCCCCACCATGCCGGACACGATCAGTTCCATCTGGCCTCCGGAAAAACGCCGCGTTCCTGGCGGCTTCCCTCATGGTCTATAGCCGGCGGCGGGGGTTGTCAATTTCCTGACGCGATTGTCGCGCAAAAAGATACGGCGACAGCGGCCGCAGGGGAAAAGGCGCATGGGAACGAGAAGACGGCGCAAGGCGCTAGACGCGCAGATCGAGCAGGGTGCCGGCCATGTCGTCGGCGGTGCGGATGACGGCGACGTTGGCCTCGAAGGCGCGCGAGGCCTCGACCATGTTCACGGTCTGTCGCGCGAGGTCCACATTGCTCATTTCCGACAGCCCCACGCTTGGCTCGTACACGCCGGCCGCATTGACGCCGCTGACCATGGCGGGATTGAGCCCGCCCGAGGACTCGTCGCGGCGGATGCCCGCCACCTGGACGCCCTGGCCGCCGGGACCCGTGGCCAGCTGCGCTTCCTGGGACTTGTAGCCGTCGGTGTCGGCGTTGGCCACGTTGTTGGCCGTTGCGGCCATGGATGTGGACAGGGCGCCAAGCGCCGACTGCGCGCTCGATATGGCGTCGGTCATGGTCCCCCCTCCTTGGCAGACCATTTAAGGACACGTTTCACAGTAATGCAGCACGGGCCGCCGGGCAAGGCCGCAGCCTGCGCCGGGCGGGATTTTCCTCGCCGGGCGGGTTGCAGCGGTCGCGGCGTTCCCGGCGCGGTTGAGGCGGCAGGGCCGCCGTGCTACGTTCATGCCCGCGAGATGCATGAACGTATTGTGAAGGGACGTCCCCACGGCTCGCACCTGCCAGGGCGCATCCCTTGCCGCAAGGAGCTTTCGTTGCGCGACACGCACCGACACGGCAGGGGCCGCGCCCTGCCGGACGCGGCACTGCGCCGCACGCGCCGGACACGGCTTTGCCCGGCATGGCTCCTTGCGCCCCTGCTGGCCCTGGCGCTGGCCCTGGCCGGCGGCTGCAACGAAAAGCCTCTGCAACGCTACGTCGACTCCCGCTACCTGTTCAGCTTCGTGCCGCCGCGCGGCTGGGAGGTCACGGCCGAGACCACGCCTTCGTGCCTGACTTCGGTAACGGCGCACAACGGGGAATGCGCCTTTTACGTGTGCGTGAGCGAAAAGCCCGAGGACTTCCTGCCCACGAGCTCGGATTTCGCCAACGTCGAGCTGGTCAAGGACTACGTGGCGACGACGCTCAAAGGCTACAACATCCGCTGCCGGCCGACGCTGCTCCAGGGCCGGCAGGCCTACGACGCCATCTACCTGCGCAACGTGGCCGACGAAAAAGGCGTGGTGCGGCTCCAGCTCGTGCGCCAGACCTTCCTGGCCCGGGGCCGGATGCTCTATACGCTGACGAGCTATGTCTTCGGCCGCTCGGAAGAGGAGCTCAAGGAGGCGGCCATGCCCTGCGACGCGGACATCCTGCGCTCGCAGGGAACCTTCTTCCTGCACCAGCCGCCGCGGAACGGCGACTGACGGCCCTCCGCCGCCTCTTTTCCCGAAGCGTCGCAGACGAAAACGCGGCATCCCGCCGGGGTCGTGCGCTTGCAATGCGGCGGCGCGGCGGACGCCGCGCGCGGAATCAGGCGCGCGTCCCCGCCTCGCCGCCGGCGGTCGCCTTGAGATTTGCCTCCAGGACTTCGCCGAGCTGCTCGATGCTGTGGGGCTTGGCAAGGTAGTCGTTCATGCCCAGGCGCAGGAAGCGCTCCCGGTCCTTGCCGCTGGCGTAGGCGGTCAACGCCACGATGGGCACGGCCTTATCGAGCCGCGGCACCTCGCCGTTGCGGATGTGGCGGGTGCATTCGATGCCGTCCATGACCGGCATCTGGATGTCCATAAGAATGATGTCGGCCGTTTCCCGGGACAAAAGCGCCAGGGCCTCCTGGCCGTTGGCCGCTTCCAGCACGTGGTAGCCGAGCCGCTCCAGGGTGCGGCCGGTGGTCAGGCGGTTGATGCGCTCGTCTTCGACGAGCAGCACGGTATGGTCGGCCGGATCGAAGGCCGCGTCCCCGCCCTCCCTGCCCTGGTAGACCACGGACAGGCCCTGGCAGGCGTATTCCGGCAGGGCGAAGGGGATGGCGCAGTAGAAGGTGCTGCCCCGTCCCGGCGCGCTTTTCACCCAGATCCTGCCGCCGAGCATTTCCGTCAGGTGCCGGGCGATGGAAAGCCCCACGCCCGCGCCGCTGACCCGCTTGGTCAGGTAGTGCTCGGCCAATTCGAAATCCTCGAAAATGCGATGCTGGCAGTCCTTGGCGATGCCGATGCCGGTGTCGCGGACCATGAACAGCAGGGTGCGGTAGTTGGGAGCGACGGGCAAGCGGCTGGTGGCGATCCGTTTGACGCGCAGCGTGATGGAGCCGCTTTTCGTGCACTTGAGGGCGTTGTCCAGCAGGTTGGACAGGATCTGGCGCAGCCTGAACGCATCGCCCACGAGCTGGCGCGGGATGTGCGGGTCGAAGCGCACGGAAAAGCCGAGTTCCTTGACCTTGGCCCGCACGGAATAGCCCCTGGCCAGGGAGGCGATCAGCGGGTCCACGTCGAAGGCCGAAAGCATGGGCTCGATGGCCGCCGCATCGATGTCGGCGAGCTCCAGCACGTTGTTGACGATGGCGAGCAGCCGTTTGCCCGACGCTTCGACGATGTTCCACAACTCCCGCTGATCGTCCTGACCATCGCCCTGGAGCGCCAGCTGGGTGGCGCCGATGATGCCGTTTAAGGGCGTGCGCAGTTCGTGGGTGATGTTGCCGAGGAACTGGGACTTGGCCTGGCTGGCCGAAAACGCCAGTTCCTTTTCGCGACGCAGCTGGTTCTCCGTCTCCTTGAGCGCCGTGATGTCGCGCGAGTAGCTGGCCATGAGGATGACCCGGCCCTTGTCGTCGGCGATGGGGCAAAGGCTCACCTGGCAGCACAGCTCGCCCTGACGTTCCTCGTAGGAAAGCAGCCGGTTTTCGCGCGCCGCCTCGAGCAGCCGTTCCCGCCGCGTTTCAGCCAGCTCGGCGGACATGGAGTGGTAAAGGCTTGCGCCCATGAGCGCGTCTACGGTCTTGCCGCGCCGCCTGGCGGCCTCTTCGTTGGCGACGAGGATGTAGCCGTCGAGGTCGGAAAGGATGATGGAATCGTGCGTGGCGTCGAGGAGGGTCTTGAAGATGGCCTGGTTTTCCGAAAGCAGGTGCTGGGACATGACGAGTTCGGTCACGTCCTCGCGGATGACGATGCCGCCGACGACCTTTCCGTCCCTGCGGATGGGCGTGCCGCGCAGGTTCTGGTAGGCCGACTGGCCGCCGCTGCAGGCGTCGGTGTAGAAGGCTTCCAGGTGGATGGTCCGGCCGTCCAGGATCGCGCGGATGTCGTCGCTGACCCCGGCGGAAACGATGCCGGGAAGCTCCTGAATCTTTTTCCCTATAAAACGATCGCGATCCCATTTGCCCTTGGCGAAATGCGCAAGGTGCCAATCATTGACGAAGGTGATGACCCCCTCGGCGTCGATGAGCATGACCGACACCGGGGCGAACTGCAGGATCTGCTCGCACGTGCACTCGAGCATTCCGGGTGATGGCATAGGCGCGAACATACCTGCGCGGCAACCTGCCGACAAGGGGGCGCAGCCGGCATTTTGTGGAAAGATATCCGAAAAAGTAACGCCCGTGACCGTGCCTTGCCGTCGGTGCGGAAAATCACGCGCAAGACCATGTCAAAATGTTTATCTATATCGCGCTCACGGACGCCCGTCCCTGTCGCAGCCTCCCTCGATGCCGGCGAAAGCGCTGTGGTTGTGGATGGACTCGAAGCTCTCCACCTCCACGCGGTACCAGGCGACCTTTGGATGGGCCGCAAGCGCGCTCGCCGCGCGCCGGGCCACGTCCTCGACGAAGGTCGGGTCGGCGAAGGCCTGCTCGGTGACGTGCTTTTCGTCCTCGCGCTTGAGCAACGCATAGACCGGCGAGGAGCCCGCGGCCTCGGCGATGGCGATGAGTTCCTCCACCCACACGAATTGCGACAGCCGGCAGCTGATGGTGACCATCGCCCGCTGGCTGTGCGCCCCCTGATCGGAGATGGCCAGCGAGCATGGGCACACGGTCATGACCGGCGCGGACACGGTCAGGGTCTGGCGGAACTTGCCGCCGCAAAATTCCCCGGACACCTGGCAGGCGTAGTCCATCAGCGCCAACGCCCCGGACGCCGGCGAGGCCTTCTCCAGGAAATACGGGAACCGCAGCGTCATGTGGGCGTTTTCCGCTTCCAGGCGGTCGCGCACGTCGGCCAGGAGCGTGCGGAAGGAGACGAGGTCGAGTTCGCCGGCAAAGCCCGAAAGCGCCTCCACGAACCGGCTCATGTGCGTGCCCTTGAAGCGCGCCGGCAGATCCACGGACAGCTCCACCTCGGCCACGGTGTGCTGCCGGCCCCGGACGCGGTCGCGCACCACCAGGGGCAGCCGGAAATTTTTTATGCCCACCCGGTCCACGGCAATGGCCACGTCCGGCGGTCCGCTTTGGATGTCTCGCATAGAAGATGCCTCCGGCGGCCGGGGGGCATGATGCCCCCCGGACCCCCTTGATGGATAACGTATAAGGGGGAGGACGTCAGTACGTCCCGGCACGGCGCGCTGTAAAGAAGCAAAAAACCCCTTGCCAAGAGGGCAGGAAGCCTCTTCCCCCGGGGGAGGGGGCGGGAGGAGCGACGCCCCTCCCGTTTCTTCCTTTAGACGATCTCCTGGCCGGTGGTGGCCAGGGTGAGCTTGCCGTATTTGACGCCCCGGGTGGAGATGAGGCGCTGGGATAGCTTTTGCACGGACTCGCCCGGCCCCTTGAGGGCCAGCGCCTCCAGGCAGTTGTGGTGGTCGATGTGCACGTGCATGGTGCAAAGGATCACCTCGTGGTCCTCGTGCTGGATCTCGATGAGCCGCTGCGCCAGGTCGGACGTGTGGTGGTCGTAGACGAGCGTGAGCACGCCCGCCACTTCCTTGTCGGACTGTTCCCATTCCTTTTGCACGAGCACGCCCCGGATGAGGTCGCGGATGGCTTCGGACCGGGTCTGGTAGCTTTTCTCGTCGCAAAGGGCGTCGAACTTTTCGAGCAGTTCGGAGTTGAGCGACACGCCGAAGCGGATGGTCTGTCCCATGCGCCCTCCTTTACGTCAGGCCGATCTCGTAGATGGTGACGGTGCTGCGGTACGTGGAAAAGGCCACGGACTCCTCGTGGAGCCGGGCCACACGGAAGCCGTCTGCGGCGAGCGCCGCCCAGACCGGCTCGGACACCTGCCGCCACGGCTGGGAAAGCCAGATCCGGCCGCCGGGCGCGAGCATCCGGCGGAAAAGCGGCGCCAGGGCGTCGTAGAACCGGGTTTCATACAAAATGTCGCTACCCCAGGCCAGGTCGAAACTGCCCGGCGCGAAACACGGCCGCCGCCAGTCCATGACGGCCAGGTCCATGTGCAGGCCGTTTTCCCGGGCGTTTCGCGCCGCATGGGCGATGGCCGCCTCTTCGAAGTCCACGGCCGCGACGCGCCCGCCGCAGGCCGCGCCGGCCAGGGCCGAAAGGCCCATGCCGCAGCCGATGTCCAGGCAGCGTTTCCCGACGACTTCCGCGCGCCGCGTCCAGAGCCAGGCGGAGAGCAGCAGGCTCGCCGGCCAGATTTCGGCCCAGTACGGCATGCGCTCGTCCTCGCCGAAGCCCTCCGCGCCGAGCGATTCCCACAGCGCCTCCATGTCCTGGTCACGGCGCAACAAAAATTCGCGACCGGCGAGCGCCAGGCGCAACCGGTCGCGCTGCCACTGGGGCGGCGGCGCGCCGGGGGCCAGAAGGGGTGCATGAAGACTACGATCGGGCAAGCCTGTCTCCGAAAACGAACCAAAAAGATCTATGGGCAGCACCAAGCGTGTTACCATCAATGAAGCGTGCGTGCAATAGGTGACCACGCCGACGATTGTTCGGTCTTATGCCAAAGCCCAGGCCGCTCCCGGCTTGCCCCGTGTCCGTCAAAGGGGTATTTGAGGCCAGCCCCTGCCCGCGCCGCCGGCAAGGGCCAAAAACGAAGCAGCAGCTCGCATTCCAGGGAGAAACGCCATGCAAAAAGACCTGCTCTACACCAACACCCACGAGTGGGTACGGGTCGAGGATGAAATAGCCGTGATCGGCATCACCGATTTCGCCCAGGAACAGCTCGGCGACATCACCTACGTCGAACTGC
>JAEWPX010000141.1 GCA_023399375.1 Pseudomonadota bacterium | reverse complement strand
GCCCAGGCGGTCCCGGCGCTCCGGGCGGCGCGCCCCGGCCTGCGGGCCGGCCCGTGCCCGGCATGCCCCTGCCCGGCGACGACAGCGCGAAAAAGCGCAAGAAAGACCGTCGCGTGGTGGAATTCACGCCGCAAAGCGACGAAGAGCGCCGCAAGAGCGCCGGCGCGGGCAAGGGCGGCAAGAAGAAGGTCGGCGAGGTCCAGGACCGCACCGGCGGCCGCATGGGCGGCAAGTTCAAGCGCAAGAAATCGCGCGAGGACTTCCTGCCGACCAAGATCGACGCCAGCGCCCAGCCCATGAAGGCGGCCAAGCGCAAGATCCGCATGGAGGAAACCATCCGGGTCTCGGATCTGGCCAAGCAGATGGGCGCCAAGGCGCAGGACCTCATCAAGGTCCTGCTCGGACTCGGAGCCCTGGTCACCATCAACCAGTCCCTGGACGTGGAGACCGCGACGCTTGCTGCGTCGGAATTCGGCTTCGAAGTCGAGAAGTTCGGCTTCTCCGAAGACGACTACCTGATCGCCGAGGAGGCGGACAAGCCCGAGGATCTCAAGCCCAGGCCCCCGGTCGTCACCATCATGGGCCACGTCGACCACGGCAAGACGTCGCTGCTCGACGCCATCCGCGCCTCCAACGTGGTTTCCGGCGAGGCTGGCGGCATCACCCAGCACATCGGCGCGTACCACGTGACCACTGCCCGGGGCGACATCGTCTTCCTGGACACCCCCGGCCACGAAGCCTTCACCGCCATGCGCGCCCGCGGCGCCCAGGTCACGGACATCGTGGTCCTTGTCGTGGCCGCGGACGACGGCGTCATGGACCAGACCCGCGAGGCCGTAAACCACTCGCGCGCCGCCGGCGTGCCCATCGTGGTCGCGGTCAACAAGATCGACAAGCCCGACGCCAACCCGGACCGCGTCAAGCGCGAACTGGGCGAACTGGGCCTCGTGCCCGAGGACTGGGGCGGCGAAACCATCTTCGCCAACGTCTCGGCCAAGCAGAAGCTCGGCCTCGACGAACTGCTCGAGATGATCCTGCTCCAGGCCGAAGTCCTGCAACTCACGGCCAATCCGAGCAAGCGCGCCCGGGGCCATATCGTCGAAGCCCGCCTGGACAAGGGCCGGGGCCCGGTGGCCTCGGTGCTCATCCAGGAAGGCACGCTGCACCAGGGCGACGCGTTCGTGTGCGGCGTCTTC
Source organism: Pseudomonadota bacterium (assembly GCA_023399375.1). Taxonomy (GTDB): domain Bacteria; phylum Desulfobacterota; class Desulfovibrionia; order Desulfovibrionales; family Desulfovibrionaceae; genus Solidesulfovibrio. Next base: position 13,041 of record JAEWPX010000141.1, on the reverse strand, counting down.
TCCGGCCGCGTGCGCGCCCTGTTCGACGACCAGGGCCGCAAGATCAAGGAAGCCGGACCGGCCATCCCGGTCGAGGTGCAGGGCTTCGAAGGCGTGCCCGAGGCCGGCGACGAGTTCGTCGGGGTCGAGGACGACAAGGTCGCCCGCCGCATCGCCGACGGCCGTGCCACCAAGCAGCGCGAACGCGAACTCGGCAAGGCCTCCAAGGTCACCCTCGAAACCTTCCTCGCCAGCAGGCCCGAGGCCGAGGCGCAGACCCTCAACCTCGTGCTCAAGGCCGACGTGCAGGGCTCGCTCGAAGCCATCGCCGACGCGCTCAACAAGCTGTCGACGGAGAAGGTCAAGGTCAACATCATCCACACCGGCGCGGGTGCCATCACCGAGTCCGACATCCTGCTCGCCTCGGCCTCGGACGCCATCATCATCGGCTTCAACGTGCGCCCGACCATCAAGGTCAAGGAGATGGCCGAACGCGAGAGCGTCGACATCCGCTTCTACGACATCATCTACAAGCTCGTGGGCGAGATCAAGGACGCCATGTCCGGCATGCTCGCCCCGGTCATCCGCGAGCAGTACCTGGGCCAGGCCGAGGTGCGCGACACCTTCAGCGTGCCCAAGGTCGGCATGGTGGCCGGCTGCGGCGTCCTGGACGGCAAGCTCACCCGCAATGCCGGCGTGCGCCTGCTGCGCGACGGCGTGGTGGTCTACACCGGCAAGCTCGCCTCGCTGCGGCGCTTCAAGGACGACGTCAAGGAAGTGACCAAGGGCTACGAATGCGGCGTGGGCCTGGAGAACTTCAACGACATCAAGGTCGGCGACGTGATCGAGGCCTTCGAGTCCGTGGAAGAAAAGGCCACGCTGTAACGGACCGCCGGGCCGGAGGCACGACGTACGCTCCGGCCCGGCGCTTCGATGAGGACTTCACGGCATGGTTGTCGGCGTCCTGACCCTGGAATTCGCCCTGCACGGCAACGATTCGCTCAAGGGGAAACGCCGCGTGGCCCAGAGCCTCAAGATGAAGCTGCGCAACAAATTCAACGTGGCCGTGGCCGAAACGGCCATGCAGGAGTCGTGGGACACCCTGGTCCTGACCGCCGTCACCGTCTCCGCCGACGCCACCCACGCCCGGGGCCTGCTGCAAAAGGCCCTCAACATGGTGATCGCCGCGGCCGAGGCCGAACTCGTGGACGACGACATCGCCATCCTCTCTTTGTGAGGCATCGAAACCTTTCATGAAGCGCACCCCTACGCGCCGTTCGAGCCGCCTGGCCGACCAGATCGCCCGGGAAATGGCCATCGCCCTGTCCGAAGACGTCAAGGATCCCCGCCTGGAGCTCGTGACCGTAAGCGGCGCGGTCCTCAATGCCGACATGTCCATCGTCCGGATCTATTATACGTTAAGCGGCGACGAGGCCCGCCTTGCCGCGGCGGCCAAGGCCCTGGAGCAGGCCAAGGGTTTTTTGCGCACCCTGCTCGGGCAGCGGCTGCGCATGAAATTCGTGCCGGAACTCCGGTTCGCGCGCGACACCTACCTGGAGGACATGGTCTATGGCCGACCCGAGGCATGAGATCGCCCGGCGCATACGCCAGGGCGGCTCCTTCGTGGTCGCCGCCCACGCCTCCCCGGACGGCGACGCCCTGGGTTCCACCGCGGCCATGGGCTTCATTTTGGAAGCCCTGGGCAAGTCCTTCAGCCTGCTAAACGATTCCCCGGTTCCGCCGCAGTACGGCTGGATGGAACTGCCCGCGCCGCTCCTCGACACGCCGCCCGACGACGGCTACGACCTGGCGCTCGTGCTCGACTGTGGCGACGGCCCGCGCCTGGGCAACCTGCAACAAATCCTCGACCCGGCGCGCATGGCCGTCATCGACCACCACCTGGGCAATCCCGGCTTCGGCGCGGTCAACTGGGTCGATCCGAAACGTTGCGCCACGGGCGAAATGGTTGCGTTTTTGGCCAAGGACCTGGGCGTGCCCCTGACCGGCCCCATCGCCCAGGCGCTCTACACGGCCCTGGCCACGGACACGGGTTTTTTCAGCTTCGGCGGCACCACGGCCGAAAGCCTGGAGCTCGCGGCGGAGATGATCCGGGGCGGGCTCGACGTAGGCGTCACCGGGGCGCTGATAAAAAACCAGTGGACCATGAACCGGCTGCGCCTGTGGTCCGAGGTTCTCGGCCAGATCGGCCTGTTCCATGATGGACAGGTGGGCGTTATCAGGATATCGCAAGCAATGCTCAAGCGTACGGGCACCGGCCCGGAGGATTGCGAGGGGCTGATCAACAACGCCCTGCGCCTGCGCGGCGTGGCCGCCGCCATCCTGGCCCGGGAATTGCCCGAGGGCGGCGTGAAGTTCTCCCTGCGCTCCGTGGGCGCGGTCAACATCCAGGCCGTGGCCGCCTCGTTCGGCGGCGGCGGGCACAAGAACGCCGCCGGCGGCAAGCTCGAGGCGTCCCTGGACGCGGCCGGCGACATCCTGGCCGAAGCCGTGGCCCGGGCCGTGGACGCCGCGCGCGGCGCGACGGCGCGGTAGCGGCGGCCACAGCAGATTTTTCAGGTTACATCCGCCCATGCAAAACCAGAAAGGACGCCAAACCCGGCCCGCCCTGCCCCAGCTCCACGGCGTACTGGCCCTTGACAAGCCCTCGGGGCCGACGTCCACGGCCTGCCTCACGGCCATCAAGCGGCTGGGACAAAAAAAAATCGGCCATGCCGGGACCCTCGATCCCCTGGCTTCGGGCGTGCTGGTGGTGCTTCTCGGCGAAGCCACCAAGATCGCGCCCTACGTGATGGAAGGCGAAAAGGCCTATCTCGGCGAGTTGCGCCTGGGCATGACCACGGACACCTACGACATCCAGGGGGCCGTGACCTCCGAAGCGCCCTGGGAGCACGTGGGGCAGGCCGCGCTGGAAGCGGCCGTTGCCGCCTGGACGACCGAGACCGAGCAGGAGGTGCCGCCCTATTCGGCGGCCAAGCACCAGGGACGGCCCCTGTACGAACTGGCCCGCAAGGGCCTGGCCGCCCCGGTCAAACGCAAGCAAATTTCCGTCTTCGACGCGCGGCTCGAGCATGTCGCGCTGCCGTCGGCGACGTTCCGGGTCCGGGTCTCCGCCGGCGTCTACATACGCTCCCTGGTCCACAGCCTGGGGAAGCGCCTTGGATGCGGCGCCGTCATGACCGCCCTGACCCGGGAGGCGAGCCGTCCCTTCGAACTGCGGCAGGCGCACGGCCTGGAGGACATCCTGGCCGATCCGCAGAGCCTTCCCGGGCGGGTGATCCCGCTCGAGGCGGCCCTGCCCCATTGGCGGACCGTCACGCTTGGCGCGGACGCCGCCGCCCTGGTGCGCCAGGGCGTGCGCGTGCGCGCCGGGCGCGATGCCGTCGCCGGGGAAAACGCCCTGCTTTGCGACGAGGACTCCCGGCCCCTGGCCCTGGCCAAGGCCGAGGAAGCGGACGGTGGACACAGGTGGGCCATCCTGCGCGGTCTGTTCGGCGACCCGCAACCGGCCCGGCGCGGCGGACGCACCGTCCCCGAGCGAACGATCACCCCCAACACTGGAGGATAGCGCTGTGGTTATGACTGCCGAAGACAAGGCAAACGTCATCACGGAACACAAGAAGCACGACGGCGACACCGGCTCCCCCGAGGTGCAGGTCGCCCTGCTGACGGCGCGCATCACGTACCTGACCGACCATTTCAAGTCCCATCCCAAGGATTACCATTCCCGGACGGGCCTGCTCAAGCTGGTCGGCCAGCGCCGTAAACTTTTAAACTACCTGAAGAAAAAGGACATCCAGCGCTATCGCGACCTGATCGCGAAGCTCGGACTGCGCAAGTAGCGTCAAAAGGCGGGGCCTGTCTTGCGGCGGGCCCCGCTTCCTTCCCGCGCATGCATTATGCGCGCCCGCTCCCGGGACCCGGCGTCCCGGCGGCCGTCGCGCCTGCTGCATGGCGGGAGGGCTGACACCATCCGTCGTCCATCCCCACCCTTCAGCGAGGTGCCCATGACTCTCACGTTCGATCCGATCCGACTCGAAACCACCATCGGCGGCAATGCCGTCATCCTCGAAACCGGCCGCCTGGCCAACCAGGCCGACGGGGCCGTCTGGGTCCAGTCCGGCGGCACCGTGGTGCTGGTCACGGCCTGCACGCAGACCCTGCCCGAGGAAAAAGGCTTTTTCCCCCTCACCGTCGACTACCAGGAAATGTCCTACGCCGCCGGCCGCATCCCGGGCTCCTACTTCCGCCGCGAAATCGGCCGCCCCTCCGAGCGCGAAGTGCTCGTGTGCCGCCTGATCGACCGCCCCTGTCGGCCGCTTTTCCCCAAAGGCTTCCGCGACGAGGTGCAGATCATCGCCACCGTGCTCTCGGCCGACGGCCAGGTGGAGCCCGACGTGCTGGCCCTGACCGCCGCCTCGGCCGCGCTGCACATCTCCAAGATCCCCTTCGAAGGCCCCATCGCCGGCGGCCGCGTGGGCTACGTGGACGGCCAGTTCGTCTTCAACCCCACCGTACCCATGATCAAGGCCGAAAGCACCCTCAACCTGACCTTCGCCGCCTCCCGCGACGCCGTGGTCATGGTCGAGGGCGGCGGGCAGTTCGTGTCCGAGGACATGCTGGCCGACGCCCTGGAGTGGGGGCACAAGACCGTGCTGCCGCTGATCGACCTCCAGGAGCAGCTGCGCGAGAAGGCCGGCAAGCCGAAGATCGCCTTCGTGCCGCCCGCGCCTATCGCGGAACTGGAAACGCTGGTCCACGAAAAGGCCGAGGCCGGGCTCAAGGCCGCCTTCGCCATCAAGGACAAGATGCCCCGCCGCGAAGCGCGCAAGGCCGTCAAGCAGGCCGTGATCGAGGCCGTGCTCGCGGCCTTCCCGGACGAGCCCACCTACAAGGCCAAGGCCGGCGACATCCTCGAGGGCATGGAGAAAAAGCTCCTGCGCGCGCTCATCAAGGAGACCGGCATCCGCCTGGACGGCCGCAACACCAAGACCGTGCGCCCCATCGGCATCGAGGTGGGCGTGCTGCCGCGCACCCACGGCTCGACCATCTTCGCGCGCGGCGAGACCAAGTCCCTGTGCGTGGCCACGCTCGGGTCCACCGGCGACGAGCAGAAGATCGAAACGCTCAACGGCGAGACCTACAAGCGTTTCATGCTCCACTACAACTTCCCGCCCTACTGCGTGGGCGAGGTCAAGCCCATGCGCGGCCCGTCCCGGCGCGAGATCGGCCACGGCGCGCTCGCCGAGCGTTCCATCCTGCCGGTCCTGCCCGGCCCCGAGGAATTCCCCTTCACCATGCGCGTGGTTTCCCAGGTGATGGAGTCCAACGGCTCCTCGTCCATGGCTTCGGTGTGCGGCGCGTCGCTCGCGCTCATGGACGCCGGCGTCCCGGTCAAGGAAGCCGTGGCCGGCATCGCCATGGGCCTGATCAAGGAAGGCGACGACTTCCTCGTGCTCACGGACATCCTCGGCGACGAGGACGCCATGGGCGACATGGACTTCAAGGTTGCCGGCACCGCCCACGGCGTCACCGGCATCCAGATGGACATCAAGATCACGGGCATCCCGCAGGCCGTCATGCGCCAGGCCCTGAACCAGGCCAAGGAAGCCCGGCTGCACATCCTCGGCCGCATGGCCGAGACGCTCGCCGCGCCGCGGCCCGAGCTCTCGCCGCTGGCCCCGCAGCTGGCCGTGGTCAACATCAATCCGGAAAAGATCCGCGAAGTGATCGGACCCGGCGGCAAGAACATCAAGGCCATCACGGCCGACACCGGCGCGTCCATCGACATCGAGGATTCGGGCAAGATCTCCATCTTCGCCCCCACCCTGGAGTCCCTGGAAAAGGCCAAGGAGCGCGTGCTGTTTTACGACCAGCACGCCGACGTCGGGGCCAACTACACGGGCACGGTGAAAAAGATCATCGACTGCGGCGCGATCATCGAGATCCTGCCCGGGCTCGAGGGCCTTTGCCACGTGTCCCAGCTCGACGTCGAGCGCGTGGGCGCGCCCTCCGACGTGGTCAAGCTCGGCCAGGAGATCACGGTCAAGGTGCTCGAGCAGGAGCCCACGGGCCGCATCCGGCTCTCGCGCAAGGCCGTGCTCAACGAGGAGCGCGGCATCCCCTACGATCCGGCCGATTACGCCAAGACCGGCGGCCCGCGCCGTCCCGGCGGCGACCGCGACCGCGGCGACCGGCGCGGCGGCTATGATCGCGACCGCGGAGGACGCGACCGGGATCGCGGAGGACGCGGCGGACGCGGCGACCGCGACTAGCCCCCTGCCCCCGGCACAACGGAAAAAGAAAGGGCCCTCCGCAAGGAGGGCCCTTTTTCATTGCGAGCAACCGACGCAGATCGTGACGGGAGCCGAGCGTTCGGGCGGCCCCGAAAACGCCCCATCCGGCGCTTGGACCAGGAACGCCTCGACCCGCCAGGGCTCCAGGTCGGGCGGCAATTGCGCCTCGCCGCGCTGAGCCAGCGTCGCGCCAGGGCCGAGCGCATGCGCGAGACGTCCCAGCGGCACATCGGTCCGCCTGCCCTGGCTGTCATAGATGCCGGCCATCAGAAACACCGCGCCCCGGTGGGAAAAATCGCCCAGCCCGTACAAGGAGCTGCCGCCCAGGTTGCGGACGACGGCATCGACCCGGAGCCGGCGGCTGTCCGGATCGAACGCGGCCACGGCCCGCACGTCGGCCTGGCGGTCGCCCGCCGGCAGGGGACCCTGGTGACGCCCCTGGGGAATCTCCAGGACAGCCGGGTCCAAAGGGCATTGCAGCCGTCCGAGAAAAGCGGAATCCGCGTAGAGCGTCGCCCTGTCCATACCGGGCCGATACAGCGCGGCGGCCACGTTGCGCCAGGCGTCGAGGCTGCCGCAGGTGTCCCTGGCGTAGAAAAGCCCGAGCACGGGCGGCAGCCAGCTCGTGTAGCCGTTGTAGGTGGCCTTGCCCAGGCGCTGCGCCGCGAGCATGGCATCGACATGCACGGCCCAGTAGCCGGGATCGTCCATGGAAACGCCCGGGTCGACGTAAATGACGAAGGCGTCGGCCGGGACGCGCGCGGCCAGGGCCGTCACCCGTTCCCGGGCCGGGGCCCAGGCGTGGCTCGGGTAGGCCTGGGGCGCGACGTACTGGTCCGCAACGGCGAGCCACAGAAGGGCGACCAGCGCCAGGCCCCGGCGCGCGGGCGCAAGGCTTCGCAGGGCGCGGTCGAGGCAAAGGGCCAGGCACACGGCGAAACACGGCAAGGCCACCACCGTCACCCGGGTCGTCACACGCAGCGCGGCAAGGCCCGGCACGCGGCGCAACGGGCCGGCCGTCCCCCATATGTCGAGAAAAAGCACGCAGACCGTTGCCGCCGCCACGGCAAGCGCGCCGGCAAGCGTGCCCTGCCTGTCCGGACGCCGCCACAGCAGCAAGCAACCGCTGGCCAAGCCGACCAGAGGAAAGAGACCGGCAAAGAGATGCCCCTCGGGACCGACGCGCGTCAGCCCTTCCAGCCATCCCCAGGCGAAACTGCCCGGCGGCGGCGCAACCAGCCCGGCCAAACTCGGCGACAGGCCCTCGGCCATCGCCGCCGGCCAGGGGCCCGTTTCCAGGCTCTCCATGAAATACGGCAGGTAATTGCACGCCAAAACGAGCAGACAGGCCGCAAGCGTCGCCAAGGACCAAGGGGAGAAACGAAATGCCCGGAGGCCTGCGCCGATCCGCGTCCGGTCGCATACCCCTTGCAGCACCACGGCCACGATGGCCATCAGCAGGAAGAACACGGCGTAGTAATAGGACGTCAGGGCGAGCAGCGTCGCGCCAAGCGCCAGCATGGCGGCGCGCCCGGAGTCCGGCGCGAGCAAGAACCTGCCGAGCAGCCAGAACGCCAGCAGCACGGGATAAAGCAGCAGGTACTGCGGATGCATGGCCTGGGCGGCGATGGTCATGCCGCAAACGACGGGGTACGCGGCCACGACCGACGCCCCGAGGCTCGCGCCGAAGCCTCGCGCCATCAGAATGGCCGCGCCCCAGTTGAGCCCGAAGCACAGGACCAGGAACCAGACCATGGCCTGCTCCGGCGTTGGGGCAAGGCACCGGACAAGGGCGTACAGGGGGAGCGCGCCGGCCATGTTGTCGGACAGGGCAAGGGTGCGCGTCATGGGATAATAAAACGGCGCGCTCCAGAACTTCGCCTCGTGCCCGGTCAGCCACAACCAGCCGTGCTCCAGCACGTAGCCGATGAATCGGCTGTCGATGAGGTCGCCGGGCAGGCGGGAGCCGTCTGCGCCGAGCAAGGGGACGAGGCTCGTCCACAGGCCGGCAAGGCAGGCGGTGGCGACGAAGCACGCGAGGGAAGCGTTTCGGGGGACGGAAAATTGCGGGAGGATTTGCATGGTGGTGTCTCGCGCTTCAGTCGCAGCGAGACGCCCTGACGTTTCATCAACGCCGCGCGGGAGACAAATTTATTTGCTCCCGAAACGCCATCCTGGCGCACGCGCAAGAAAAAGCCGGCCCCCGGACGGCGTCCGGGAGCCGGCTTGCAGGTGTACGGCAGCGCCACCTACCAGGCGGCCTGGCTGATGGGCACGATGAAGGTCTGCATGGCCCCGTCCACGCGCAGGACCACGCGCACGGAATGGATGCCGAGGTTGGCCGGGAAGTAGAGGTAGCCGGGCACCAGCGCGCCGGGCGCGATGGGCGAGGGCCGCCAGGCGTAGGTGCTCATCTCCTGGTAGAGGGAGGCGCGGTACTGCTCCATGCTCGGCTGCTGGGAAAGGGCTGCGCCGCCGATGGCGCCCGCGCCCGCGCCGATGAGCGCGCCCGGACCGGCACCCCAGCCGTGGTTGAAGGCCGAGCCGATGAGCGCGCCAAGCCCCGCGCCCACGGCCGCGCCGGTCAGGCCGCCGACCACGGCCGCTTCGGCGCTCTTTTTGTAGGCCGTGGAGGCGAACACCACCTCGGCGGCTTGCTCCATCGAATACGGCGGATATTCCGCGCCGTTGACGCCGATGCCCCGGCACTCCTGGGCATAGATGACCGGATAGCGGTTCGAGTGGTTGTTGAAGAGCAAAAGGACCGGATACAATCCGGCCGCGTAGTAATTGAGCCCCTGTCCCTGCCAGGTGTAGGGAGTGGCTCCGATATCCCATTCGGCCGTGCGCACGGCGCCGGGCAGGACGGCGGGATTGGCCACCGCGCCCATCTGCGGCTGCGGCGGCGTGTAGACCGCGCAGGACGACAGCAGCACGGTGGCGAGAACGAGCGCGGCCAGGCGGCCGCTTCCGGTGGTCAGGCGGGGCATGCGCTTCATGGTTTCCTCTTTTTCCAAGACTGCGGCACGGGGCCGGATTGCGGGCGATCCTAACGGCAGAAACGGATCGAGTCCATGATCTGGCGCAGGGTGGCCCGGGCGGCCTCGAAGTCCTTGTTTTCGCTGGCCGCCATAAAATTCATATAGAAGTTATCGCCGTCGTAGGCCTGCCAGATGATACGTTCGTAATCGTTTTTCTGGGGCGCTTCGGTGATCTCCCAGCCGATGACGCCGCACTTGGCCTTGGCGTTGCCGTCGTCGCGGCGGCGCGCGTCCTGGTACTTCTTGATGGCCACCATTTCCTTGGCCTGCTTGAGCGACGCGTCCACCGAAGCCTTGCGCGGGAAGCTCGGCACCATCTGCTCGATGTGGAACTGGAAGGACCAGGTCGTGCCCGGCTTCATGAACAGCACGGATTCGCTGCCCGGATCGCCCTGCTCGAGCTTCCAGCCGGCGGGGATGGTGAACTCGAAATTGCGGGCCGCGTTTTTATAGGTGGTGTCCCGGGCCAGGGCTCCGGCGGCGGCCCCTGGGGCGGCGTTCGCGCCACCGGCCGGCGGCGCGGCGGACTTCTTCCCGGAGCTCACGGCGTCGATGCCTTGTTGCAACAGCCCGAACTGGGCCAGGGCGGCGGCGGGGAAACACACGGCAACAACCACGAGTACGGCGGCAAGGCGTTTACACATACGTCGTCTCCTCTGGTTTGTCGGTTTCCGTCAGCGCACGAGCACTCCGGCGTAGCCCACCACCTGCTCCATGTCACCCGTGACCTCGCCGGAGGTGGCGTAGGCCGCAAGAAACGCCTCGCGCGCGCCGAGCTCCAGGGCAGTAAAAAGCCCGAGCGCCATGGGTAGCACGCCGCACATGGTGATGCCTTCCCGGCGCACCACCTGGCACAGCCCGTACGGATCGAGGGCGAGGACGCGGGAGAGCGCCAGGGCGTCCCGGCGCTTGGCCGCTTCATGGGACACGTAGTGGCTCATGTCCGAACTGACCACGATGCCGACGGGTTGACCGCCGCGGCGCAGCGCCGCGGCCACGGCCCTGCCCACCTCGGCCAGTACGGCGGGGTCGGGTTCGGCCACGGCCACGGGCACGATGCGCACGGCGGGGTTTCGGGCATAAAGAAACGGCAGCACGACCTCGAGCGAATGCTCGCCGAGATGCGCGGCGCGGTCCGCAGTGAGCCGCGGCGCGGCCCCGAGCAGTTCCGTGGCGAGCGTCTCCGCCACCGGCACCGCCGCGCCCGGGATTTCCCAGGCCCCGCCCGGCCACACGGCCAGGCGCGCGCCAAGGCCCGTGTGGTTGGGGCCAAGCAGCAGCAGCGTGTCCGGGAGTGCGGCCGCGCCAAGCGTCCGGCCGGCCACCGCGCCGGAAAACACGTAGCCGGCATGGGGGACCATGCACAAAAGCGCCGGGCCGGCCAGTTCGGGGTCGGCCCCGGCGAGATAGCCCGCGACGTCGCGCGCGAGGGCCTTGGCCGAGCCGGGATAGAACCGGCCGGCGACGACCGGCGCGCGGACGAGGGCGGGATCGGGGGAACGGGCTTCGCGCGTCACGGCAACGTCTCCTCGCCGACCCGGGGAAGGACAAGGGGCCAGCTTGCGTACTGTAGCCCGCTTCGGGGCGCGTTGACAAGGAGGATGCGCGGCGGGGCGCTACTGCGGCCGGGTCAGGGCGTTGAGGCGGTTTTCCAGGCCGTTCGTGGCAAGGTCCGAAGCGGCCATGCGGCCGTAGAGGGAATCCGGGGCGGCGTCGCGCATGGCGAGCAGCGTCTTGCGCCAACCGTCCATGTCGCCCATGGCACGCAGGATGGCGGCCTCACGCAGGCGGTTGGACGCCCAGTCGTCGTCGCCCTCCTTGCACATGTCCGCATATTCCCGGGACCATTTGAGGGCCTTGGGGTACTGCCCCAGCGCCCGGGTGGACTCGACCAGGATATTGAGCGCGGCCTTGCGCTTGTCCGGATCCTGCCCGGACTCCTTGAACATGAAGGCAGCCTCGCCGGCATAGAGCTCGGCCTTGGCGTAGTCCTTTTGCGCCATGGACGCACGGGCCATGAAATACATGGCGTAGCAGCGCTTGTCCGACTCCAGGGCCTGATCCCCGGCGAGCTTGCGCCAGATGGTCATGGCCCGGTCCGATTCGCCGAGGTTCTCGAGCGCCTGGGCCACGACGTATTCCAGGCGGCGGCGCGGGGTCGCGCCGAACTTCCAGGATTGCACCTTGCGCGCCAGATCCACGATGTCGCGCCAGGAGCGCTCGTCCTCGTAGATGCCCATGGCCATGGTCAGGGCCATCATGCCGTTGTCGTTCTCGCGCGGGCCGATGTAGGGCAGGGCCTCGGCCAGGGCGTCGCGGGTCTTGCCCGTGCGCAGGTAGGCGAGCGCCAGCCCCAGCCGGGTCTGGTCCGAGAGCATGCCCCGGTTGGCGGCGAGAATCGGGTTGTCGCGGTAGGCGGCCACGAGCCGCGCGTAGTCCTTGTGGGCGATGAGGTCGCCGGCCATCTTCTCGAAGGCCGTGATCGCCACTTCCTCGGCCTTGGGTGCGAGCTCGCTCTTGGGATAGCGCTCCAGGTAACGCGCCGCCGCCTTGAGGCTGTCGGGATAGTTCTGGCGGTAGAGCAGCCACATGGCCAGCTTGATCTGCGCCAGCGGGGCCAGGGGGCTGTTGGGGTGGTCGCGGATGATGCCCTCGTAGATGTCCTCGGGGCTGCCGTAGGCCGGCTTGTCGAAAAGCGAGAACATCTCGGAGATGGTCGGTTGGTCGTGGACGCCCTGCTCGGCCAGACGCATCTTGGCAATCAGCCCGCCTTCGGCGTCGGGGTAGTCCTTGACGGCCATGTTGTAGAAATCCACGGCCGCCGGCCGGTTGCCGAGCTTGGCGTAGATGTCGCCCAGGCGCGAAAGGACGAGATCCTCGTCCTTGACCTTGGGCGACATGTTATAAAAGAGCATGTAGTCGTCGCGCGCCTTCTTCATGTCGCCGTTCTTGAAGGCGATGTCGCCGTCAATGCGCAGAATTTGCGGAAATTCCACATAGTAGCGCGGCCAGCGCTTGTTGATGTAGTCGGCAATCTGCGCCGCTTCCTTGTAACGGCCCAGGCGCACCAGGGTTTTGGCCAAGCCCATCGCGCCCTCGCGCACGTACTTGCTCTCGGGATACTTCTCGATGAGCGTCTGGTACTCCTCGGCCGCCTTCTTGAAATCGCCGCGGTCGAAATAGTATTCACCCCAGTAGAAGTTGATCAGCGGCACGTTGGCGTCCGAAGGGTATTTCTTGCGCAGCACGTTGAAATAGCCCTTGGCCTCGGGAATGTTGCCCGCGCGCAGGTTGAGCATGCCGAGGTGCAGCATGGCCTCGGGCACGCGGTAGGAATCGGTGTTGGCGTTGACCGCCTCGAGCAGCGCGCCCTGGATCTCGTCGTAATGCGCGGCCGGGTCTTCCCGGTACTTGTCGAGCAGCGTCGCGGCCAGGGAATGCAGCGTCTCCTCGCGCACGTCCTTGGACAGGTCGGACTTTTTCTTGAGATCCGACATCATGGTGATGGCCGCGTCGTAGTTGCCGGCCAGCTTCTCGGCCTGGGCGGCGACGAGGGTGTTGGCGTCGTGGTCCTCTTCCTTGGGCGGCGGGATGGCGTCCTCGGGCTTTTTCGCCGGGGCCTCGGCCACGGCGGCGGGCTTGGCGTCCGCGCCGGCCGCAGGAGGAGCTGCGGCGGCGGGCGCAGCCGCAGGCGGCGGGGTCACGGC
>JAEWPX010000130.1 GCA_023399375.1 Pseudomonadota bacterium | reverse complement strand
CCCCCCCCCCCCCCCCCCCCCCCCCCCCCCCCCCCCCCCCCCCCCCCCCCCCCCCCCCCCCCCCCCCCCCCCCCCCCGCCGGAGGCATTCTTCCTTCTCCTCCTCCCGCCCTTTCCCATCTTCAATCCAAGGAGCCCCCCGTGTCCGACGCCGCCGAAATCGAATCGAAGTTCCCCGTGACCGGGTTCGACGCCGTGCGCGAGGCGTTGGCCGCCGCGGGCGGGGAGTTGCGCGCACGCGGTTTCGAGGAAAACGTGGTGCTCGATACGCCCGAGGGCGCGCTGCGCGGCAGGGACATGCTGCTGCGCCTGCGCCGGGACGCGGCCGGGCGGGTGACCTTCAAGCTGCCGGCGCAGACGCCCGGCGACCCGGCCGTCAAGGTGCGCCGGGAAATCGAGACCGAGGTGGCCGACCTCGCCGCGTTGCAGGCCATTTTCGCCGAGCTCGGCTACACGCCGCGGCTGCGCTACGAAAAGGTCCGGGAAACCTGGAGGCTCGGCCCCGTGCTCGTGTGCTGCGACCGGTTGCCTTTCGGCTCCTTCGTCGAGATCGAAGGCGCGGTGGAGGCCATCGCCGCCGCGGCGGCTGCCTTGGGCCTTTCCATGGCCCAGGCCACGTCCAAAACCTATCACGCGCTCTACCAGGACTATCTGGCCGCGCACGGCCTGCCGCCGGCCGACAGTTTCGTCTTTACGCCCGACCAGCGCCGCACGCTCTTGTCCGGGCTCGCCCACGCCTAGCCAAAACCAAGCAATATCAGTCCGCTGCAACGCCTGTTGTCAGTGTGCGGGTTTTTTCGTACCCCTTGTCATGGAGCGCAAGGCGGACGGCCCGTGGCGGCTGTCCTGCGCCCCGCCCCTCGACAGTTTCGGGCGGCGACTTATATTGTGTCGGAACATGGAAAAGGGGCGTTTGGCCCCGATACGGCCGACAACGGGGAGAGGTGACGGCAAGCCATGAGCCATCCCATGGAACAGGACCAACCGGAACTTGGCGTCAGCGTCGAAGAAGAAGTGCGTGAGCCGCGACGCTACAAAGTATTGTTGCACAACGACGATTATACGACCATGGAGTTCGTGGTGCAGATTCTCGTTGGCGTGTTTCATAAAAACGAAAACGAGGCCACGCAAATCATGCTGAACGTCCACAACAACGGTGTGGGCGTGTGTGGCGAGTTCACGGCCGAAGTGGCCGAGCTGAAGGTTTCCCTGGTGCACAGGCTGGCCAGGGAAAGCGGCTACCCGCTTAAATGCAGCATGGAAGAGGTCTGAATGCTGAGCAAGAAACTCGAGAAGGTGTTGACCAGTGCCGTCAAGGAAGTCAAGCGCCGCAACCATGAATACCTGACCCTGGAGCATTTGCTGTACGCAATGCTCCTGGAAGAGACGGGACGGGACATCCTCGTCCATTGCGGGGCCAATGTGGTGCGCCTGAAGCACCAGCTTGAACGGTTTTTCACCGACCACATGGAAACGCTGCCCCAGGACAACAATGCCGAGGTGGTGCAGACCATCAGCGTTCAGCGCGTGCTTCAGAGGGCGATCATGCAGATGCAGTCCTCGGGCAAGCAGCAGGTGGAAGTCGGGGACGTCCTGGCCGCCATTTTCGACGAGGAAGATTCCTACGCCGTGTATTATTTGAAGTCCCACGGCGTGTCGCGCCTCGACGTGCTGGAGTACATCTCCCACGGCGGCGGCAGCGAACAGACGCAAACCGAGGGAGCGACCGGCGAGGACCAGCCGGCCGGCAAATCCGGCTCGGCCCTGGAGCAGTACACGGTCGATCTCGTGGCCAAGGCGAAAAAGGGCGAGATCGATCCGCTGATCGGCCGCGACCAGGAGCTGACGCGCACCATCCACGTGCTGCTGCGCCGGCGCAAGAACAACCCCATTTTCGTGGGCGACCCGGGCGTCGGCAAGACCGCCCTGGCCGAGGGGCTGGCGTTGCGCATCGTCAAGGGCGACGTGCCGGACAGCTTCCGCGACACGCTCATCTTTGCCCTGGACATGGGCGCGCTGCTGGCCGGCACCAAGTACCGCGGCGATTTCGAGGCGCGGCTCAAGGGCGTGCTGTCCGAACTCGAGCAGAAGCCCGGCGCGATCCTGTTCGTGGACGAGATCCACACCATCGTCGGCGCGGGCGCGACCAGCGGCGGCACCCTGGACGCCTCAAACATCCTCAAGCCCGTGCTCGGCTCGGGCAAGCTGCGTTGCATCGGCTCCACGACCTATGAAGAGTACAAGAACCATTTCGAAAAGGACCGGGCGCTTTCCCGCCGTTTCCAGAAGATCGACGTGGGCGAGCCGACCATCGACGAGGCGGTCGAGATCCTGAAGGGCCTGCGCACTTACTACGAGTCGCATCATGGCGTGCGCTACACCCCGGCGGCGCTGCGCGCGGCCGTGGAGCTCTCCTCGCGCCACATCAACGACCGCTTCCTGCCGGACAAGGCCATCGACGTCATCGACGAGGCCGGCGCCGTGCGCAAGCTGGCCGGCACCGCGGCCAAGGGCGCCATCGGCGTGGCCGAGGTCGAACGGGTCGTTGCCTCCATGGCCAAGATTCCGGCCGCGCGCGTCACGTCCTCGGACAAGGTGCGCCTGGAGAACCTGGAAGGGGAGCTCAAAAACCTCATCTTCGGCCAGGACCAAGCTGTGGAAGCCATCGCCAAGGCCATCCTGCGCTCGCGCGCGGGCCTGGCCAACGCCGGCAAGCCCACGGGCTCGTTCCTGCTCGCCGGCCCCACGGGCGTGGGCAAGACCGAGATGGCCAAGCAGCTCGCCGCCGTGCTCGGCATCCACTTCGTGCGCTTCGACATGAGCGAATACATGGAGAAGCATGCCGTGGCGCGCCTTATCGGCTCGCCTCCGGGCTATGTCGGCTTCGAGCAGGGCGGCCTTCTCACCGACGCCATCCGCAAGCACCCGTATTCGGTGCTACTGCTCGACGAGATCGAGAAGGCGCATCCGGACATGTTCAACATCCTGCTCCAGGTGATGGACTACGCCACGCTCACCGACAACAACGGCCGCAAGGCCGACTTCGGCCACGTGGTGCTGCTCATGACCACCAACGCCGGCGCGCGGGAGATGGCCTCCAAGAGCATCGGCTTCGGCTCGGGCAAGGCCGAGGATGCCTCGGAAAAGGGGCTCAAGGCCGTCAACAGGCTTTTTAGCCCCGAGTTCCGCAACCGCCTGGACGGCATCGTGACCTTCAAGTCGCTGACGCCGGAAATCATGGACCGCATCGTCCACAAGTACCTGCGCGAGCTCAACGCGCAGATGGCCGAGAAGCGGGTGTTCGTGCGCCTGACCCCTGCGGCGGTCAAGGTGCTGGCCGAAAAGGGCTTCGACGCCGACTACGGCGCGCGGCCACTGGCCCGGGTCATCCAGGAAGATATCAAGGACGCCCTGGCCCAGGAAATGCTCTTCGGCAAACTGCAAAAGGGCGGCGAGGCGCAGATCGACGCCGCGCCGGCTGGCGCTCCGGAACCGTTCGCCTTCACCTTCACCAGCCGCGCCCCGCGCAAGGCCTTGGCCGAGCCAGTGGTGGAGGAGACGGAGGAGTAGGAGAAGATAAGAGAAGAATGCCTCCTGCGGCCGGGAGGGGCTAAGCCCCTCTCGGACCCTCCTTGACGGCAGCGGGCGGCTGGACGCGGCAGGGGAAGCCCTGCCG
>JAEWPX010000089.1 GCA_023399375.1 Pseudomonadota bacterium | reverse complement strand
TACGGGGGGCGGCCGCCCCATGCGCGCCGGGTGCCACGCCGGGGGGGGGCTGCACGCCCGGCACGGGCACCGGTACGGGGGCTATGGGGTGCGGTCCGAACCAGGGCGCGGGCGGAGGCGGTCCGACCGGGCCGAAGGCCGGCGCAAAGGGGCCGGGATGCGGGCCGGGCATGGGGGCGGGACCGAACCCGCCCGGCATGGGCGCAGGCCCCATGGGATGGGGCTGCGGCCCGAAAGCCGCCGGGCCCATGGGCGCGGGACCGTGCATGCCCCCGGCCGGGGGCATGCCGCCGAAGGCGGGCGCGGGCGGATGGAACCCGCCGTCCATGCCGCCCATGGGCGCAGGGGGATGGAAGCCGCCGAAGCCGCCGTCCCCCTCCGGCGGATGGAACCCGCCGAATCCGTCTCCACCGAAGCCGCCGCCATGAAAGCCGCCGCCATGAAAGCCGCCGCCGAAACCCCGGAAGCTGTGGACCGCAGGCGGCAGTGCCAGGATCAGTCCGGCCGCCAGGCCGAGCAGGGCGGCCAGCCGCGCCACTTTTTGCGTGATGGTGATGTCCATGGCGCGCCTCCGTTACGGCTTGGCCGGCGCGGCGGCCGACGGGGGGACGAGCTTGACCCGTACGGCGTCGGCCGGCGGCGTGAATGCGAACGTCTTGGCCGCAAAGCCCGATGTCGTCTTCCAGTCGGTGTATTCGACAAGGGTGCGCGGATCGCCGTGCAGGGTCTTGTCCGTCACCGCCAGACGCAGCGGCCAGGGCGTCTTGCCGGCGTCGATCCACAGCTCGAAGTCGCGGGTGAGCTGGCGCAGGGCCAGGTGGTGGCAGGGCTTGCCGCCGACTTCGCTTTCCCCGACGTAGACGGCTTCGAGCACCCCTTGCGTCATGCTCTTGTAGGGATCCTCGGCCAACAGATCTACCATGGGACCGACCAGGCGCAGTTGCGCCATGGCCGCGTCCAGGGCGGCGGCCAGGTGCGGCGGCACGTCGAAGGCGATGTAGGCCTTGGACGTCGCGTCATAGACCTGGAAGGCCGTGCCGTCCTGGTTCCAGACGCCGGAAACGGCGTCGCCGGCGGCCTCGGCGCGCAGTTTGTCCGGGCGCGCGACCTTGATGACCGTCTTGTGGGAAAAGGCGACTTTCTGTCCGTTGGGGAAAACCCTGTCCACCAGGCTTTTTTCCGTGACGGAAAAGGCGGTCAGGGACTGCATGTGGGTGGAGACGGCCCGCAGCAGGGCGTCGGCCTGGGGATCGATGGCCGTTGCGGCCCAGGCCGGGCCGGCGGACAGGGCGAGGCACAACAGGGACGTCGCCGCGAGAAGGACGTGTCGGCGCATGGGCGGGTTCCTCATGCTTGCCGCCATGCCTGGCCCGGAAATCGTTCGTGCGGGCGGCCGGCGGGTTTGCGGGGGCGCGAAAGACCTCCCCCGCCGGGTGTGACGTTGCGGGACGCGGCCCGCGGTTTCCGGAGACTAGAACGTGAAAGCCAGCCCCGCGATGGGACCGCTTAAGGTCGCATCGAACTTGAAGGCGCTGCTGCCGCTGCCTGCGTCGTGGTTGACGCTCACGCACCGGTAGCCGAGCAGCACGGTGCCGTGCTCCCAGAAGGTGTAGCCGAGGGCCGCGGTGGCGTCCCAGGTGATGGCGGAGCTTATGGAGAAGCCGCCTACGCCGCCGCGTAGGCTGAGGAGCCAGGATTTGGCGAAATGGAACTCGGCCCTGGCCCCGACGATGGGATCGACCCAGGAGCGGTTTTCAAAGATGTCGCGCCCGCCCCGGACCCGGTCGCCGTCGAGCAGGAGCGAGAGGCTCCAGATGCGCGCTCCGGCCAGGACGTCGAAGGTCATGTCGGCGTTGCCCGCCTGGCCCAGGGGAAACCTGCCCAGCCGGTAGAAGGCGGCGATGTCCACCAGCAGCAGACTGGTTTTGCCGTCCACGGAAACGCGCTTGCCCGAGGCCGCGTCGCCAAGCAGCGAGTAGTTGAAGTCGCTGAAAAGGCCCGCCCGTTCCCGGTAGAGTCCCTCGAGATGCATCATGGCTCCCATATCGAGGTATTTTGCGAGATTGACGAAAGGCGCGCTGACTGTGGCGTCGAAGCCCTTCGCGCCGATGGTGCCGTTTAGGCCAGTCAGCCAAGCATAGGGGATGACGTTCCAGTGGAAGTCCCCCTGTTGCGTGCCGGTGGCGGCCGTTTGCGCCCTGGAAACTGCAGCGGTCAGAAGAAAGCAGATGAGAACGAAGCCCGGAAGGAGGATGGTTTTGCAGCGCATGCCTTGCTCCGAAAGAATGGATGGCACGGGAATCCGTCACGGCGTAATGCTGGCTGATGGATTTCGCCATTTTCATACAAATAGCACGGGGCGGCGTTGTTGTCTAACATGCCGACGCAATATTTGACAGGATCACGCAACCGTGCGCAGCCGCTGCCGCGGCGCAGGGAAGGCTTATTGCCTAGTCAGGATTTGGCGGCGGTTTCGGACGGGGTTTCGCCGAAGCGTTCCCGGTACAGGCGGCAAAAAAAACTCTGCGAGGCAAAGCCGCATGCCAGGGACACGGACAGCACGCTCGCGCCCGGCGCGGCGCGGCGCAGCATCTCCCGCGCCCTGGCCAGGCGGCATTCCCGCAAAAAGCGCGAGGGAGAATAGCCGCGGTGCCTTTGGAAGGCCAGCTGGACGGAGCGCGCGCTCATGCCCGTAAGCGCGGTCAGGTCGCCGAGGTTGAGCGGCTTGTCCGCATTGGCTTCGAGAAAGCCCTCGACCAGGGCGATCACTTTGGGCGGGGCCGGCGTCGGCGGCGCGCTCAGGAGCTCCCGGCCGTTGTGGTCCAGACAGGCGAGCAGGGCGGTGAGCAGGAGCTGCTCGTATTGGCCGACGAGCAGGCGCTCGTTGGCCAGGGCCGGGTCCTGCTCGAAAAAGGCGACCACCTGGTCGATGATGGCCAGAAGGCGTCTGGGGCCGGGCTGCGACAAATCGATCTGGTTGGCGAAGCGCAGGGGCCTGCGCAAGGTGTTTCCGGTGCGCTTTTCGAGCGCCTGTTCGATGGCCGGACGGGTGAAACGCACGGTCATGCTGTTGTAATACGGTTGTCCGGCGATGACGCAGGGTTGTTGGAAATCGAGGAGGCTCGCGAATTTTTCCGGAACGCAGACCGTTGTGGCGTCTTGCGTCCGGACCGTGACCTGTCCATGCGTCGTGGCGATGAGGACGAAGCTTCTTGCGTCGCTGTCCGCCTGGATGTGAAATCCGGAGGATGCCGCTGCGGCGTTGAACGATACGTCGCCTACACTGATATGGTTGTATGCGATTTTGAATTTGTTTTTCTTGTAAACCTCGACGATGCCATGGTGAAAGTTCGTCACCAGGGCGGCATTGACTTTATCCGGGCTGCGCGTCCTGAGATACCTGTACCCGGAGAGTGGAATGTGGATGTCGTCTATGTTGAGGAAGCTGTCATTTTCTGATGCTGGGATGTATATTGAAGCCATGGTTGTTCTTCTTTGCGAAGCTATTTTCATGAAGGCGATGGACGCCGCAATGCCTTGCCTTGTCCACGAACCAGCGCCTTTCCCCTTGTTGCAACGAATGGCGTCGCAGGAAGGGTCTGGCGATCCGTTGTCGCGACCCGGCTGAGGCAACGCCTCCCAGGCTACCCCTGTTGTTCGTTCACCGCCTCTTGCGCAACGATGCCACGTTCCCTCATCGCGCTGTTTTTTTCAAGTAGGAAGGACGGATGCTGCGGTTTCGCATTGCGCGAAAAGGTGCATGCGGCGCGGCGGGCGCGGCCTGGCGTCGGTCTTGGCGGCCGCAAAGACGGGCCTTGCGCAATTTGCGGCGGGGCAAGGCGGGCGGCGACGCGCGTTTTGGCCTCAGTCGAGGCCGCGGCGGAAGAACCAGCCCGCCAGCGCCAGGGTGACGACGGCGATGGGCGCAAGGGGCCAGACCGTGTCCAGGGCCATGTCGAAGGGCATGCCCTTGAGCATGATGCCGCGCACGGCCGCGAGGAAATGGCGCATCGGGTTGGCCAGGGAAAGAATCTGGAGCGCCTGGGGCATGGTCTCGAGCGGCGTGGCGAACCCCGAGAGCAGCGTGGCCGGGATCATGAACGTGAACGTGCCGAGGATCGCCTGTTGCTGCGTGTTGCAAAGCGAGGAGATGAAAAGCCCGAACCCCACCACGGAAAAGAGGTAGAGCACCATGCAGAACGTGAGGGTGGCCAGCGATCCTTGGCAGGGGATGCGGAAAAGCAGGATGGCCGCCGCCACGATGGCGACGCTCTCGACGATGCCGAGGATCATGGCCGGCAGGGTCTTGCCGACGAGGATCTCCCAGGGCGAAAGCGGCGAGACGAGCAGTTGGTCGAAGGTGCCGAGTTCGCGCTCCCGGGCCACGGAGAGCGAGGTGACCACGAGCCCTACGATCATGCTCAGCATGCCGATGAGGTTCGGCACCGTGAACCAGAGGTAGTCGAGGTTCGGGTTGAACCAGTTGCGGGCGACGAGCGTCGCGGGCAAACCCGGCAGGCCGCGCTTAGCGTAGAGGTCGTCGTTGTATTGCTTGACGACGAGCGCTGCGTAACCCTCGACGATCTGGGCGGCGTTGCTGCGCCTGCCGTCAAGCAACAGCTGCGCCGTGGCCTGGCGGCCGGCGGCCACGTCGCGCGAGAAGCTCTCGTCAAGGACCAGCACGGCCATGGCTTGCTCGTTTTCGAGCGTCGGGGCCACCTGCCCCTGCCCGGCGAGGGCAAAGACCCGGGTGAAGTAGGGCGAGCCGGAAAAGCGCTGCGTCAGTTCCACGGCCGCCTTGCCGCCATCGTTGTCCAGCACGGCAAGCGAGACGTTTTTCACCTCGAGCGTGGCCGCGAAGGCGAAGATGCCCAGTTGCAGGATGGGCGGCATGAAAAGGGCGATGCGGCTTTTCTTGTCGCGAAGTACGGCCAGCAGCTCCTTGACGACCAGGGAACGGATGCGCGCGATATTCATGACAGGGTCCGGCTCGAATTTTTGAGCGTGAGGGCGAACATGACGGCGGCGATGGCGGCCATGCCGGCCATGTTGGGCACGAGCAGCGCCCAGGCGTCCCCGACCAGGAACAGGGTCTTGAGGCACGACACGTAGTAGCGCGCCGCGATGCAGCGCGAGAGCCATTCGACGGGCAGGGGCATGCTCGAGGGCTCGAACACGTAGCCGGACAGGAAATAGGCCGGCAAAAACGCGGTGATGATCGCGGCCTGGGAGGCCACGAACTGGCTGTTGGAGAGCGAGGAGATCAGAAGCCCGAGTCCCAGGGCCGAGAGCATGAAGACCGAGGACACGACCGCGAGTGCGAAGGTCGAGCCGCGAAAGGGGACGTGGAAGACGGCGAGGGTGATGCCGAGGCACAGCAACATGGCCATCATGCCGAGCAGGAAATAGGGCAGCAGCTTGCCGAGCAGCATCTCGAACCGCCCCACGGGCGTTGCGAGCATGGCCTCCATGGTGCCGCGCTCCCATTCCCGGGCCACGACCAGGGCCGTGAGCAGCGCCCCGATCAGCGTGAGGTTGATGGCCATGCCGCCGGGCAGCAGGCTGTTGAGGCTGACCAGCTCCTGGTTGTACCACGTGCGCGGCGCAAGGCGCACGGGCTCGGTCGCGCTTGTCCCCTGCTCCCGCGCCCGCCGCTCCATCCAGGCCTGCCAGACGCCCATGGCGTAGTTCTGGAGAAAGGTCGCCGTGTTGGGGACGGAGCCGTCGGCGATGACCTGGAAGGGAACCGTGACGTCGGCGCGCGCCAGGTCCCGGCTGAACGTCTGGGGGATGACCACCAGCCCGTATATGTCGCCGCGCGTCAGGGCGTCCGTGAACTCGCGCCGGTCGCCGCCCTGGCGCACGTCGAAGTATTTGGTGGCCGCAAAAGAGGCCGCCAGGTCCCGGGCGGCGGGGGAATGGTCCTCCAGCGCCAGGCCGATGGCGATGTGCTCGATGTCCAGGTTGGTCGAGTAGCCGGAAAGGAGCGTCAGGAAGACCGGCAGGATGAGGCCGATCAGGATGGACGAGGGGTCGCGCACGATTTGCAGGGATTCCTTGGCCATGATCGCGCGCAGACGGCGTGGGGACAGGGCGCTCATGCCGCCGCCCCCGGAGGCTCTTCCCGGTCGCTTCGCGCAACCAGCGCGATGAAGGCTTGCTCCAGGCTCGGATCGGGCGTCTCCGGGTCTTTCGCTTCGTCCTTGAGGGCGTCGGGCGAGCCGATGGCGATGACCGCGCCGCGGTAGACCAGAGCGATGCGGTCGCAGTATTCGGCTTCGTCCATGAAGTGGGTGGTGATCATGATCGTGACGCCGCGCTCGACCATGCCGTTGATGTGCGTCCAGAATTCGCGCCGGGTGATGGGATCGACGCCGGAGGTCGGTTCGTCGAGGAAGAGTACGGCGGGTTCGTGCATCACCGCGCAGGCCAGGGCCAGGCGCTGCTTGAACCCGAGGGGGAGCGTGTCGGCCGAGGCCGCAAGGTGCGGCCCCAGCGCGAAGATGTCGATCATGCCTTCGATGGCCGCCTTGCGCCGCGCGCCGGCGAGGCCGTAGATGCCGGAGAAAAATTCCAGGTTCTGGCGGCAACTCAGCGTGCCGTAGAGCGAAAACTTCTGCGACATGTAGCCGATACGCGCCCTGGCCGCGCCCGGGCTCTTGCCGAGGGCCAAGCCGTCGACGAGGGCCTGGCCGGCGCTTGGCCTAAGCAGCCCGCACATCATTTTGAACGTGGTGGATTTGCCCGCGCCGTTCGGGCCGAGCAGGCCGAAGATTTCGCCCTGGCGGATGGCGAAGCTGATGTCTTTGGCCGCGGTGAACGCGCCGAAGCGCTTGGTCAGGTCCCTGGCCTCGACCACGGCCGTGCGGCGCGGCGGCTTCGGCTCCATATGTTGGGCCAGGGCCGAGACGCCGCCCGGGCCGCCGCCGAGGATGTCCAGGAAGGCGTCCTCGAACCGGGGGGGCACGGCCACGAGCGCCGCTTCCGGGCCGGCCTCGAGTGCCTCCAGGTCGATGGGCGGGGCGTCCTTCGCGGCGACGAGGCGCACGTGACGCCCTTGGATCACGCCGTCGAGGATGCCTATTTGCCCCAGGGCCCGGCGCAGCACGGCGCGGCGGTTGCCCGCGATGCCCCGGACCTGGAAGACGCGGCCGTCCACCCGGGACGTGAGCGCCCCGGGCGCGCCGTCGAAGAGCAGATGCCCGGCGGCCAGAAGCAGCACATGGTCGCAGGCCTCGGCTTCGTCCAGGTACGACGTGCTCCAGAGTACGCCGATGCCGTCGTCGGCCAGGGCGCGCACCATGCGCCAGAGCTCGCGCCGTGAAATGGGGTCCACGCCGACGCTCGGTTCGTCGAGCAGCAGCAGTTCCGGCCGGCGGATCATGGCGCAGGCTAGGCCGAGCTTTTGTTTCATGCCGCCGGAGAGCCTGCCGGCCAGGCGCGTGGTGAAGGGCGTGAGCCCCGTGAAGCCGAGCAGGCGCGCAAACGTCGCGGCGCGGTCGGCGTCGGGAAGATTGCGCACGGCGGCGTAGAGCCGCAGGTTTTCGATGACGCTCAAGTCCTCGTAGAGGCCGAACTTTTGCGGCATGTAGCCGATGCGGGCATGGATGGCGTCGGCCTGGGTCACGGGATCGCGGCCGAGCACCGTGAGCGTGCCCCGGGTCGGATGGAGCAGGCCGGCCAGGAGCCGGATGCAGGTCGTCTTGCCTGCGCCGTCCGGGCCGATCAGCCCCGTAACCATGCCGGCGGGAATTTCCGCTGTGAGGGCGTCGAGCGCGGGCGGACCGCTTGCGTCAAAGCGCATGGTCAGCGCCGCGACCGTGGCCAGGGCCGGGCTCACCGCGCGTCCTTCGCGTCGGCGGGGGCTTCCGGCAGGACGGTGACGGGCATGCCCTGGCGCAACCCGTCGTCCGGGTTGTCGATGAGGATGCGCAGCCGGTAGACGAGGTCCGTGCGCAGCGCCTCGGTTTCCACATTCTTGGGCGTGAATTCGGCCACGGGCGAAATGAAGCCCACGCGCCCGGCATAGGGCTTGCCCGGCTGCGAATCGGTAAAGACCCGCATGGGCATGCCGAGGCTGACCTTGCCGAGCGACGGCTCCGGCACGTAGGCCCGCACCCAGACCGGCCTGTCGAGGGAGACCACGAGCACCGTGACCCCGGCCGCGACCACGGCCCCGGGCTCGCGCACGCGCGACAGGACGCGGCCGCTTGCGGGGCAGACGATGCGCGTGTCGGCAAGGTCCGTCTCTGCCGTGTCCACGGAGGCCTGGGCGGAGCGGTACGACGCCTCGGCCGCGGCCACGTCCTCGGCGCGGAAGCCGGCGAGCTGGAGCGCCAAGGCCTTGTGCGCCTTTTCCAGTTGCGCGCGCAGCGAATCGCGGCTGTAGCCGGCCGATTCGCTCTCCTCCACGGAGACGGCCTGGTCATGAAGCAGGGTCTTGCGCCGACGCGCCAGGCGGGCGGCGTTCTCCACTTCGGCTTCGAGCCGGGCGACCTCGGCCCGGGCCTGGGCGATGTCTTCTTCGCGGGAGCCGGCGTGGTGCTTGTTCATGTCGGCCAGGGCCACGTCGCGCTCGGCCTTGGCCTTGGCCAGGGCGTCCTTGTAGGGCTGGGCGTCCAATGCGGCCAGCTCCTCGCCGACCGTGACCCGGTCCCCTTCGTCCACGCGCACGGCCGCGATCTTGCCGGGCACGCGAAACGACAGCTCCACCTGGCGGATGTCCACGTTGCCGTAGAGCCTGAGGCCCGCGTCGCGCTGTCCGTTGTGGCGCGCCGCGTACCAGCCGACGGCGCAGGCCGCGAGCGCCGCGGCAATGAGGAGGTACTTTTTGGTCATAACATGCCTCGCGTGCTTGTCGCCGCGAAACCGGCGACGGACGCTTCCGCCTGCCGGATGCAGGCCTCGACGAGCGTGTGCAGGTGCGCGTCGGTCAGGCGGTCGCTTTGCAGCAGGTGCAGGAGACTGGGCAGTCCGATGCGGAAGATGAAAATCTGCCCGAGCATCGCCATGGCGGCCAGGTGCAGCTCCAGGGAGCCGGCGGGAAGCGCCGTCAGGCGGCCGAGAAGCGCGGACAGGGCGGCGTGGATGGGCAGGAGAAAGCCGTTGTGCAGGAAATCGAAACCCTGCGTGGGCGCGATCTGCTCCTGGAGAAGTATCTGCGTGCCCGAACCCGACTGCGCGTCCGTGAGCATGGCCGTCGTCATGGTCCGGATCAACGCGCGCAGGAGCTTGAGGAGCGTTTCGCGGTCCGTCGCAGCGTCGTCGCAGGCCGCCTGCGCCCGGCGCAGGCAGGGGCCGAGCTCCGCGAGCTTGCTTTCGACGATATGCTCCAGCACGGCGCGATAGAGGCCTTCCTTGCCGCCGAAATGGTAGGGGATGGCCGCGAGGTTCGCCTGGGCTTCTTTGGCCAAGGAACGGGTGGTCGTGGCCTCGAGCCCGTGCCGGCCGAAAAGGAGCAGTCCGGCCTCGAGCAGCCGTTGCCGGGTGTCGTTGTCTTTTGGTTGCGCCTGGCTGCGTGGCATGTCCGCCCTCGGTATGCTGTGATTCATTCGTATGAATGAAACCTTTGCCCGGTTTCGTCAACCGCCTGCCGTGCGCTGGCCGCCCCAGGCGACGCAGCGTGCGGGCTGCCGGGCTGGCGGACTGCAAGGCGCGGCGCAATTGGGGTGTGAGGAGAGCCGCAATGGCTGCGGACGAGGAGGTGAAAAGCGACGGACGCGGGGCTAGAAAAAGCTCGCCACGAGCGTCGCGGCGTCGATGTCGCGCATGAAATCTTCCAGGGCGACGCCGGCGAGCCGTGCGGCCAGGGCCTCGGGCGCGTGGCGGCAGCCGACGAGCCGGGCCTCGAGGGCGGCGACGTCGCGCGCGCCGAAGTACTCGCCATAAAGGCGCAGCGCGGTGATGACGCCCTGCGTGACGTCGCAGTGCGTCTCCAGCATGCCGCCCGGCGTGCGCACGGCCTTGGCGAAGGCGTAGCGCGGCGAGCGCCCGAAGTTCCAGTCATAGGTGCGGTATTTGCCGTCGGCCAGCCGGGCAACGGCCGCTTCCTCCTCGGGCGAGAGCGGCAGGGCGGCGTCGGCGCAACCTTGCGACACGTAGTCGAACACGGCGCGCATGAAGGCTTCGACCGTCATCGGGGCCGGCAGCCAGGCGCTGATGTTGGTCACGCGCCGCGCCACGCTTTTTACGGCCTTGTCCTGGTACTTGAGCGGGTTGATGCGCAGCGCCTCGGACAGGTCGGCGATGGAGGCGGAAAAGAGCAGGGTGCCATGGTGCAGCACGCGGTCGCCGTGCATGCACTGCGCGTTGCCGGATATCTTTTTGCCGTCGATGGACAGGTCGTTGCGGCCGTCGAAGCGGCAGGCGACCCCGAGCGCGGCCAGGGCCTCGATGACGGGCGCGGTGAAACGCCGGAAATCGAGCTGTCCGCCGGGAGGACGGCTGCCGATGCAGGTGAAGTTGACGTTGCCGAGGTCGTGGAAGACCGCGCCGCCGCCGGTCAGTCGCCGGACCACGGGAATGCCGTGCGCCTGCACGTAGGTCTCGTTGATTTCCGCGCGGGCGTTCTGGTTGCGCCCGACGATGATGGAGGGCGCGTTGCGCCAGAGCATGAACACGTCGCCCTGCCCGTGGTGGAGCAGCCATTCTTCCGTGGCCAGGTTGACGGCGGGGTCGGTGCCCGTCAGATGGAGGTATCGCATGCGGTGCGCCGAAGGGGTTGCGCGTCGCCGGGACAAGCAGGGGACGGCTCTGGTTTCCCGGCGGCATTCAGGGTAGGGTGGCGGCGAAATCGCTCAAGGAGAGGATCATGATCACGCATATCGTCATGTGGACCCTCAAGGACGCGGCCGGGGGCCGGGACAAGGCCGCCAACGCGGCGGAAATGAAAGCCCGGCTCCTGGCGCTGCCCGCCAAGGTGCCGCTTGTGCTGGAGATGCGGGTGGCCGAGGGCGGGGACATCTTCGCCGCCGTGCCGGCCACGGACATCGTGCTCTACACCACCTTCAGCAGCAAGGAGGACCTGCAGGCCTACGCCGTGCACCCCCTGCACGTGGAAGTGGTGGAATTCATCAAGAAAGTAGCGGCCGAACGCCGGGTGGTCGATTTCGAGTCCTAGCCGTGTTTGCGCTGCGCCCTGTTGCCGGGGCGTCGCTTGGCGAGGCCCGTCGTCCCGAAGGACGGTGGGCCTTTTCGCGTCGGCTTACTGCGGCGCGCTTCCCTTGTCCGGGACGGTTTCGCCCTTGGCGTTTTTCTTGTCCCGCTTGGGGCGCACGTAACCTTTGTATTTGTCTTCGATCTTGGACTTGTCCTTGGCGAATTCCGCCGCGTCCTTGGCGTGTTCGCTCTCGGACCAGGCGCGGTAACGCGCTTCCGCCGCGTCCGAACGGGCCGTGGAGGGCGATTTTTTGGCGGGCGTCGCGGGCTTGGCGGCTTCGGCGGCGGGCGGGGCGGCCGGGGTCTCTGCGGCGGCAACTGCGGAAACGGCCGCAGCGAGCACGCTTGCGGCGACGAAACACGAGGCGACGACCTTGCGCATGGATTCTCCCTGGCGGCCCGTCGGGCCGCGTGACGGTCGGGCAGGACCTAACCACATTTCCCCTGCGCCGGCAATGGCCTTGGGCGGCCGGGTGCGCGCGGTTCTGGCCAAGCGGGGCGAGTTCACGTAGAAGATGAGCATGCCGGACACGCCTGCGCCCAATGACAACGCCGCCTGCGTCGCCGCCTTCATGGATGCGTCGCCCGATCCGTATTTCTTCAAGGACGCCGCCTGCATCTACCGCTACGTCAACAAGGCGTTCTGCGACTTGTTCGGCATTGCCCGGGAGGCGATCGTCGGGCGCAACGACTTCGACATCTTCCCCCGGGTCAACGCCCGCCGCCACCGCCGGGCCGACCTGTCCGTCCTGTCCACCGGGCGCTTCGCCTCCTTCGACTACGAGGTCATCCACATGGGCCGCGCCGTGTGGATCCAGGTGGTCAAGACGCCCGTGCGCGACGCCTCGGGGCGCATCGCGGGCCTTTTGTGCGCGGCCCGCAACATCACCACGGGAAGGCCGCTGGAGGCCGACGCCGGCATCCTGCGCAGCGGCCGCGGCCAGGACCAGGCCGAGGCGTCCGACGACCTGCGCCGGATCAATCAGGAGTTGCGCCGCCAGGTCATGCAGCGCCACCAGGCCGAGAAGGCGTTGGAAGAGTCGCTGCGCACCGTCAACCTCATTTTCGAAAACAGCCCTATCGGCATCTCCCTCGTGTCCGAGCGCATCGTGCGCCGGGCCAATCCGCGTTTCCACGAGCTGTTCGCCAGTTCTCCGGACGGCATCGTGGGGCGCTCCACGGTTGATTTCTATCCCGACCAGGAAGCCTTCGCGGCGTTCGGCGAGGAGTTTTACCCCGCCCTCGGCCGCGGGGAGCGTGTGGACACCGTGCGCCTCATGCGTCGTTTCGACGGCACGGAGTTCTGGTGTCGCATCATCGGCCAGGTGCTTTTCCCCGAACGGCCCCAGGCCGGGTCCATCTGGATCATGGAGGACGTGACCGAACGCCGGCTGGCCGAGGAGGCCTCCCTGGCCGCCGACCGGCTCAAGCGGGAATTTACCGACAACATGTCCCACGAAATACGCACGCCGCTCAACGGCATCATGGGCATGATCCAGCTGCTGGAGGCGACGGAGCTCTCCGCCGAGCAACGGGAGTGGCTCGCCACGCTGCACCAGTGCGCCGGCAACCTCGCCGACCTGCTGGAAGCGATGCTCGATTTTTCGCGCCTCGATTCCGGCGGCGGGGAGCCGCCCCGGCGCGAGCCGTTTTCCATCCGGGACATCGTCCAGGGAACGTGCAACTCCTTCCTGTCCGCGGCGCGGCGCAAGGGGCTCGCCCTCACGTCCCGCATCTCCCTCGACATCCCCGAGGTGGTCCTCGGCGACGGCGGCGGGCTGCGCCGGGTGCTGGCGGCGCTTGTCGGCAACGCGGTCAAGTTCACGTCCTCGGGGACGGTGGAGATCGACGTGGCGCGGGGCTGGGGCTGTCGCAGCGTGGGCGAGGATGCGGCGCGCGACGACGGCACGGTCTATCTGTCCTTAAGCGTGCGGGACACGGGCATCGGCCTTGCGCCCGAGGCTCTGCCCACCATTTTCGAGCCCTTTCGGCAGGTGGACGGCAGCATGACGCGGCGTTTCGGCGGCGCGGGCCTGGGGCTGGCCATCGCCCGCAAGGTGGCCGAGGCCATGGGCGGCTACCTCGACGTGCAAAGCGAACCCGGCAAGGGCAGCACGTTCTGCTTTTGCGTGCCCTTTGCCCTGCCCGACGCGACGGATGCGCCGGATACCCCGGGCGCTTGACCCGGGCGGGGTTGCGGGCCATGCTCGCTCCATGTCCTCCCGCACGCCGCGTTTCGCTCCGGAAATCCTGCGCCGCCGCCTCGACCCCGACCTGCCCGGCCTCGAAGCCCGCCTGACCGCCTACCGCCGCCGGGCGTTTGCCCGGCACATCCACGACGCCTGGTGCGTGGGACTGGTGCTCGCTGGCGCAACCAGGGCCCGGCTCGGCGCGGCGACGCAGCGGATCGCGGCCGGCGAAGCGGCCCTGATCGGGCCGGGCGAGCCGCATGCCTGCAATCCCGAGCCGGACGGCCGGCTGTGCTCCCTCGTCTTGTCGCTCGATGCCGCCGCGATCCGGCTTGCCATCGGAGGTGCGGGCGAACCGGCGTTTCGCGCGCCCCTCGTGCGCGACCCCTTGCTCGTGCGGCGTTGCGCCGGGCTTTACCGGGCGCTCGGGACGCCAAGCGAGCGGCTACGCAAGGAATCCCTGCTCTGTCTGGCGCTTGCGCCGCTTTTTTTGCCTCGCGCCGACCGTGCCTCCTTGGGCGAACCCGGGGCCGCGGCCAGGGTGCGGGAATACCTGCGCGCCCATTACCGCCAGAACGTCCCCCTCGCCGCGCTCGCCGCCCTGGCCGGGCGCAGCCCGACCCATCTGCTGCGCCTGTTCAAACGCGCATACGGCCTGCCGCCCCACGCCTACCAGAACCATCTGCGCGTGGAGCGGGCCAAGGCGCTGCTCGCCACGGACCTTCCGGCCGTCCAGGTGGCCCTGGAAGCCGGCTTTGCCGACCAGAGCCACCTCATCCGCGCCTTCACGCCCCAGGTCGGGGCCACGCCCGCCCAGTACCGCCGCAGCCTCCGCTCCTGACGCCACGGAAGGCAATTTCATCCAATTCCCCGGGCGTCCGATCTGCGATGTTCCTTCCGCGCGGCCGCAGGGCCGCCCGGAGGGAATGTGCGCAAGACGGAGTTCGCGGTCACGGCCGCTTTGGCCCTGACCCTTTTCGCCTGGGGTATGTCGTATGTCTGGACCAAGATCGCGTTGGCCGAAATGGGGCCGTTCACCCTGGTGTGCTTCCGGTTCGTTCTGGCGACGGGGCTTTTCGTCCTGGCCTTCGCCGTGACCGGCCGCCGGCCGCAACGGCTTTCTCGGGCCGATCACGGCAGGCTTTTCCTGCTCGCCCTGATGCAGCCCGTGGGTCATTTCGTCTTCGAAACCTGCGGGCTCGTGCTGACCACAGCTTCGGCGGCGGCGCTTATCGTCGCGGCCATTCCGCTCACGGTCGCCGGCCTCGACGCCGCGCTCGGCCGCTCCCGGCCGGGGCTTGGCGAAATGGCGAGCATCCTGGCGTCCATCGTCGGCGTGGGTTGCGTCATCGCGGGCGGCACCGGGCTGCGCCTGGGCGGGCAGCTGGCCGGCGACCTGCTCATGGTGGGCGCGGTCGTGTCCACGGCCGGGTACGTGGTGCTCGGCGGCGCACTCACCCGGCGTCTGGACGCATGGACCGTGACGTTTACGCAACTGGCCTGGGGCGCGGCGCTTTTCGCTCCGGGCTGCGCCTTCGAACTGGCGCGGCGGGGCTGGCCGCGGTTTTCCGGCCAGGGTGCGGCGGCTCTGGCGGCGCTGACCGTGCTTGCGAGCTTCGCCGCGTTTCTCTGCTACAACTTCGCGCTGGCGCGCCTTCGCCCGACGCGGGCCGCGCTGTGGCTGAGCGCCGTGCCGGTGGTGACGGCGCTGGCCGCCTGGGCGTTTCTCGGCGAGCGGCTTACGCTGCTCGAGGCGGTGGGAGGCGTGGTGGTGTGCGCGGCCGTGGCTGCGCCGGGGCGGGGAAACGGCGCGGCGGCGCGCGAGCAAAGGGAAGCCTGAGGCGGCGCTTGCCGCCGCCTCGCTACGAAAGGCTTGCGTCCGCTTGGGCGAGGGCGTCCACGGCCTGTTCGGTGAGCGCTTCCATGACCGGGCCATGGTCGAAGCCGGCGAGGTGCAGGAAGCCGTGGGCGAGCAGGCGCACGAGGTGCGCCCGGGGCGGCTGGCCGTAGAGGAAGGCCTCGCGCGCCACCGTATCGAGGCTGACGGCCATTTCCCCGAGATAGTCCGGGCGCTTGGGATCTTCGGCCGGAAAGCTCAGCACGTTGGTCGGGCCGGGAAGCCGCAAATGGGCGCGGTTGAGCGCCGCCATCTCCCCGTCGCCGACCACGCGCAGGTCGAAATCGCCGCCGGCGAGGTCCAGGGCGTCGAGGATGTCCCGGCACAGAGCGGCAAGCTCCGGCCGCCGGCAGGGCAGGTCGGGATGGAGCAGCCCCGGGGCCACGCCGATCATGCCGCGTGTTCCGCCGCGCCCTTCGGCGTGACGGCGCAGGGCGGCTCTTCGCGCGTCTTGCCGTTTTTCGGGTCCGTGGTCTTGCTCGCGCTCGGGTACTCGATGCGCTGGTGGAAGATGCCGGTCAGGATGCGCTGGAAGGTGTCGCTAAGAAGCGTCAGGTCCTTGAGCGTCAGCTGGCAGTCGTCGAGCTCGCCCTCGTCGTGGATCTTGCGCACGATGTTCTGGATGTGCCCCTTGATGCGGCTCGGCGTCGGATCGACCAGGGTGCGGCTCGAGGCCTCGATGGCGTCGGCCAGAAGGATCAGGCCGGCCTCCTTGGTCTGGGGCTTGGGCCCGGGATAGCGGTAATCTTCCTCGCGGATGGGGTCGTCGCCCTTGGCCTCGGCGAGCTCCTTGGCCTTGTGGTGGAAGTAGGCGATCAGCGTGGTGCCGTGGTGCTGGCCGATGAGGTCCGTGATCTGCTGGCCCAGGCGGTGTTCCCTGGCCAGTTCCACGCCCTTTTTCACGTGGGCGATGAGGATCAGCGCGCTCATGGACGGCGCGAGCTTGTTGTGGCGGTTCTCCTTGCAGGAGATGTTTTCGATGAAATAGTGCGGGCTCTTGAGCTTGCCGATGTCGTGGTAGAGCGCCGCCACCTTGGCCAGCAGCGGATTGGCCCCGATGGCCCGCGCCCCGGCCTCGACCATGTTGGAGACGATGAGCGAATGGTGGTAGGTTCCCGGGGCCTTGACCATGAGTTCCTGGAGCAGGGGCTGCTCCAGGTTCAGCAGTTCCATCAGGCGGAAGCGCGACGTGTAGCCGAAGATGAGCTCCATGATCGGCGCGATGCCGACCACGGCCAAAAGCGACAGGAACGCGGACAGCGCGACGAAGGCCAGCCCCGTCCCGGTCACGGCCGGGTCGCTCAAATCCATGAGGTTGAGCGAGCCCCACATGATGCAAAGCGACGCGAAAAGCGGCAGCACGGAGCGCATCACTTGCGGGCGCGTCTCCGAACGCTTCATGAGGTAGATGGAGATCATGCCGCCGACGAAATAGTAGCAGAAGATGCCGATGCCGCCGTAGACCATGTTTGCGGCCAGAAACGACAGGATGAGGCTGACGAAGATGCACAGGCGTTTGGAAAAGAAAAGCGCCAGAATGCCCGCCGCGCCGGCCATGGGCAGGCTCGCGGCGAAATAGAGCGAGCGCGTGGACTCGGGCAGGCCGCCGCTGCCCGGCAGCAGCGTGACCACGTCGGCCACCTTGGCCAGCATGCCGAAAATCAGCAGGATGACGCCGAGAAACACCCAGTCCGTGTCGCGCACGCGCCGGATGCCGGGCTTGTCCAGGGACATGGTCAACACGGCCAGGAACATGAGGCACATGCCGAACAGCCCGAAGGCGCGCAGCATGTTGTAAGAGCCCTTGCGGTGGGAGTAGAGAGCCTGGAGCTTAAGCTGCTGGATCGGGCCCACGCGCTCGCCCTGGCGCACGATGACCTCGCCCTTCTTGATGATGTAGTAAAGGGGCTCCACGGCGCGGGTGATCTCGCGCTTGCGCGCCTGCGTCGTCTCCTGGTTGAAGGTCATGTTCGGGGCGAGCAAGGGGTAGACCAGCACGTAGACGGCCTTGCGCAGGCGGAAGGGCTTGTTCAGGGAGACCTTGAGCCGGTGCTCCAGGTCGTCCTTCACCTGCTTCAGGTCCTTGACGTCGCGGGTCTCGACGCGCAGCGTCTCCATCATGGAGGGCAGGTCGCGGATGAGGATGCCGTTTTTGTACGGCGCGAAAAGCGCCGCGGAGGCCACGACGCCTCCTTCGTAGTTCTGCTTGAGCCAGGGCAGGACGTCCTTTTCGAGCAGGTCCTTGAATTCGTCCTGGCGCCAGACCTCGATGATGTCGCCGCCGATTTCGGTGTTGAGGTTCTCAGCGATCTGCCAGCGCAGCTTTTCCAGGTCTTCGCCGCCGGTGTTGCGCACGGAGGCCACGATGTCCCCGGCGGTCTTGGCCAGGGCCTCGTAGGGCAGGGGGCTGACGTCGAAGACCGGGGGCTGGGATTCGGCCACCTGTTCGCGCTTGCGGTTGGTGGCTTCCACGTCCTCGATCTGGAGGTTCTGGTCGGCGGCCACGTCCTGCGTGGCGATCTCGCCGGCGGTGAAGAGCTTCACCGAATTGTCGAGCCCGAGCCTGGCCACGAAGCTCAGGGCGAAAACCGCGGTCAGGAAGAAGGCGAAGCCGGCGACGCCGTGCGGCAGCGTGAAGGCGTGGCCGTTGTGGCCGGCCTGGGGCTGCCCCTTAAACTTCCGTTTGACCTTGTTGACTATGTCGCTCATAGGCTTTGACGATCCTTCCCACGAGGGGATGGCGGATGACGTCCGCGTCGCTGAAGGAAATGAAATCGATGCCGCGCACGTCGCGCAGCACCCGCCGCGCCTCCACCAGTCCGGATACGGACCGGGGCGGCAGGTCTATCTGCGTCACGTCGCCGGTGACCACGGCTTTGGAGCCCAGTCCCAGGCGCGTGAGGAACATCTTCATCTGCTCGGGCGTGGTGTTTTGCGCCTCGTCGAGGATGATCAGCGCATCGTTTAGGGTGCGCCCGCGCATGAACGCAAGCGGCGCGACCTCGATCACGCCGGTGTCGAGCATCTCCCGCACCTTCCGGAAGTCCAGCATGTCGTTTAAGGCGTCGTAGAGCGGGCGCAGGTAGGGGTTGATCTTTTCCACCATGTCGCCGGGCAGGAAGCCGAGCTTTTCGCCGGCCTCCACGGCCGGGCGGGTGAGGATCAGCCGCTTGACCCGCTTGCCGACCAGAAAATGCACGCCCATGGCCACGGCCAGGTAGGTCTTGCCCGTGCCGGCCGGCCCGATGCCGAATACGAGGTCGTTTTTCCGTATGGAGGCGAGGTAGTCGCGCTGGGTGGCGGTGCGGGGAGCGACGGTCTTTTTCGGGGAGACGGCCAGCGCCTCCTCGCGGTAGACGCGCTGGAGGCTCGCCTCCGGCTCCCGGGCCAGGACGCTTAAGGCCTGTTCCACGTCGGCCGGGTAGACGGGTTTTCCCTGGCGCAGCAGGCCGTAGAGCTGGACCAGCACGTTGGCCACGTGGGCCAGCGTCTCTTCGGAATCGGCGGCAAGGACCACGGCGTTGCCCCGCGTGTCGAGGCGCGCCCCGGACTTGCCGGCGATCAGGGCGAGATTTTCATTGTGGGGCCCGAAAAGGTCCCTGGCCAGCTCCGAGTCGTCGAACTCCAGCCGCCGCGTCAGCCCAGGCGTTTCCATCATGGCGTCACAACGCTGTTACGGTAAAAATGCAGTGCATGGCCCGGTTACGCTCCTAATACAACACCGCGACGACGACAAGCGAATCCGCGGCCTCAGCCGGGCTGTCGCAGGTTTTCCAGCGCCGGGTCCACGTCCACGCGCAGGGTTTCGAGCAGCGCGCCAATGGCGACCTTGCCCGTTGCCGCGCCCTTGATGCGCCGCACGTCCCCCGCCCTGGCCAGCATGACCTCGGCGGAACCCGCTGCGGAAGCGAAGCTCGCCAGGGCCGCCAGCCCCGCGGCCTGGAGCAGGCTCTCGCGCGGCACCTCGCGGCGCGGATGGTCGCGGCGCAGGATCACGTGCGCCCCGGGCCCTCCCGCCACGTGGAACCACAGGTCGAACGGGTTGGCCTTGCGCAGGAGGCTTTCGCCGGCCTTGGCGTTCTTGCCGCGTAATACCAGGAATCCGTCGCTCGTACGGTAGGCGTTGGCCGCGACGCCCTCGAAGGGGCCGGGCGCGGGGCGGGACGGTTGCGCCGTGGGCGCGCCGCGTTGTCGACCTTGTAAGTATTTTTTCCCGCCTTGCAAGTCCTCCCGACGTCGGGCGATGGCGGCAAGGCCCCTTTCGCCCTTGGCCGCGAGATCATAAAGCTTTTGCATATTCCGCACCACGGAAAGCGACGGGTCCAGTGCGAGCACGACGGGGACGCCGTCCGGGCCGGGAAGGGAAAGCTGAGGAATTTTGGCTTGTTTGTCCAAGGCGTGCAGGTTGGCGGCCAGCAGGTCCGCCTGGGGCCGGCGGGCAAGAAATGCCTGCATGCGCGCCTCGTCAACGGCAAGTTTGGCCAGGGCCCGGGACAGCCGGCGCGTGGCCGCGGCCGCCGCGGCGGCTTGGGGCGCGTCCCTTCGGCCGGAAACCTCGCCGAAGGCCAGCGGTTCGCCGAAGGCGGCGGCAGCTGCCAGGGCGCTCGGAAAGGCGCGCGTCTCGCGGCCGGGCTTGTCCTTTTCCGCCCAGCGCACCGGCCACAGGGCGTCGGGCTCGCCCTTGGCGTATTCCAGGAAGAAGCCTTCGGCCTCGGGCGCGCGCAGCCTGGCGTAAATGGCCGCAGCCTGCTCCTGGGGCAGCGCGGCCAGGCGGCGGCGCAGCGCCGGGGAAAGCTGGGGGTGTTCCCGCCAGATGTCGGGCCCGGCCAGGACGGCATCCAGTTCCGGCCAGTCGGGTTCGTCCTCCAGCGGCGGCGGGGGCGCGTCACAGAGTTGCGGAAAGCTCCTCGGGTCGAGCAGCAGGTGCGGGCCGGGGCCGGCCATGACCAGGACCAGGCGGCGGTTGCGCCAGTCCGCGACCACGCCCGCCACGCGCCGGCCGCGAAGGTGTTTGCGCAGGCGCATGGCCGCGGCCGGCGCGCGTTCGGGCTGCACGGTCTTTTGCGGCGAGAGAAAGAGGAAAAACCGGCCCGTGCCGTAGCGCGCGTGCAGGTACACGGTCTTTTTGCCCGGCCCGTCCGGCGCTTGCCGCCCCGGCGGCAGGTACAGGGCCATGGAAAAGACGTTTTGCGCGGGCAAAAAGACCTTTTCCACCCGGCAGCCGGGCAGGAGCGCGGCCAGTTCGCGGGCCAGGAATCGGAAGAAAACGGCTTCCATGGGCTGGTTGGGCGCTTGCTAACGCGACCTCGGGTAAGGCGGGCGGGGGACGGCTTCCCCAAGCGGATGCCTCGCGGGTGCGAAGCAACGGTGGCGACGGACGGCTTCTCCGAAAAACAGGGGCGTGTCTTTCAGGAAAGGCGGCGCGGCGGGCTTGGAAAACGGCAAAGGCGGCGCGGTCATTCCCCGCGCAGGTTTTCGTCGGCTTCCTGGCGGCTTTTGCATTTGATGCAAAGCGTGGTCACGGGGCGGGCCTTGAGGCGGGCGACGCTGATGTCCTCGCCGCACTCCAGGCATTCGCCGTAGGTGCCGTCGTCGATGCGTTCCTGGGCTTCCTTGATCTTTTTGATCAAGCGGCGTTCGCGGTCGCGCAGGCGCAACGTGAAGGCCCGGTCGGACTCGGCCGTGGCCCGGTCCGCCGGGTCGGCGTAGACCTCCACGGTGTCCGTCATGTCTTCGATGGTCTCCTCGCCCTTCTTGAGGATGTCCTGAAGCATGCTGTTGAGAAGTTCGCGGAAATATTCGACGTCCTTCGGGTCCATGCAGCCCTCCTCGGCCCAGGTCTTCACGGCTCCAGCTTTGAAATTGACTCCCCTACCGCAAACCCGCAGGAAGGTAAAGAGGGGAGCCCCCGGCGCGCCTCGTCTCCTGGCCGCCGCCAGTGCGCGAGGAAAGACGGGAGCACCATCCTTGTCCAAGTGGCGCGGCTGCAGGCCCCTGCGGTCACGATTCCCTTGCAGGACGCGCCTTTTCATTTCATGGAAATGACGTATGCTGGCACCGGTTCGCCATTACGCATCCGCGAACTCCCGGCATCATCGCGGCTCCCGGTTCACGGATCGGCCGCCGGGCCGGGCGCGCAACCATCCCCTTCAGGAGGGAAACATGAGCGAAAAGGAATGCGCCTACTACCGCACCTTGTATGAAGTGGCAAAGGGCATCAACTCGAGCCTCGAGCCCGTGACCGTGCTGCGGGCCATCGTGGAGCAGGTGGCCAGGGCCCTGGACGCCAAGGCCTGCTCCATCCGCCTGCTCGACCGCAAGGGCCGCACGCTGCTCGCCAGCACCTCGTACGGCCTGAGCAAGGGCTATCTGCGCAAGGGTCCGGTCGAAGTGGACAAGAGCAGGATCGACCAGGAAACCCTGACCGGGGCCGTGGTCCAGATCAAGGACGCGAGCGCCGACCCGCGCTTCCAGTATCCCGAAGCGGCCAAGGAAGAGGGCATCGCCTCGGTCATGGCCCTGCCGCTGACCGTCGAGGGCCGGGCCATCGGCGTACTGCGGCTCTATTGCGGCAATGTCCGCGAGTTCGAGCAAAGCGAGATCGATTTCGCCACGGCCATCGCCAACTTGAGCGCCATCGCCATCGAGAACGCGCGGCTGCACCAGGCGCTCAAGACCGACTACGAACTCCTGACGGCCTACGACTACACCATGCACGAGTAGGAGAGCGGGCACATGACCAAACTTCGCATCGCCATCAACGGATTCGGCCGCATCGGCCGCCAGGTCCTCAAGGCCATGCTCGAGCACCATGCCGAGCACATGGAAGTCGTGGCCATCAACGACCTCTTCGACGTGGCCACCAACGCCCATCTGCTCAGCTACGACACCAACTACGGCAAGTTGCCCGTGGAGGCCGCGGTCGACGGCGACGTCATGGTCGTCGGCGACTGGAAGATCAAGAATTTCGCCGAACGCGACCCCCACGGCCTGCCCTGGGCCGAGTACGGCGTGGACGTGGTCATCGAATCCACCGGCATCTTCCGCACCGGCCCCAAGTGCCAGGCCCACATCGAGGCCGGCGCGAAAAAGGTCATCATCACGGCCCCGTCCAAGGAAGAGGACCTCACCGTGGTGCTCGGCGTCAACCAGGACCAGTACGACCCGGCCAAGCACCACATCCTGTCCAACGCCTCCTGCACGACGAACTGCCTGGCTCCGGTGGCCAAGGTGATCCACGACCACTTCGGCATCGTCAAGGGCGTGATGACCACCATCCACTCCTACACCAACGACCAGCGCATCCTGGACCTGCCGCACAAGGACCTGCGCCGGGCCAGGGCCGCGGCCTGCAACATGATCCCGACTTCGACCGGCGCGGCGCAGGCCGTGGCGCTCGTCATCCCGGACCTCAAGGGCAAGTTCTCGGGCCTGTCCGTG
The DNA here is from genome assembly GCA_023399375.1 of Pseudomonadota bacterium. Classification (GTDB taxonomy): domain Bacteria; phylum Desulfobacterota; class Desulfovibrionia; order Desulfovibrionales; family Desulfovibrionaceae; genus Solidesulfovibrio. Next base: position 15,119 of record JAEWPX010000089.1, on the reverse strand, counting down.
CGCGTGCCCACCCCGACCGTTTCCCTGGTCGATTTCGTGGTCCAGATCGCCAAGCCGACCACGACCGAGGAACTGCGCGCCAGGCTCAAGGAAGCCGCCGAAGGCCCTCTCAAGGGCATTCTGGCCTTTTGCGAAAAGCAGCTCGTGTCCATGGATTTCAAGGGCGACGCCCATTCGAGCATCGTGGACGCCGAGTACACCACCGTGCAGGGCGGCGACATGGTCAAGGTGCTGTCCTGGTACGACAACGAATGGGGCTACTCCTGCCGCGTGGCCGACCTCGTCGATTTTATGGCGAAAAAAGGGCTGTAGCGTGCCTTGAAATAAGTATTCGAGCGTGTTGCCCTTGGGAAGGCTTGTGTCTTTCTCAAGGTCGCAGCACGAGACCAGCAACCGACAGTCTCGCGGCGCGGGAAGGCGGCAACGCCTTCCCGCGCTTTTTTGTGCTCGCTGTCGTTTCGTGATCAAATAATTTGACTATCAAAAAATAATCTCATAAAGATTCTCAGTCTTCAAGATGTTCGCCAAGGAGTGCCCATGATCGGTCGTTTTTCCCGCCTCGACGCCTACAAAGGGTTGTTTGCCCTCAAGGAGCTGACCCTGTGCCTGGCCGGCGGCGCGCTCGCCCTGGCCGCCTATCTCGTCGTGCCCGCATCCGGGACGTCCCCCCTGTCGATCCTGCTCGGCCTTGCCTCCGTGGCCGTAAACGGCCTGCCCATCGTGGTCGGCGCGGCCAGGGGCATCATGGAGCGCCGCGTCAACGTGGACGAGCTCGTCAGCATCGCCATCCTCGCCTCCCTGGCGCAGGGCGAGGTGCTGACCGCCGCCGTGGTGAGCTTCATCATGACGCTCGGCTCGCTCATCGAGGAGGCCGTGAGCGACGGAGCCAGGCGCTCCATCGAAGCCCTGGCGGCGCTTACGCCGCAGGAAGCCACCGTGATCGACGCCGAGGGCAGGGAGCGCGTGGTTCCGGTCGCGAGCGTCAAGCCCGGGGACCGCATCCTCGTGCGCCCCGGCGAGCGCATCCCCGTGGACGCGGAAATCGTCTCGGGCGCAACCGCCGTGGACGAATCGGCCCTGACCGGCGAATCGCTGCCCCGGGAGCGCCATCCCGGCGACACGATCCTGGCCGGCACCCTCAACTACACCGGCCGCGTCGAGGCCCGGGCCGTCAAGGTGGGCGAGGACTCGACCTTCGGCAAGGTGGTGCGGCTCGTGGTCGCGGCCGAGGCCGGCAAGCCCCGGGCGGCGCGCATCGTGGATCGCTGGGCCGCGTGGTTCACGCCCACGGTGCTCGGCCTTGCCGGGCTGGCCTGGATATTCACCGGCGACCTCGACCGCGCCGTGGCCGTGCTCGTGGCGGGCTGCCCGTGCGCGCTGCTCATGGCCGGCCCCACGGCCACGGTCGCGGCCGTGGGTCTGGCCGCACGGCGCGGCATCCTGGTCAAGGGCGGACAGTACCTGGAAGAGGCCGCCCGCGCCGACGCCGTGCTCTTCGACAAGACCGGCACCCTGACGCTCGGCCGGCCCGACGTGACCACGGTGGTCCCCCTGGACGGCGAGGACGCGGCCGACGTCATCGGCTGCGCCGCCTGCCTGGAAAAGGACTGCACGCATCCGCTGGCCACGGCCATCGTGGGCAAGGCGCGGCGCGAGGGCATCCCGGTCGCCACGCCGGACGCCATGGCCACGGTCGTCGGCCTTGGCGTGCGCGGCACGGTGGCGGGACAGGCCGCGGAAGTGGGCAGTCCGGAGATGCTCGGCGGCGAAGCGGAACTTCCCGAAGCCCTGCGCGCATGCCTGGCCGACATCCGCGAGCGGGGCGCGACCGCGCTCGTGGTGCGCCGCGAAGGCACGGTTCTCGGCGTCATCGGCGTGGCCGACAAGGCCCGGGAAACGGCATTTCTCGCCGTGGACGCCCTGCGCAAGCTCGGCATCGCCACCGTCGGCATTCTCTCCGGCGATCACGCCAAGGCCGTGCGCGCCCTGGCCAAGGGCGTCGGCATCGAGGACGTATGGGCGCAGCTGACGCCCGCGGGCAAGCTCGACGTGCTCGCCAGGTTTCAGGAGCAGGGCCGCCGGGTGCTCTTCGTCGGCGACGGGGTCAACGACGCCCCGGCCCTGGCCCGCGCCAACGTGGGCGTGGCCATGGGCGCGGCCGGCTCCGACGTGGCCCTGGAAACCGCGGACGTGGCCCTGGCCAACGACGACATCGGCCGCCTGCCGTTTCTCATCCATCTCGGGCGGCGCATGGTGCGCATGATCGGCGTGAACATCGGCCTGGGGCTCGTCTTCAACGCCGTGGCGATCCTGGGCGGGGCGTACGGCCTGCTTTCGCCCGTGGCCGCGGCGGTCTTTCACAACGTGGGCTCCGTCGTGGTGGTGCTGTCCTCGGCGAGCCTCGCCTTCACGACCGAACCGCCCCTGGTGGGCAGGAGGTAGCCGCCGTGGACGTCCCCGAACAGCCGCAAGCGCCCGACGCGTCGCGCCTGACCCGCCTGCTCATCGAGTTCTACGAGAAGTTCTCCTCCTGGGAGCACGGCGTGGTGCGCGAAAGCGGGCTGACGTTGCCGCAGATGCACACGCTCGAGATCCTCGGCGCGGACGGCGACCTGCGCATGACCGAGCTTGCCGCGCGCATGGGCGTGACCACGGGGTCGCTCACCGTGCTCGTCGACCGCCTGGAGCGGGGCGGGTACGTGGCGCGCAAGCCCCACGAGACCGACCGCCGCTCCATCCGCGTGGGCCTGACCGGGGAAGGCGCGCGGCTTTTCGCCGAGCACCACGCCCTGCACGAGCGCCTGACGGGCGAACTGCTCTGCGCCCTGTCCCCGGAGGAGGCGGCGCAGTTCGCGGGGCTGCTCGAACGCCTGAGCGCCTGCCTCTGACGGGCGCCGGGCTTTGCCGTGCGGACCGGCTGGTCAAGGCCGGTCCGCCATGATACCCGTGCCGGGCCATGGCAAACGACGTGAAAAATCCGGCCGCTCCCGGCCGGGGCGGTTTCGACCGGCGCGTGAGCGTCGCCATTTCCGTGGCGCGCCTCGTGCTCATGGCAGGCATCGTCACCGGGCACGCCATGCTCCTGCCGGATTTCCTCGGCCTCTACGCGCCGGGCGTGCCCTATCCCGCCGGAGCGGACGGATTCGCCGCCTTCCGGGCGGCCCTGGCCGGGCAGGGGGGGCTCTTCGACCGCATGGCCTTTGCCGGCGGGCTCACCTTCTGGTCGCTCAATTTCGCCTTCTACGCCTTAAGCGGCTTTTCCCTGTGGTACGCCACGCGCCGGCGCGGCGTCTTCAATCTGCGCGACTACTTCTTCGGCCGCTTCTTCGGCATCTACCTGGGCTTCGCCGCGGCCGCCGTGGCGGCGTTCACCGTGGTGGTCGGCGTTTTCGGCCACAAGCCGGGCGAGCACGACCTCAACTTCCTGCTGCTGGGCGTGGCCCGGGCCCGGGAGACCATGGCCTACAACGACACGCTGTGGTTTCTCACCGTGCTTTTCGTCCTCTATCTCGTCTTTCCGGCCATTCCCGCGCTCTACCGCCGGCTGCGCCTGCCCGGGCTCGTCGCCTTGCTCGCCCTTTTCACCTGGCTGCGCCTCACGGGGACGCTCGCGGGCGTGAGCTTCCTGCCCACGGCCTTTTCCTTTTTCCTGCTCGGCATCACCGCGGCCGACGTGCTCTTCGTCCTCGGCGCGCGGCTGCGGGGCCGGGCCGGGACCTGGGGCATGGCCGTGGGCGCGGCCGCCCTGGCCGCGGTCTGCGCGGCGCGGCTGTACGCCCTGGCCTACGCCGACCTTGTCGCCGCCGGAAACGTGAATTACGACACCCACGCGCTGGGGACCGCGTCCTTTTTCCTGATCCTTGCGCTGGGGCTGCTCGTCCCGGCCGGGGACCGCCTGGGGCGGACGCTGCGCACGGCGGCCCGGGGCACCTTCGCCGTCTACGTCTACCACTACCTGCTCTTCCAGCTCTATCGCCACGTCCCGGCGTTCGCGGACGCGGTCCTGTCCGCCGCGTCGCTGCTGCCGGATTTCGTGCGCGGCCATTTCCTTCTTGGCGCGCTGGTTCTCTACGGAGCGCTGCTGCTTGGCGGCGTGGCCTACCAGCTGGCCTTCGACCGTTTCCTGTCCGGCCCCCTGCGCCGGGCCTTCGAGCGTCCCCTCGCCCTGTAGCGCCGCCGCTCTTGCGAACGCGGCAAGCGTACTCGAGCAACAACGCAAAAGCGCCGCCAGGACTTCTCCCGGCGGCGCTTGCGATGCGCTTGAAGGCGCGCGCTTAGTGCATGGCTTCGGGAAAGAGCTTGGCCGCGAGTTCGCGCAGCTTGTACTTCTGCACCTTGCCGCTGGTGGTCAGCGGAAATTCCTCCACGAAGGCGATGTATTTCGGGATCTTGTGCCAGGCGATCTGCCCCCGGCAGAAGTCCTTCACCTCTTCGGGCGTCATTTCCACATCCTTTTTGAGAATGATGAACGCCCCCACTTCCTCGCCGTACTTGCGGCTTGGCACGCCCGCGACCTGGATGTCCGCGATGCCGGGCATGGTGTAGAGGTATTCCTCGATCTCGCGGGGATAGATGTTCTCGCCGCCGCGGATGATCATGTCCTTGATGCGGCCGGTGATGGTCACGTAGCCGTACTCGTCCATGACGCCGAGGTCGCCGGAGTGCAGCCAGCCGTCGGCGTCGATGCATTTGGCCGTGGCCTCGGGGTTGTTGTAGTAGCCCTTCATGGAATTGTAGCCGCGGCAGCACAGTTCCCCCTGCTTGCCGCGCTCGACTTCCTTGCCCGTTTCCGGGTCGGCCACTTTGACCTCGACGTGGGGGAAGGCGCGGCCCACGCCCTCGACCCGGTAGTGGAAGGGGTCGGTCACGTCGGTCTGGGTCATGCCGGGCGAGCTTTCGGTGAGGCCGTACACACTCGTGATCTCTTTCATGAACATCTTCTCGGTCACCTGGCGCATGGTCTGGATGGGGCAGACCGCGCCGGCCATGATGCCGGTGCGCAGCGACGAGAAGTCGAACTTATGGAAGAGCTTGTGCTCCAGCATGGCGATGAACATCGTGGGCACGCCGTAGATGGCCGTGCATTTTTCCTGTTCGATGCTCATCATGGAATGCACTGGGTTGAACACCTCGGTGAAGACCATGGTCGTGCCGTGGTTGACGCAGGCCATGACCGCGAGCACGCAGCCGAAGCAGTGGAACAGCGGCACCTGGATGCACAGCTTGTCCTTGTTCGTGAAGCGTTGGCGCTGGCCGATGGAGTAGCCGTTGTTCAGGATATTGTGGTGGCTGAGCATGACGCCCTTGGGAAAGCCGGTGGTTCCCGAGGTGTACTGCATGTTCACCACGTCGTGGCAGGTGAAGGTGGCCTGCCTTGCGCGCAGGTCCTCGTCGCTGACGGTGCGGGCCAGGCCCAGGATCTCGGGGATGGAGTACATGCCACGGTGTTTTTCGACGCCGAGGAAGCACACGCGCTTTAAGTGCGGGAAGGATTCGCTGCGCACGGCCCCGCGCTGCATGGTGCGCAGTTCCGGGGCGAGGTCGTAGAGGATCTCGATGTAGTCCGAGTCGCGGAACCCGTTGATGATGAAGATGTTTTCCGCTTCGGAGTTGGTCAGCAAATATTTCAGTTCTTTGCGCTTGTAGGCGGTGTTGACTGTCAGCAGCACGGCGCCCATCTTGGCCGTGGCGAACATCAGCGCCACCCAGAAGGGGACGTTGGTGGCCCAGACCGCCACCTTTTCGCCCTTCTCGATGCCAAGCGCCATGAGTCCCTTGGCCAGGTCGTCGGTCAGTGCGTCGAATTGCTGCCAGGTGAGCCGGTAGTCGCGGTCCACGTAGACCACGGCGTCCTGGTCCGGGTATTTGGTCGCCGTCTGGTGGAGCAATTCGCCGAGCGTCAGGTCGAAAAGCGGCGGCTGGTGCAGGGGAGGCGGCACGAAGGTCATGGGCGGCTCCTTTGCTTACTGCGGGATGTAGAGCACCGCGTAGATGTCCGTTTTGGGCGCGTCGCCGCAACCGACGTAGTGGGGCACCACGGAATTGTAGTAGATCGAGTCTCCGGGGCCGAGGATGTGGCGTTCGTTGGCCACGATGACTTCGAGCTCGCCGGACATGACCACGATGAACTCCTCGCCCTCGTGGGAGGACAGCGGCTTTTCGGCGGCAGGGTCCTCATCGGGGTAGACCTCGATGAAAAACGGCTCCATGTGCCGGTCGGTCTTGGCCTTGCCCAGGGAATGGTAGCGGAAGGAGGCGCGCTTGCCCCGGGCCTTGCGCAACACCGCGTCGTCCTCGGCGAGGTCCGCGCGGCAGGTCATGCACAGGTCGCCGTCCACGTTGTCGTCCATGAACGTGCCCAGGCGCTGCCCCAGGGCCAGGGCGATCTTGAGCAGGGGCCCGATCGAGGGGGTGACGTCCTCTTCCTCCAGGGCGGTCAGGAATTCCACGGACAGGCCGGTGCGCCGGGACAGCTCCTCCCGGGACAGTTCCTGGCCTTCGCGATACGTGCGGATGCGATCACCAAGCTTCTTGTCGCTCATGGTACCCTCGTTGGTCGGATATGATGGGGTGGGGCAAAGGCGGCACGGCCCCGCGGAACTGTTCCCTTACCCTAGCACGCGCCGGAATTCCAGCCGTTTTTGCGATCCCTGGGCTCGGAAAACGCATTGACAAGGGGATTGCTCGTGCGAAAAGACGGGGAAGCGTGTTTGCAACCCCAACCGAGCAGGCGAGAGGGAACCTTATGAGCAAGGAGATCGGGCCGGTGCGGGAAATCGCCCAGCGGCTGCGCGGCATCCGCGAAGTGGCGGGTTTTTCCCTGGAAGAACTGGCCGAGGCCACCGGCGTCACGGCGGACCAGGCTCTTTTGTACGAGACCGGCGAGGAGGAGATTCCCGTCAGCTACCTGTATGAGGTGGCCAAGGCAGCGGGCGTGGACCTGACCGCGCTCCTGACTGGCGGCGAGGCCCATCTGCATGCCTATTCCCTGGTGCGCGCCGGCAACGGCCTGTCCGTGGACCGCCGCAGGGCCTACAAGTACCAGGCCCTGGCCTACCGCTTCCACAAGCCGGCCATGGAGCCGTTCCTGGTCACGGTGCCGCCCAAGGACGAGTCCGAGATGGAATTCAACCGGCATCTGGGCGAGGAATTCATCTACATGCTGCGCGGCCGCATGGAAGTGCGCCTCGGCGACGACGTGCTGACGCTCGAGCCCCACGACTCCCTGTACATTTCCTCCCGCACGCCGCATGCCATGCGGGGCCTCGACGGCGTCGAAGCGGAATTCCTCGACGTGATTATCTAGCCGGGCGCCGCGTGCCGTCCGGCGCGACGCCTGGCCTTCCGTCACGGCCAGTGCCTGAGTGTATCGACGCGAATACAACCGTTTTGCCCGGGAGCCCAAGACCATGCCAGTCGCCAAACTGCGACCAGAGACCTACCGCGAATTGCTGGAGACCGTGTCCGTCTCCGTGCCCGAAAACTATAATTTCGCTTTCGACTTTCTCGATGCCGAGGCCGCCGCGGACCCGACCCGGCCGGCCATGATCCATATCGGCCCGGACGGAACCCGTCGGGATTTCGATCTCGCCTTCTTTAGCCGTGAATCGGCCCGCCTGGCCAATGCCTTCAAGGACGCGGGGCTCAAAAAAGGCGACCGCGTCATGGTCATCCTCTACCGCCGCGTGGAGTGGTGGGTGACCATGCTCGCCCTGCACAAGCTCGGGGCCGTGCCCGTGCCTTCGCCCAACCTGCTCACCCCCCACGACATCGACTTCCGCGTCAACTACGCCGGCATCAAGGGCATCATCGCCGAGGATTCCGTGGTTTCGCGCGTGGAGGCCGCCCGCTCCACCTGCCCGACGCTCAAAGTCTTCATCCACGTGGGCGAGGCCGCCATGCCCGCGGGCTGGCTCGACTACGAAACCATCCGCGCCGCCTCCTCGGATTCCTTCCCCCGCGTCTGCGACGCCCCGGGCGGCAAGGACACCCTGCTCATCTTTTTCTCCTCCGGCACCACGGGCATGCCCAAGATGGTGGAGCACACCCACGGCTACGCCCTGGGGCATATGGCGACCGGCGTCTACTGGCACAACCTGGAGCCCGGCGACGTGCACCTGACCGTGGCCGACACCGGCTGGGGCAAGGCCGTGTGGGGCAAGTTCTACGGCCAGTGGATGGCCGGGGCCGTGGTCTTCGTCTGGGATTTCCGGGGCAAGTTCGTGCCGGCGGAGCTGCTCGAGATCATGAGCAGGCACAAGGTCACGACCTTTTGCGCGCCGCCGACCGTCTACCGCTTCCTTATCCGCGAGGATCTCTCCAAATACGACCTCTCGGCGCTGCGCTACTGCACCACCGCCGGCGAGCTCCTCAACGACGGCGTGTTTCGAGCCTGGAAGGAAATCACCGGGCTGCCCATCTACGAAGGCTACGGCCAGACCGAAACGTGCCTGCAGATCGCGACCTTCCCCTGCATGACGCCCAAACCCGGCTCCATCGGCCGGCCGGCCCCGGGCTGGAACGTGGCCATCCTCGACGAGGAGGGCAAGGTCTGCCCGCCCGGCGTCGAGGGCGAGATCTGCCTCAAGCTCGAGGAAGGCAAGAACGTGGGCCTTTTCGCCGGCTACCTGCTCGAGCCCGCGAAAACCGAAAGCGTCATGATCGACGGCTACTACCACACCGGCGACAAGGCCTGGATGGACGAGGATGGCTACTGCTGGTTCCTCGGCCGCACCGACGACCTCATCAAGTCCAGCGGCTACCGCATCGGGCCCTTCGAGGTGGAAAGCGCGCTGATCACGCACAAGGCCGTGGTCGAGGCGGCCGTGACCGGCGTGCCCGATCCCGTGCGCGGCCAGGCCGTCAAGGCCACCGTGGTCCTCGCCCCGGGCTTCGAGGCCTCCGACGAGCTGGCCAAGGAACTGCAGGCTCACGTGAAAAAGGAAACCGCGCCCTACAAGTACCCGCGCATCATCGACTTCGTGGACGAACTCCCCAAGACGATCAGCGGCAAGATTAAACGCGCCGAGATTCGCGCGCGGGATGCGAACAGGGAAATATAGAGCGGGAAGAGGAAGATGCCTCCGGCGGCCAGGAGGGGCGACTGCCCCTCCTGGACCTCCCGAAAGGGGGGAGAGCGCAGGATCAGATGACGCGGACGAGGCGGGGATTGGGGCGATAGCTCCGGCCGGTCTTGGCCAGGTCGATCCCGTTCACGCCTACGATGTCCGCCGTGGCCGCGAAGGAGCGGAAAAGCCCCCCGATGCCGAGGGAATGAAACAGGCGGCCGTAGCGCTTTTCTGCTTCCACGAACGTCTTGATTTTCTCCGGGTTGCCGAAGCCGCTCGACAGCACGATGCCCACCTTCTCGAATCCGGCGGCGTCGAGGGCGCGGCGCACGGCCAGCGTGCCGGCCACGGTGACGCCCGTGCCGGTCCAGAAGGGCCGGCCGTCGGCGGGCGCGCCGCCCTGGCCGATCATTTCTCCTGCCGTGTCCAGGCGCACGGCGGCGAGCTTTTCCCCCAAGGCCCGGGCCGTGTCCAGGGCGTCGTCGATCTCGTGGTTGAACGTATCCACCAACGCTACCCGGGGACAGGCCGCTTCCGTGTGGCGGTCGAAGGCGAGGGCGGCTTTGCGCGTGGCGTGCTCCCGGCCGTGCGTGCCGGCAAAGGCCAGCACCAGCGCGTGGGGGATGGTGCCGACGCCAGCGGCAAGCCCTGCCGCGGCCGCGCCGGCGTCCGTGGCGCAGGCGTCGAATCCGGCCCCCACGGCCGCACGGCAAAAGGCCTCCTCGCAGCGTGGATGCCAGTGGCGCGCCCCGAAATACATGAGCTGCTTGTCCGGCACGAGGGCGCGGATGGCCGCCGCCCGCGCCGCGATCGCGTCGGGACTGGGCTCGGGCAGGCCGTTGGCAAGCGACGTGGCCGCGCTTATGATGCCGAGGTAGAGCGTCTCGTGCTCGATGAAATCGGTCAGCCGCCCCTCGATGTGCATGACCGGCTCGAGCGGCGTGTATGGGGCGCCTTCGGGCAGGGCGTGGAGCGTGCCGCCGTGCGCGGCCAGGTCCGACGTGTCGCGAAGGAGCGCTGCCGCCTCGTCGATGCCGGCGAAGACGCCCGGGCCGTCGCGGAAAAAGACCTGCATGGTCACGACGGGATCGACGCCCTCGGCCTTGAGAATGTGCCGGGAACGCAGGAAGTACTTGTCCACGTGGGTGCGCAGCGCGTCGGGGAGTTGCGGCATGGGGGCGTTGGTATCACCGGCGGGCGCGGCTCACAAGCGCACACGCGCCATTTCCCCCGCATGACGAAGCCCAAAACGCGTTTCGTGCAAGCGAGGCGCAAAACGATACGTCCATCACCAAGAGGGATATGCTCCATGACGAGCCGTTTGTTCCGCAACGCAGTGCTTGTGTTTCTGCTGGTGTTCGCCCTGCTGCCGCCGCTTCACGCCCCGGCCGGACAGGCGGATGCGGGCATGGCCGGACGCATCGACGCGGTGGTTTCGCGCGCGGTGGCCGAAGGGCGCATCGTCGGGGCCGTGGTCGTCGCCGGCCGGAACGGGAAGGTGCTGTGCCGCGAGGCGTTCGGCATGGCGGACCGGGAAGCGGGCGTGCCCATGCGCGTGGACACGCTCTTTCGCCTGGCCTCCATGAGCAAGCCGCTGGTGAGCGCTACGGCGCTGGCCCTGGCCGATGCCGGCGCGCTCTCCTTGGATGATCCCGTGACGCGCTGGCTGCCTTATTTCACGCCGCGCCTGCCGGACGGCGCGCCGGCGGTCGTCACCGTGCGCCAGCTGCTTACCCATACCGCCGGGCTTTCCTACGGCTTTTCCGATCCCCCGGACGGCGCGCTGGCCCGGGCCGGGGTGTCCGACGGCCTGGACCGGCCCGGCATAAGCCTTGAGGAAAATTTGCGCCGCCTGGCCGGCGTGCCGCTGGCCTTCGTTCCGGGGACGTCCTGGCGCTATTCCCTGGCCATCGACGTGCTTGGCGCGGTGGTGGAAAAAGCCTCGGGCCTGCCGCTGCCCGAGGCCGTGGCCAAATTCGTGACCGGGCCGCTTGGCATGCGCGACACGACGTTTCTCGTTACGGACGCGGTCAGGCTGGCCACGCCCTACGTGCACGGCAAACAGCCCCTGCACCGCATGGCCGACCCGGAAGTCCTGCCGACGTCCGGCGCGGGCATCCGCTTTTCGCCCGCGCGGGCCACGGACGCCGCGGCCTATCCCTCGGGCGGGGCCGGCATGTCCGGCACGGCGGACGATTATTATGCGTTTCTGGAGGCGGTGCGCCGCGACGGCGGGGGCGTGCTGCGCCCGGAAACCGCCCGGGCCATGACATCGGACCAGCTCGGCGGCCTGCCTGTGGGGCTCGTGGACAAGGGGCGCACGTTCGGTTTCGGCGGGGCGGTGCTCGTGGATCCGGACCAGGCGGGGTTTCCGGGCAAGGCCGGCACCTGGAACTGGGGCGGCGTCTACGGCACGCATTTCTTCATGGACCGCACCTCAGGGCTGTCCGTGGTCGTTTTGACCAACACCACCACGGACGGCCTCTCCGGCGCCTTCCCGGCGCAACTCGCCCAAGCCGTCTACGGCGAATAATCCCCCCTTTCGGGAGGTCCAGGAGGGGCAGCTGCCCCACCTGGCCGCCGGAGGCATCTTCCCCTTCTTCTCTTCCCCTACTTCCCCGGACGCATGTCCGTAAGCAGCCAGTGTGCGCCGGGCGCGCCGTCGTCGCGGCTGAAGACCCATTGCTCGCGGCGATCGGTGTTGTGGGGCGCGTTTTCCTCGTGGATGAGCACGTCGTAGTCCACGGTCATGACGGTGTGGCCGGTTTCCTGGCGCTTGTCCGCGATATGCGCCTCGACGATGAGGATGTCGGGCTCGGGCGGGGGCGAAAGCGGCAGGCGCTGGCGCAGGCCGGCCAGAAGTTCGGGCGCGACGAAGCCGGCGAGGTCGTCGAAATCGCGTTTGGCCATGGCCTGGCGGATGCGCGGGTAGGCGAGCTTGGCTCCGGCCAGGAACTCGTCGTCCGAGCCCGGCGCGGCCGGCGGCGTGCCCGGCGCGGGCGCGGCGTCGCCGGCGGGTTTGGTTTGCAGGTAGGACCACATGGCCGCGGCGTTGGAATACATGTCCGGCTTGGCGCGCGGGGGGGCGTCGTCGCCCCGCGCGCCGGGGGCCGGATCGCGCGTATACGGGGAGGCGTCGCGTCCGCCCGCGCCGGCGATGTCGCCGCCTCCGGCGTTTTTGTCGCCGCCGGGGCGTTGCCGTCCCAGGAGGGCGCGCAGCACAAGGAAAATGACGAGTCCGAGCACGACGAGGTCGATGACGCGAGGGCCGGTGAAGGGATCGCCGCGGAAAACGCTGCCGAGCAGGCCGCCCGTGAGCGCGTCGGCCCACGCGGGCAGGGGAAGGAGCAGCGCGGCGGCCAGGGCGGCCGCAGCCGCAAGCGGCCGCCCGGGACCGTACCCCGGACGCGGCGCGACGGTGGGGGCGAGGGGGTGTCTTTTCATACCCCTAGCATGTGTCAAAGGGCGGAGGGCAAGTCAATGCGTACGGTTTGACGCATTGTAAAAAATCTTGACAGGGCTCATGCCGTGCGGTTGTGATTTTTGTGGCAAGTCAAGCCGGTTACGGGAAAACGATTTCTGGCAGGCCGCTTGCAGCCTTGGCGGGTTACGCAATGGCGACGGCGGGCGGCTTTGCCACGGGCTGCATCCGTGCGGCCCTGCCGCAGGAGAACCAACCGGCCTTGCAAGGGGGACGTCATGAGCGTGCGGAACAAGTTGTATGTGCTGCTTGGCGTGTGCGTGCTGGGATTTTTGTGTTCCTTTACGGCGGATCGCATCGGCAAGCACTACGCCGGTCACTACCGCCAGCTCGAGGATCTGGCCGCCAACGCCTATCTCGAGCTGCTCCAGGCGCGGCGCGAGGAGAAGAACTTCCTCATGCGCATGGACCCGGCCTATGTGGAGCCGGCCCTGCGCCATGCCGACAAGGTCCGCGACGACGTCTCCCGCCTGGCGACCCTGGATGCGACCATGGCCGGCGAGGCCCGGGACGCCCTGGCCGAACTGTCCGTCTATCGCAAGGGGTTCGAGGAACTCGTGGCCAACGAGCGCGTCAAGGGCTTCGACGAGAACCAGGGGCTCATGCGTGACTTCGTCCACACCGCCCGCGACCTCGACGACAAGTTCAAGCCCGTCACCGACAAGGATTTTCAGGTAGTGCTGCTCACCATCCGACGTCATGAAAAGAACTGGCAGTTGCGCGACGAGGACTCCTACGTGGAAAAGGTGGCCGCCTCGGTCAAGCGCTTGCAGGCCATGGTGGGTGCGAGTCCGGATATCGCCCCGGCGGACAAGAAGAGCTTCATCGACGTGATCGACGCCTACCAGCGCAGCTTCAACGCCTATGTGGCGGCGACGGCCAAGGGCAAGAAGATCGGCGAGGGCATGGTCGCAAGCGGCCGGGGGCTCATGCCGCGCTTCGAGAAGATCGGCTCGTTCTACGCCGCACGGCGCGCCGAGGTGCAGGTCGCCGTGGACTGGGCGCTGCTTGCCGTGCAGACGGGCCTTGGCCTGGTCGTGCTCGCGGTCGTGCTGTGGATCATCCGGGGCCTCACCCGTTCGCTGACGGCCCTGGGAGCCTATTCGCGGCAAGTGGCCTCGGGCGATCTGGACGCCAGGCCCTCGGGCCGGTTCGAAGCCGAGTTCGCCGCGCTTCGCGACGACATCACGGCCATGGTCGCCAATCTCAAGGAAAAGATGGAGCAGGTGGCCGAGAAACAGGCCGAAGCCACGCGCCAGGCCAGGGCTGCCGAAGAGGCCATGCACGCGACCATGCGCAAGGAGGAGGAGCTCGCCGAGACGCTCGCCCGCATGCAGTCCGTGGCGGACGCGGCCGCGGACATCGCGCGGCGGCTTTCCGGCGCGGCCCAGGAGCTCTCGGCCCAGACCGAACAGGCCGCCTCGGGCGTGGAGCTCCAGCGTCGTCGCGTGGACGAGACGGCCAAGGCCATCGGCCAGATGAATTCCACCATCCTCGAAATCGCCTCCAATGCCGGCGCTGCCGCGGACACCGCCGGCCAGACCCGCGACAACGCCGTCACCGGCGCGGACGTGGTCAAGCAGGCCGGCGCGTCCATGGAACGCGTCAACGGCATCGCCGCCGCGCTCAAATCCGACATGGCGAGCCTCGGCCAGGAGGCGCAGTCCATCGGCCAGGTCGTGGGCGTGATCAACGACATCGCCGACCAGACGAACCTGCTCGCGCTCAACGCCGCCATCGAGGCGGCGCGCGCCGGAGAGGCCGGGCGGGGCTTCGCGGTCGTGGCCGACGAAGTGCGCAAGCTCGCGGAAAAGACCATGGTCGCCACCAAGGAGGTGGAGTCGCGCATCCGGGCGATCCAGGACGCGGCCGGCAGCAACATCAAGAGCATGGACCAGGCCGTCTCCGCGGTGTCCGACGCCAACGCCCTGGCCGAGCGCTCGGGCGAGGCGATCCTGGCCATCGTGGGCCACGCCGACGCCACGAGCGGGCAAGTGCATTCCATCGCCGCCTCGGCCGAGGAGCAATCCGCCGCCTCGGAGCAGATCAGCCGGGCCATCATCGAAATCAATCAGGTGGCCGACGACAATGTGGCCGGCGTGGAAGCGACGTCCCGCGCCGCCCATGCCCTGGCGGCCATGGCCGGGGAACTCAAGGATCTCATTGCCAGCTGCGCGGCCGGCAATGCCGGGTGCCGGGGCGCCGCGCCGCGCGCCCTGCGCGCCTAGTGCCGCGTCCTCCGCATTCCCGGGCTCCACGCCGCCGGAAATGCCGGCGAAGGCGTTGCCACGGCCGGCGCGCCCCGGTAAGAGGCTGTTGCGTCCTTGAATCGGCCGGGAGAAACCCGGCCGCGGGCGCAAGGTCGCGCCGCCGATGACCACCGTGAAAAAATTTTTCGGCTCCGCCGCCCTGGCGCGGCTGGGACTGCGCACCCGGGTCTATTTGCTGCTCGGGGGGCTTTTGTGCGTCAACATGGCCGGGCCCGTGATCATGGTCTGGTACGCGGCCATGGCCCGCGACCTCTACACGGCCACGGCGGACAAGGACCTCGCCGCCCTGACCGCCGCCCA
>JAEWPX010000069.1 GCA_023399375.1 Pseudomonadota bacterium | reverse complement strand
GCCGGGCCTTTTTGGCGGGGCCACGGGCCCGCTTCTTTTGGCGGACCAGAGAGGCTGCGACCGCCTCCACCTCGAAGCCGAGGCACGCCGGCGGTCGCGGCCACGTTTTGCTTAGTGGACAATCAGTGCGACGACGAGAGTGGCCAGGACCAGGGCGGGATAGAAGCTCGCCCGGTTGAAAAGCGCCGAGGCGGCCTCGTCCTCACGGGTCGCGGCCAGGCGGAGGGCCGGCGGCAGGAGCAGCCACGCTCCGCCCAAAAGCGCCGCCAACCACAGCGGCGCGGGCACGGCGAGCGGCGAGGCGGCGAGAAGCGGCACGGAAAGGACGAGGCTTGCGCCGAGGCAGACCACGGCCAGGCGGCTGGCCCGGCGATAGCCGAGGACCACGGGCACGGTGCGCGCGCCGGTGACGGCGTCGCGGGCGGCGTCGTGCCAGTCCGCCGGGATGTTCTGGCCGCCGATCTCCCAGGTGAAGACCCAGACGAAAAGCAGGGCGAGAAAAAGCGGCGAGGGGTCGGGCGAAACGGCGTAGGCCGCGGCCAGGGGGCCCAGGGACTTGACCACGCCGTTTATGAGCGCGCGCAGATGGGTGACGGTCAAAAGCAGGCAGTAGGCCGTTTCCAGCAGGCAGCCGGCGACGAGCAGCCAGGCGCACACGGGATTGAGGGCATACGCCCCGGCAAAGGCGGCCACGACCCAGAAGACAAACCAGGCGATGGCGGCCGGCAGCGACAGGCAGCCATGGGCCAGGGGGTGGCGGATGAACGCCGCGTCCAGGTAGTTGCAGCGGGCGTCGCGGCCGCTTTTTTCCACCTGCCGCTTGTCCGAGCGGTAGTCCACGATGTCGTTGAGGGCGTAGACGGCGGTATAGCCGGCAAAGACGGTGATGCAGCCGAGCACCACGACGGAAAGCGGCGGTAGGCCGCCCCGGCACAGGAGCGCGGCGCAAAACGGCCCGGCCAGGTCGAGGATGCCGTGGGGCGTGCGCGAAAGGGCCAGGTAAACGGTCAGGGCGAAACGCCCGGGCGTGCCGGCGGGCGGCAATACGGATGCGGGCAAATTACTGCACCTCGTCGTGCGGCAGGGTCTTGCCGCTGAAAACACGGTACTGGTAGGCGTTGTAGAAAAGCAGCACGGGCAGAAGCCCGCCGACCACGGCCAGCATGATGCGAAGCATGGGCGCGGGCGCGGCGGCCATGGCGGCCGTAACGCCCGGCGGCACGATGACCGGGGCGAGGCTCCCGCCGAAGGCCGCGAAGACGAAGGCCAGCATCACGGCGCAGTACATGAACGGCCGCCGCTCCCAGCCCTTGCCCAGAGCGCGGAAATACAGCGCCGCGCACAGCACCGCGGCGACGATGACAAGGATGAAGGAAGGCGAAAACCCGGCCTGTCCCGGCCGGCCCACGAGAAAGCCCAGCCGGCCGTCCAAAGCGATGTAGCCGAGGACGAGCACGAGCATGGCCACCGCGGCCGAGCCGTAGCGGATGCCCCACAGCCGCGCCTGGGTTTGCAGTTCGCCGTCGGTTTTGAGCACGAGCCAGGCTGCGCCGATCATGGCGTAGAGGCACAGGAGCGTGGCGCCGACCAGGATGGTGAAGGGCGAGAACCAGTCGAAGCGGCCGCCGACGAAGCGGCCGTCGGCAAAGGCCATACCCTGGAGGATGCCGCCGAGGAGAAAGCCGTGGGCCAACGTCACGGCCACGCTGCCCCAGCCGAAAAGCTTCGTCCAGGGCCGCTTGCCGTCGGCCTCGGCGCGGTATTCGAGGCCGATGCCCCGGGCCATGAGCGCGAAGAGCAGAAACCCGGCCGGCAGGTAGAGCGCGGCGAGCACCGTGCCGTAGACCAGCGGGAACGCGCCGAAGAGCACGCCGCCGAGCATCACGAGCCAGGTCTGGTTGGCGTGCCAGACGCTGTCGATGGATGCGGTCATGCGGTCCCGCCAGGCCTCGTTATCGGTATGCAGGCAGAGGATGCCGACCCCGAGGTCGAAACCGTCGGTGAAGACGTACAGCCACAGCAGAAAAGCCATGATCCAGTACCAGACGTCGGCGATATCCATAAGGTCCGTCCTTGTCCGCAGGACTATTGCACCGCATGGGCCGCGGGCGGCAGCGCGTCCATGTCCGGGCCTTTGCGCACGAGCTTGGCCATGAAGAAGAGAAAGAGCGAAAAGAGCACGGCATAGGCGATGACGAAGCCGGCCAGGGACAGCCAGACCTCGCCGGCGACAAGAGGCGAATGCCCCTCGCCTGTGCGGATGAGCCCATAGGCCAGCCAGGGCTGGCGGCCCACCTCGCGCGTGATCCAGCCCATGAGCACGGCGAGGTAGGCCCCGCCGGCCATGAGCGTCCAGGCGTAAAAGAGCTTGTCCTGCCCCGGTGCGCGCTCGGGGGTGAGCTCGCCGCGCCGCCAGGCCCACAGCGTCCAGGCCATGACCGCGATCATGGCGAACCCGACGCCGACCATGAGCCGGAAGGCGTAGAACGGCAGTACGATGGGCGGGCGATCAGCTTTGGGAAAATCCTTGAGCCCCGGCACGGTTCCCGTGGGCGAATGGGTGATGAGCAGGCTCAGGGCGTAGGGAATCTGGATCTGGAAGACGTTGTCCTCGGCATCGGGATCGGGCCAGGCGAGCATGTTCCAGGGCGCGCCGGCGCCGGGCTTGTTGGTGTCCCAGTGGGCCTCGATAGCCGCGACCTTGGCCGGCTGGAGACGGCCGATCTCCTGGCCGTTGGAATCGCCGATGAAGGCCTGGAGCGGCGCGATGACCACGACCGCCGCGGCCGCGAGCTTGAACGACGTGAGGTAGAACGGGACGTTGCGCTTAAGCAGGATGTTGACGCCCGAGACCGCGCCGATGACGAACAGCGTCAGCTCCACGCACGCCAGGTACATGTGGGAAAAGGCCAGGGGCAGGTCCGGCGAGAAGACGGCGGCGAGGTAGTCGGTGACGACGAAGACGCCGTTTTCGATATGCCCGCCCGAGGGCGTCTGCATCCAGGAGTTGGCCACGAGAATCCAGAAGGCGGAAAGCGACGAGCCGAAGGCGACCATGATGGTGGAAAGGAAGTGCATCTTCGGCCCCACCCGCTTCCAGCCGAAGAGCATGATGTAGAGGAAGGCGGCTTCGAGCATGAAGGCCATGGTGCCTTCGAAACCGAGGATCTGGCCGAAGAAATTGCCGACCGTAGCGGAAAAAGGCCCCCAGTTGGTGCCGAACTGGAACTCCAGCGGAATGCCCGAGACCACGCCCACGGCGAAATTGACCGCAAAAAGCCCCGACCAGAAGCGGAACTGGCGGTAGTAGACGAGATCGCGCGTGCGCAGCCACTGCCACTCCAGCACGACGAGAAAAAGAGCCAGCCCGATGGTGAGCGTGGGAAAGGTGATGTGGAACGCGGTGGTCAGGGCGAACTGCACGCGGGAGAGGAAAACCGGGTCGGTCAGGAAGTCCACCATGCGCCTCCTTGGCCCCGTCAGGGGCGCGTTGTCTTGACGGCGACGGCCAGGATGAAAAGCGATGATTCGTGGAAGCCCGGCAGCAGGGACAGGCCCGCCGCGTCCAGGGCCTCGCGGAATTCCGGGCCGTGGAAGCGGTTTTCCCGTGGATGGGCGAGCATGACGCGGAACACCGGGTTGGCGTAGAGCGGCGGATAGATTTCCTCGAAATAGAACGTGCCGCCGGGACGCAGCACGCGCGCGACCTCTTCCACGCCCCGTCGCCAGTCGGGCAGGTGGTGGATGATGCCGAAGTTGACCACGGCGTCGAAGGCGGCGTCGGGGTACGGCAGGCGCTCGGCGTCGCCGAGGACGAAGGCGCTTTTGGCGAGAAAGCCTTTTTTCGGCCGCCGCGCCGCAATGCGGACCATGGCCGGGTCCACGTCCAGGCCGTGGTAGAGGGACGGGGCGAAAGCGCGGGCGAAAATCCCCGCCCCGCCGCCGTCGCCGCAACCGATCTCGAGCACTTTCGCACCGGCCGGGATGGGCCGCACGGCCCGGAAATAGCGGACTTCGCGCCACTGGGCGATCTTGCGCACGAAGCTGCGGCAATAAAAACGTTCCGGCCAGTTGACTTCCATGCCCCCCCCTTTCACGTCGTCCTTGGGACGTCAGTCTTCCATGTTGCACCAGACAGGCGGGGGCGCTGTCAAGGGAAATCCTATGCGCGACTAGCGCTTGCGACCGGTAAATATCCGCGCCAGGCCGAAGGTCAGATCCGTGACCGCACACTCCGCAAAGCCCGCCTCGGCCATCTGCGCGGTAAAGGCGGCGTCGCTCGGAAAGGCGTCCACGGACTCCACGAGGTAGCTGTAGGCGTAGTCCGTGCGCGAGAGGAAGTTGCCGATGGGCGGCAGGAAGCGCTCGAAATAGAAGCGGTAGAGCGCCTTGCCGAGGCCAAAGCGCGGCATGCCGAATTCCATGATGTGCATGCGCCCGCCGGGCACGAGCACGCGGTGAAATTCCCGCATGACCGCCACGCGTTCGGCGATGTTGCGGATGCCGAAGGCCATGGTCACGGCGGCGACGCTATTTGCCTTGACCGGGATGTCCCGGCAATCGGCCACGGCCAGGCGGTAGCCGGCCACGCCGCGCCGCCGGGTCTTTGCGGCGGCCTGTTCCAGCATGGCCGGGGAGAAGTCGAGCCCGAGGACCTTGAGCCCCGGCCGGCGGCGGCGAATGGCCAGGGCGACCTCGCCCGTGCCCGTTGCCGCGTCGAGCACGAGGCCGTAGCCCGGTTCGATCATGTTCACGAGGCGCCTGCGCCAGGAGATGTCCACACCAAGGGACAGGGCGCTATTTTGGAAATCGTAGGAAAAGGCGATGTCCTCGAACATCCGCCGCACCAGCACGTCGCGCATGAGGGGCTCCTCGGGTTCAGGCCGTCTTCGCGGCCGGTTCCACCAGCCGCAGGTTCTGCCACGCCCCGCCCTTGTAGCGCAAGGCCAGCACCACGGCGAGGATCGACGCGTAGAGCGCGAAGAAGCCCCACAGCGGCACGATGCCGATATGGAAGTAATGCACGGCGAGCCAGGCCGGAGCGACCAGGGCAAAAAAGGAGACGCAGCCGGCGGAGAGCATGAGGAAGCGCGTATCCCCCGCGCCGCGCAGCACGCCGAAGCAGGTGTGCAGCACGATGTCGCACATGCCCAGACACACGCCCCAGGCGAAAAGCGGCCGGCACAGCGCGACCACTGCGGAAAACCCCTGGTCCTCCCCGCGCGGCTTGAAAAACCCGGCCAGAGTCTCGGGCATGCCCAGGAAAAAGGCGGCCATGACCGTGATATAGACGGCCATGAGGCGAAAGGCGCTGCCGGCGGCGCGCCTCGCGTCCTCGGGCTTTCCCGCGCCCATGGCCTGGCCGACGACCACGGCGAGCCCGGAGGAGAGGCCCAAAAGCGGCATGAACGCCGGGGTGTTGGCCGAGAGCACGAGGCTCGTCGCCGCAAGCTCGGTGACGCCGAGCCTGCCGGCCAGGGCGATGAACACCGTGACCGCGAACACGTCGAGGAAGATCTGCGCCCCGCCCGGCGCGCCGAGCAGCACGAGCTTTTTAAGGAGCGCCCAATCCGGCCGGAACGCGCTGCGCGTGCGAAACAGCCGGTCGTTTTCCCGGGTGAAGATGAGCACGACATAGGTCGCGGCCATGACCACCCAGGCGAACACCGTGGCCAGGGCCGAGCCGGCCGTGCCGAGTTCCGGCAGCCCCAGCTTGCCGAAGATGAGCACGTAATTGAGCGGGATGTTGAGCAGCGCGCCGCCGAAATTGACGACCATCACGGCCCGGGTCAGCCCCCGGCCGCTGAAAAAGGCGGCCAGCCCGGCCTCCAGCACCATGAATCCCGCGCCGCACATGAGCATGCGGAAATAGACGACTTCGAGCGCGCGCACTTCCGGGGCGTGGTCCATGGCCGCGAACACGGCCTCGGAAAAGCAGGCGATGGCGAGCAGGGCGACGAAGGAGGCCAGGGAGAAGTGGATGCCCTGCCACAGCACCGCGCCGATCTCCTGCGGCCGGCCCGCGCCGACGTTCTGGGCGATGAGCACGCCGACATAGCCCACGGTGCCGAGGAAAAAGGAGGTGAAAAGGAAAAAGGCCGCGCCGGCCGGCATGACCGCGGCAAGGGCGTCCTGGGAATACCAGCCGAGGAAGAGGCGATCGGTCAGGTGCATTGCCGTGATCGAGCCCATGCCGGCCAGGAGCGGCAGTCCCACGCGCAACACGTGGGCGTAGCCGCCCGGGCCTTGCCAGCGGTTCATGGCGAGACCTCGTGGGCCCCTGTCGCGGGGCCCGGTTGGGACGGCCCGCAAAAGACGGGCATCCGGGGGATAGGGCTTGTGGCAAAGTTTTTGCTACGCGTCAAGGCGAATGGCCCGCATCCCGGGCCGCAACCGAGGAGCCCCCCATGCCCGCCGATGCCAAGGCCACGACCGTGGATATCCTGGAGGCGCTGCTGGCGACGCCACCCGCCGCCCCGCCCGCCGGCGCCGAAGCCTTCCCCAACCAGGCCGCGCTGGCGCGCCTCGTGCGCCGCATTCCCGGTCCGGCCCCGGCGCGAAACACCGAACCGCCCCGCGCGCGACGGCCCGCCATGGCCGCCATGGCCACCCCGGCCGTGCCGGCAGCCCCCCGCGCCGCCGCGCCCCGCACCAAGCGCAAGGCCACCCACTATCTTTCGCAAGACGCCGCCGCCCGCCTCGACGCCGCGCAGGCGCGCCTGCACGCGGCCGAGAAGGGCCGCGTGACCAAGTCCGGCCTCGTCGAGGCCGCCCTGGAGCTCGCCCTGGACGCCTTCGAGGCCGAAGGGGAAAAAAGCCCGCTTTGCCGCCGCCTGGGCCGGACGCCGTCCGCCGGCCGCCCGAGCCGTTAACCAGACCGGAGAGTGCCATGCTCGCGATCTGCCCCTTTTGCCGCGCCCGGCAGGAAGTCCCCGATCCCGCCCCGGCCACAGGCGTGACCTGTATCGGCTGCCACCGCCGTTTCGCCGCCCGGCGCGCCGCGGCACAGCCTGTCGCCGATGCCGCCGAAGCGGCCGTCCTGCGCATCGAACGCCCCCACGGCGTGTTCGACCGCCCGGCCGTGGTCGCGCGACGCGTGGCCGCCGTGGCCACGGCGACAGCCCCCCTGCCCCAGGCCGAGCCAGCGCCCGAGGACGATCCCGGGCCGCCGATCCTGGCCGCGCCCGACGCCGCCGAGGAACGCGCCGCCCAGGCCGCCCTGACCGCCATCCGCCGCCAGATCGCCGCCGCGCCGCAGCAGATGGCGCAGCCCGCCCCGCTTCCCGAATCGGTACCGGACGCCCCCGCCACGCGGCGCATCGGCGTCATGCTGAGCAAGGGGGGCGTGGGCAAGACCACCACGGCCGTCAACCTCGCCGCCGCCCTGGCCATGGCCGGCAAACGCACGCTGCTCATCGACGCCGACACCCAGGGCCAGGCCGCCTACGCCCTGGGCGTTTCGCCCCAGGCCGGACTGGCGGAATTCGTCGAAGGCCTGGCCGACGCCGACGAGGCGCTGTGCCCGGCGCGCGACAACCTCTGGCTCCTGGCCGGCGGCAAGGCCCTGGCCGGGCTCAAGCGCCTGATCACGCGCAAGGATTTCGGCGGCGAGCGCACCCTGGCCGACGCCCTGGCCCCGCTCGACGCCCGCTTCGACGTGGCGGTCGTGGACTGCGCCCCGGGCTGGGACGCGCTGTCGGTCAACGTGCTCTTTTACGTCGGCGAAGTGCTCGTGCCCGTGGCGCTCGAAGCCATGTCGCTCCAGGGGTTTTCCGAATTCCTCCAGAGCTTCGCCGCGGTCTCCCGCTACCGGCCGGAACTCTCCCTCTCGCATATCGTGCCGACGTTCCTGGACAAACGCGTGCGCGGTCCGGCGGCGCTGCACGACGAACTCGCCGCGCTCTACCCCGGGCGCATCTGTCCGCCCATCCGCTACAACGTCAAGCTCTCCGAAGCTCCTGCCGAGGGCAAGACCATCTTCGAATACGCCCCCCGCTCTCCCGGCGCGCGCGACTACGCCGCCCTGGCGCGCCATGTGGGGGGATGAGGCGAGGAGAGGGAAGAGGACAAATAAGAGGAAGATGCCTCCGGCGGCCAGGAGGGGATGATCCCCTCCTGGACCTCCCCGGCGGGAGGGGCGGATGCCGGGTCAGATTCCGAAGAGTGGCTAAAAAATGCGGACGGCTCGCGGAATATCGTCCACGGCGAATGGAAAACAGGGGCGAAGGACGCCTGCGAGGGTGAACGGTTACACCCGTGATTGCGCCCGGTTGGCGCGGCGCGAAAAAAACTACTCCACGTTGCGTGGAATGGTTCCGGCCGGAGGCGTGGCGCTCAGCAACGTGCCGGCCGCTTCCTTGGCCGGTTGCGCCTTGGCCATCATCGCCTCGTGGCCGCGCAGCACCGAGGCCAGTACCGTCACGGACAGATTGTGCGCGGCGATGCGCGGGATGGCCCCGGCCTTGGTTTTGGCCGAAACGGGCTCGTCGCCGGTGTGGAACAGGTACTTAAACCCCGCCTCGTCGAGCATCCGCGTGTAGGCGTCGCTGCGCGAGCCGTAGGGATAGGCGAAATACGGCGTGTCGTGCCCGACGACTTGCCGGAACCGCTCCACGCTCTTGCGGATGTCCTCGCGGGCGAACGCCTCGTCGCGGGTGAGGCGCGGCGAATGGCTGAAGGAATGGTTGGCGAAGGTCACCTTGGGATAGGCCTTGAGCGCGTCGATGTCCGCCTGGGAAAGCGTGGCCGCGCAGTACGGATTGGCGACGTAGGCCATCGGCAGAAACAGGGTGAACGGCAGGTTGCGGCGTTTGAGTTCCGGAAACGCGCGCATGACCGTGGCCCAGCCGTCGTCGATGGCGATGACCACGGATTTGTCCGGGGGATTGCGCCCCTCGTCCACGTACTTCGCCAACTCTTCCATGGAGAGGACCTTGTGGCCGGTCTGCTCGAGGTAATCGAGCTGGGCCGAAAACGCGGCCATGGAGATGGACATGGAGGAACGGTCGCCGAAGCGATGATAGACGAGGATGGTCGCCGCGGAGGCGGACGCCGCCATGAGGAGCAGAAGGCAAAAGCCGGCCAAAACGGCGGCACGTAGCCTGACGGTGCGCATTGGGCGCCCTCCGAAAGCGGCGTTCGCCCGGGACGCGGCGGCGTCACCGGGCGACGGGTCATGGTTTGAGCGTACCAGAAGCGGCTGCCTCGCGCAAACGCGCGGCCGCCCCCATGATCGTGTTCACGTACACCTGGCTGTGATTGTAGCCGTAGAACACCTTGCGCATTGCCTCCTCGCTCATGGGCTGCTTCCAGCCCATGGCGCGCAGAATGTTGCCGAGGCTCATGAGCGCGTCGTCCACGTTGAAAAGATCGGCCTTGCCGTCGCCGTCGCCGTCCACGGCGTACTTGAGGGCGTTGGACGGCATGAACTGGCAGATGCCGATGGCCCCGTAGATCGAGCCCGGCATGGACAGCGGGTCGATGCCCTGGGCGTCGGCGTAGCGCAAAAGCGCCTTGAGCTCGCCGTACGCCCACTCGCCCTTCTCCTTGGCCTTGCGGTCGAGCCAAGCCTGCCGCGTCGCGTCCGGCCGTTCGTAGGCGAACGCCGAGGCCGTGCGCGCCGGGTCCTCTGCGGCGACCAGGCTCGCCAGGTTGACCACGGCCACCACGTCGCCGAGGTAGAGCCCCACCCGCGTTTCCACGGCTAAAAGCGCCACGAGGTATTCCTCGGGCACGCCATAACGCTCGCGCACCCGGGCCAGGGCATCGCGGTTTCTGGCGTAGAATTCCCGGGCCTCGGCCAGCCGTTCGGGGCTTAGGACCACGTCGTGGACTTCCTGGCCGCTGAAATCGGGAAACACGAGGCCTTCCGGGGCGTGCTGGGGCCGCTTGTCGAGCTCCGCGAGCAGCGCCTCGCTGGCCACGGGATTGGGGGCCAGGCCCACGGCGGCCTGATAGGACTTGATCGCCCACTTGGTCATGCGGTCGAGGCGGCCGTCCACCGGGCCGGGATACCAGCCGAGCGCCGCCAGGCGCTGCTGCGTGTCCGCGACCAGGCGCAGGCCGTACTTGCGCATGTAAAGGGCCGTCAGCTTGTCGGACATGGCCTTCTGGCTGAAGACCATTTCGGCGCGGGAAAAAAGCCGCCGCAGCTTGCCCTCGGGAAAGCCGTCGGCCACCAGCCGCGCCACGACCGGTTCGAAGGCCGGGTCCACGGTGGAGGCGGCCACGACCGCGCCCACGCCCACGGCCACCATCGCCGCGACCAGGGCGTAGCCGCACCAGCGAAGCGCCCGCCTGGGGCACCGAATCATGCTCATTGTCGCACCACGGCAGGCTTTCCGGCAAACGCCGGCGCGATCCGGGACAGGACCGCGACCACGACGAGGGAAAACGCCAGCCTCCCGACGAATGTGCCCCACAGGCTCGCGCCGATCAAGTACATTAAGAGCGTGTCCTCGATCAGGGCGTGGGACAGGCTCATGAGGCTTATGGCCGAAAAGACGTCGCGCCTGTCCACCTTGCCCTGCTGGATGTCGAGCAGGATCAGCCCCGAGCCGTAGGCCAAGCCCATGACCAACCCGATGACGGTGATGGTCGCGGCCGCGCGGCCGATGCCCATGAGGCGCAGAAACGGCAGCAAGGCGGTCTCGAACAGCCGCGTCACGCCGAGCTTGTCCAGAAAGCGCATGAGCCCGACCAGGGAGGCGATGACGAGATAGATCATGCCGAGGTTTTTCACTTCCCCGAACGCCCAGGCCGCAAGCCCCTCCTCGCCTTGTGACGGGGCGAAGAGCAGCGGCGCGGGCGCGGCGAGCAGGTCGAACCCCGAGAAAACGGCATTGAGCAGCATGCCGCAGGCCAGCGCGCCGGAAAGGCGCAGCGCCGTCTGGCCCCAGAAACCCACGCCGCATTTTTTCGCGATGGCCCCTTCGACGAAGATGTTGTGGGCAATGAGCATCATCGTGGCGACGACCGTGGCCTGGGCCATGGACAGCGGCGGCATGGACGGCACGAGGGCGGCGTGCACGGCCAGGGCGGCGTAAAGATTGTTGGCGATGGCCGTGGCCCAGGTCAGGCCGCATTCCGGCGGCAGGCCGACCAGACCCATCAGCGGCGCGAGCGGTTTGGCCAGATAGACGATCCAGCCGAGCTCCTTGAGGATTTTGACGCCGATCAGGATCGGCACCATGACCTTGAACAGGTCCAGGCAGATTTTTGCGGCGTCGATGGCCACGGCGCGCGCGGCGCGCGGCAGGCTGGCGAGGGAAAGGCTCATGTGACGGAGGCCTGTGCGGTCGGTCAGGGCACGACCTTGCCGGCGCGGCTCATGGTCATGTAGCCGGCGAAGGCGGCGTCGGTCATGATGCCCGAGCCGACGTAGACGGCGCGCCAGTCTTCCGGGGAGAGGCTGACGGCTTCCATGGCCGAGAGGAGCTGAATGTCGTAGACCATGATCGTGAGGTATTGCCGGGCCGGGTCGTTGCCGGCCTTGGCCAGGGCCAGCGCGGCGTCGGTGGTGGCGGCGGCGGAATGCTCGCCGCTCCAGGAGGCGACGTACACGCGCCGGGCGTAGGCCTGGTATTCTTCCGGGGCCAGCGGTTTGGCCTGGGAGGCTTTGGCCTTGGTCACGGCGTCGCGGACGTGGGCCACGTTGTCCGCAGTCAGAGGCATGGCCGCGGGAGCCGTCCGGGACGTTTGCGGCTTGGCGGCGAACATGCCGCAGCCGCCGAGCAGAAGGGTCATGACCAGCAGTGCCGACGCCGTTTTGAGCGCCATTTTTCGCCTCCGGGTTCTCGCGCCCGGCGCAAGCCCCGGGCAGGGGGCGACAAAATCATGTTCCGCCGGTTTTGTCCATGGCGGGGGGGCCTTCGGCCCCGCCGCGGGAGGGACGTTATTTGCCCATGGCGTCGAAGGCGCTCAGGATGTGCGAGGAATAGACGAAGGCCGCGCCGGCGTTGAGGCCGACGGCCACGCCCAGCGCTTCGAGCAGTTCCTCGCGCGTCGCGCCGGCTTCGATCGCGCCCTTGGCGTGCACGGCGATGCAGGTATCGCAGCGCGTGGTCGAGGCCACGGCCAGGGCGATCAGTTCCCTGGTCTTGGCGTCGAGCGCGCCATGGACCGCGCCGGCCTTGTCGAGCGTGTGTATGGCTTCCATGATTTTGGGATTGCCTTTGGCCAGCGCGCCGAAATCCTGCATGGCATCGCCAAGCAGTCCCTTCCAATCGGTAGTCATATGAGCCGTCCTCCTTGGGTGGCCGCGAGACGCGGCCGCGTTTACGGGAACGCGGACCCCATCCGCTCCCGGATTCACCTTGCTCGCCCAAACCGTGCGCAAGGTCAAGGCGGGAACGGCGCTAACGGATGCCGGCGCGGGCCATGACCTTGGCCACGTAGTCGCGGGTTTCGGGGATATCGGGGATGGGACCGCGTTTGGGCACGCGGCCGGGGCCGGCGTTGTAGGCGGCCAGGGCGAGACGTACGTCGCCGTAGGCGTCGAGCAGCGCGCGCATGTAGCGTATGCCGGCTTCGAGGTTGGTCGCGCCGTCGAAGGCGTCGGCGAGCCCAAGGTCTTTTCCCGTGCCGGGCATGATCTGCATGAGTCCGGCCGCGCCCTTGGGCGAGACGGCCTTGGTTTCGAAGCCGGATTCCACTTCGACCATGGCGCGCACGAGGTTGGGGTCCATGCCGTGGCGGCGGCAGTAGTAGCGGATGAACGGCACGACCTTTTTCGCGTCCGTGCCGGCGGGCAGGCGCATGTAATCGAAGGGCTGGTAGTTGTCGTCGAGTTTCTTGTTGCTTAAGTAAATTCGCCCCTTGGCGTCGCGGAACTGGTAGATGGTGTCTGCCTGCGCGGGCGACGCGGCGAGCGTTGCGGCGAGCAGGAGGCAGGGAATCAGGCGGCGCATGGAAACAGTGTGCTTCGCGCGCGCGGAATTTGCAACCGCGCCGCTACTCCCGGAAGCGCAACGCGAAATCGTGTATGGCCACATCCTGGCTTATTCCTTCGCTGGCGGCTTCGGTGAAGCCGAAGCGCACGGCGGCGAGCCCGGCGTGGTCCGCCGCCGTGAGCGACACGGTGGAGACGGCCAGGGGCGTCTCGGCGACGTAGTCCACGCTCACATCGTTTTTCCCGGTTCCTACCGGATCGATCCACACTTTGAGGGTGTAGACGTTTCCCCCCTGCGATTCATTTCGTTGCAGTTCCAGACGCAGCCCGTGGTCATCGCCGTCCTCGAGCCATTGGGGCTGGCCGTTGGCGACGGCCTTTTCCGCATAACCTGCCGATGACGACATCGGATTTTGCGGCATGGAGCCGAGGCCGTGGACGTTGTCGTCGTAGGCGTTTGCCGGATCACCCCAATAGACCACGGCGACGTGGTTGGCGTTGCTGCCGTCGCGGCGGGAATTGGCGCTTTCGGGGACGCCGCGTCCGCGATTGGGGTAGGTGTCGATTTCCACGGCCATTTTGGGGGGGACGATGCCTTTGCCGCTCGGCCCGGGGCCGGCATAGCCCAGGTATTCGCCCCTTCCGCCCGTGGCCGGGCCTCCGGCGGCGGTTGCGGGATCGTTTGCGGCCGTGGCGATGGTAAAAGTGAAGCCGTCGCCGTAGGCCTTGGATTGCGCATCGTCGTCGTAGCCGGAAAACGCGAAACGGAAATAGGCGCGAAGCCCTGTGCCGAGCGCGCAGTTTCCCGCTGTGCAGGTTCCTTTGCTGCCCGTGTACCAGACCGCGCCAGTGGTTTTGGATTCGCCGCAGCCCAGGCGCACCCAGCCGCCGGCGTAGCGCGACACGTTTTGCGTCCACAGGCTGGTCCATGCGCCGACGGAGAGCGTTGCGGGGGCAGTGGCGTCGGCGTTGGTGCCGTAGACCTGCCCTGCGCCGGCGCTGTTTCCGGTCTGGCCGACGACGGGGGTTTTGAAGTGATCGATGTCGTCCTTGAAGGTGATGGTAACGCCGGAACCGCCGCGTGTCGCGGTGATGGTGCTGCGTGTTTCGCCGGCGGTTCCGGGGCGCACGACGCCTGTGCTGGTGACGGCGTACGCACCTGTGGCGTCGGGGCCGGACTGGGAAAGCAGTATGGCGTCCGCGCCTATGAAGAAGGAGCCGACGCTGTCGGGGTTCCAGAGGTTGAGTCCGGAGAGGGCGAGGTAGCGGGCGCGCAGTGCGTCGGCGTTGGTGAGGGAGGTCTGGCTTGTCGTGGAACTGAGCGTCGCCATGGCGGCGGCGATTGCGGAGAGGGTGGTCAGTGCGAGGATGGCGTAAAGCAGCGAGGAGCCGGCGGCTGAGGCGTCGCAGGAGGAGGAGAGAATATTCCGTAGGGCGTCTCGGGCAGAATGCATGACAGCCACTCGCCGGAAGCGGGATGAGGCTTACGGCAGGCACGTCCCACATTAAACGGAATTATCATTTTGCCGTACTCTTCTCTTGCAGTAAGCAGTGGTGAATTACAAGAAATATTATTATAAATAAATTTATATTACAAGTCACCAAGTATTCTTCGCATAATTGGATTGCACATATGTGACCGTATACCCGCCTCCTGTTTGTATTGTAACAGTTCCTTCAATACTGGCATAGGAGCCAATTATTGCATTACCCCCATTAAAAGTCAAAGTCTTACGTGAAAACAGAGTCCCAAACCAATCTGAATCATATCCCACATACATAGTTTCGTTCGACTCTAAATATACTTTCGCTGCGTATTTTTTGTCTACAGATATCATATCTTGATATGTTGTACCATCAGTTGAATTTTTATTTTATTTCCGCCAGCAAAATTTACAGTTCCCGTGCAAAACATAGTAACATCGCCTTTTGATAAATCAAAATACAATGTTTGCCCCTAAGGTATATTTATATCTGAAAAATAATAACTTTTACCTGCAAAATAATAGTTTTTCAGAGTTCCATCAGTAGTCAAAGTATTAAGCGGCGGGTTTGGATCAGCTTTTACTGCACAAGATGTATATGCTGTAGGATTTATTGGAGCTTGCACTGAAGACTGATTTGGCAACGATGATCCAATATAGCAATGTCCACTTCCACAATTTTTACTTGTACAATTTGCAATTGTGCCGACAGCTGCAGCCACTCCGGCAATACACGTACCATCTGAATTAGAGTTTGAAATACTTATATTCCCACCAGAATAAGCATTATTATTGATCTTTGCAGTCTTTGTAATTGCTATATTTGACTTTGCAAATACGTTACCGGATACGACATCGACACTTCCGCCGAAGCTCACCGCAGCCAAGGAGTTAACATCGCCACCAACAGTTATTGAATCATCCTGAAAATATACTCCTGTTCCTGCATTTGTACTCCCTCCAATTTTTGCTTTTGAATTTAAATATATCCCTTTTGCTGCATTAATACTTCCTCCAACAGTTACACTGGCAGCATTTATTGTAACGGAGCCAGCAGAATAAATACTTCCGGAAAGGTTTGACGCCGAGCCGACGACGACATCACCACCGGCATTAATGTCACCACCAACAACAGTCGAATCTGCCAAAGTAATATTTCCATCAGCGCAGAGATATCCAGTAACTTTTACCCGCGACCCCCCAGTAAAACTTCCATTCGAGACAACATTTCCTGTAATACTAGTGTCTTCTACTACATTTATACTTTCTTTCCCGTACACATTCCCGGTAACAGTAGTTCGAGTAGCCGTTATAGAGACAGAATCCCCAGATAAAACATCTTCCGAGCGTCCGTTTGTCTTTGATGACGTACTTAAAGTATAGTTTATTACAGAACTATTCCCTTTTGCTCCTCCATAAACAACATATTCATATGCGCCTCCACCAGTGGTATTTGCTACCCCCCCCACGAGACTCGTCACTTGATATGTGCCGTTGGTGCCGTTCGCAACCATATTGCCGAGTTGAAAGGAAAAATTATCACCTGAACCCATATTGTACGCAACCGTGCTGCCGCCACCCATGGCACTCGCAAAATTTGAAAAACTCGTGCCGTTCACCTGCGAAAACTGCTGCATCCCCATAATATAATTTAGCCCGGCATTAGCATCATAGTATGCCCGCATGCCGGCTTACTGTTCCAACTTTGACTGCAATGCTGAAGGGCTCATCAACGCGACAGTCGCCCCAACGACACTGAGCAACACAAGCGCGCCGATCGCCCACAGCAAACTTGAACCGTTCGCCTTGGACAAAAATACTCAACGCAACACTTTTTTGAATATGCAATAACAGCCTGTACCCATACAAGCTCCTATTTAATCTTATTAACCATCACACGTGTTGCGTAATTTTGTGACAACCCCTGACTTGTGTCGTCTCCAACCATTATATAATTTAATCCGATAATACTCGAAGCACTGCTAATGGAATTTACAGCAACGGCACTGTATGAATTATAATAAGAAAATGTCAGAGACCCAGCCATCACGCCATCGGTCAAAACATATGAATTACCGCCGACACTATACGTAATCTGATTTCCTGACTGCTGAATCGTTACTTGTGACGTATTCGCCAACGTCATGTTGTAGGTCAAAGAATTACCTGTACCCGTAGACTCATTCGGCTTTAAGTAGGTGAAATCGAGCGTCATGCGCTGCATGGCGTTCTGCGCTTTCTGCACAGCGGCATCGGAATTGCGCGCGAGGACGTAGCCGCGAATCACATTCGAGAACATCCGCGTGCTGAAAAGGACAAGAATACCAAGCAATACGCAAACGAGAATAACTTCGAGGACCGTAAATCCCGCGCCAACCTTACGCAACATTGCTCTATATCGCCGCATTTCAATGCCCGCTGCAAGAATTATTCGACGAATTGAACAAATACGTCAAGCTGACGCCGGAAGTACTGCTCGGCTTGATCGTCACCAGCAAAAATTGATTCGTCCCCGAAGTGGCGACAAAATATCCACTTACCGGACAGACAAATTCTTTTTGCGAGATAATATAATTCCCGCCGCCGCCTGTGGCATAATTCGATGTAACGGTATTCGTCGCCCCCAGAGCTGCATTGAACCCGACAAGGTTCGTAGAGTAGGCGTTTGCTTTATCCGCGATCATGTTTTCCAGAACCAGCTGCAAACTGGCGTCCGTCTGCAACTGTTTGACCGGAATGTCCGTCCGCGTCATGCCGCGGTTGAACGTCGTCACCGCGACAAGACAGACGATCGCGAAAATGACGAACGTCATGATCACTTCAAGCAGCGTGAAACCTTGCGCAGCGCGTCGGCGCGTCATGGGACGAACCCCGTGTAGGGCGTGATGGTGACGTTGGCGGAACCGCCGGACTCCGAAACCGTGATGTACTGGTAAGCGCTTTGCGGATCGGCCCAACCGCCGGCAGTCGTAATCGTGGTCTTGACCGGCTGGCCGCGCCAATCGAAAATGATGGGCGACGTGCCGCTGAGGCTCACGCCGGACGCAAGCGCGTGCGTGCTGCTGCCCTGTCCGGGAATGGCATGGCCCGACTGGCTGGGATTGTTGGAGAAAAGCGTATAGCTCGAAGCGTCGAAGGAAACGCCCCAGGTGTAGACGTCGGCCATGGCCCGGGACTGGGCGTAGCGCAGGACCGAACGCAGGCCATCAGCCTCGGCAATGGCGCTCGCGCCTGTCTTGCCGTATTTCACAGCCGCCGCAACGGCAAGAATGCCGACCAACAGCAGGACCGCCACGCCCTCGAGGACGCTGAAACCCGCTGCGCCCTTATGCCCGCCAAATTGCATCATGCCGCTTCCACCCCTAGCCTGAAGCGTACACCAAGACGCAGCTCCCGTGAAGCCCGTTGCCGACGCCGTCCCTCAGTCCGGCGTCTCCTGCATCATGCCAAGAAGCGAAGCGATCTCCTTGGACTTCTCCGCATCCTTGTCCGAGGCCTTGGCTTGCGCCATGGTCAACAGCAGTTTCCCTTCCCGCGCCTTGCCCGAAGCCACGGCCGCCATACCCAGGTCGTAGACGTCCGAAAAAGTGGCGGTCGGAGCCATGGGGTTGATCAGCGACGACAACGTCTCGTACGCCTTGTCGAATTCCTTGAGCCGCGCATACGTCGCATACAGGTTGCGCACCACCAGGGCCCGCTCCCCGGGCATGGCGCGCGCGAGCGCCTCCTTGTTGTGCGCAAGGGCGTCGGCGTACCGCTCTTCCTTGAACGCTGCGAGCCCGGCCAGGGCATAGCCCATGTAGCGGTCGGGAAAGACTTCCATAAGCCGCGCGGCGACCTGCGCGGCTTGCTCCGTCTCCCCCTTGGCGAGCAGGATCTTCGCAACCACGGTGCCGACGACAAGCCCGTCCGGCGATACGGCCTGCATACGCCGGCATTCGGCAAGGATCGCCTCGCGTTTTTGCGCATCCATGGCCTCGTAGTCCTCGGTCACGGATGTGAAGGGATTGAGCGCCTGCAACTTGAACCGCGCCACCAGTTCTGGATACTGGTCGGCATCGGCGTACAACACCAGCGCATCATCGAAAAAGACCGGTTCGAAATGCCCTATTCCTTCAAGCTGCTTGCCGAAATCCTTGTCCCGGATGTCCACGGCCAAAAAACCGGTCTTGTACTTCGCGACCGTGCGACGCAGCAACTCCTTGTCCCCAAATCCGGCAATTCCCGTGAACAGATCGAGGCTCGAAAAGAGCATCGTCTGCATATCCATGAATATCTTGTACTTGGGATAGAGCCGCCACTCCAGGTAGCCCCCCGGATTGGGCACGTTGAAGATCCTGCCGCCCGGCCCCTCCTTCATGAGGAAATCGCACACGCCCACGGGCAACCGCGCCAGATCGACCGGGAAACGCTGCCTGTGCCCCAGAAAGTCCGACAGGCACCAGACCGAGGCCAGAACCACGATCATGCACGCGGCAAGCGCCGCTTTCCAGGAAACGACGCGCGGCCTCCTTTCGGCCAGAAGCGCCACCGCATCACCGGCCAACGGCAGACAAAGCAGGATAAACTCATACGTAAAGCGACGCGACTGGGGCAATAGGAAAAGCCCCCCGGCAAAGAGAATGATGCGGCTGACGCGCAACCGCCGCATCCAGCCCAATGCCGCCACCGCGCCGACAAGAAACACCACCAGCACATTGCCCGAAGTCTCGACGAAATTCCCTCCCATATTGAAAGCAAAGAGGAAAAACGTCCCGATTTCCCTGGGCATAAGCTCGCTGACCACCCGTTCGTGAAAGAGCGGCGGTGAAAAAGGCTTTGCGAGCAGCGAGAATCCGGCCGGCGTGGCCAAAATGGCATAGAGCGACAAGATGAGCGGCCAGCGCAGCTTCCGTGCAGTCTCCGGAACCGGCCGCCGCAGCAGTTTCGGCAAGAAAAATTCCGCCAGATACGCGCCGCCAACCACCAGAAGAACAGGATATTCCACCCCATGCACGTTCGTCCAAACCAGCGCCAAAACCGGCAACGCCCAGCGCCATTGCGGACGCCTGTCCACAATAAAATGAAACACAACAATAAAGAGATAGGTAACAATATGCGGCCGCAAGATCAGATCGCGCGGCACGATGGCAAGCGCGTAAATGCAAGAAAGCGTCAGAATAAAGACATATACACCATTATCTTTGCTCTCGTCGGCGCTACGCAAATACGAGAAAACCATCCAGACGGTGATCAAATAAAGAACACTGCGCAAAACGACCAGTGCAGCATACCCTCCCAGACGATATGCGGATTCGACTACCACCTGAAAAAGCCAATAGTAATCAACCCATCCACCAGGATTTTGCTGCAAATAGGAAAAAAAAGGCGCATCTGGCAAGGCGTGATGCTTGAGGATATAGGAGCCGCCCAGCAAATGATACCATAGGTCGAAATCCAGAGCGACGACAGGAAAACGCAATACAAGAAAAGCCAATGCCGCAAACAGCGCAACAACAGGCCATATGCGCCATTCGCACCACGAAAGACGAGAGAAAGTCATGCGGTCTCCGGCAGAAAGAATGCTTCCCAACCCCGATCGAACGTCCGGGCCGAGCGTAAGGCATACAGAGAAAACATCGCCGGACTGTTGCGCACGACGTTACGAACCAGACTGGGGACTGAACCAATTGGCGTTGGCGGATTGACCTTCCA
Source organism: Pseudomonadota bacterium (assembly GCA_023399375.1). GTDB lineage: Bacteria > Desulfobacterota > Desulfovibrionia > Desulfovibrionales > Desulfovibrionaceae > Solidesulfovibrio. The sequence continues at coordinate 6,054 of JAEWPX010000069.1, read as the reverse complement.
CAGTAGCAGTGATAGGCACATTCGAATCCGAGAGATTACCGTTGCATCTAATACTAGCATCAACCCCACTTGTAGAAAGTGAAACCATATCGCATACGTTTTGCGCTGTTTCCACAAGGGTATTTCCGAGAAGAAGTCGCCTGGAATACTCCAGGGACAATTGGGACTGGGCCGAAGCGGTGAGACTTTTAGCCATTTGCATGCGTGATTCATCAAGCATGGCATTGTATTTCGGCATAGCCGCCACTATGACAATAGTCACTAAACAGACTACGGCTATAAGCTCAACCAAAGTAAAGCCTGCCTGCAACCTGTCCATTACTCCTCACAATACGAGATTAATGCCTTTATCAAATATAGAGAGCGGCAGATCACGACAAAAACCCACCGCCCTCTACGCAATATTTTGAAAATCAGTTTGCAGGACTATTCCAGTTTCCAGTAGAGGCGATACCGTCAACAGTGCCGGTAATCGTCGCATTATTGCCTGATGCCACGCACGAAAGCGTAGCATTTCCGCTAATAGCAACTTTATTGCATTCCCCTGGAATGTTTGTAGAGGAGAAACCGTAGCTGCTGTTCATCTGCTGGTTCGCGTAACCAAGGCTCAGCTGGGACTGCGCCGCGGCCACCAGGCCTTTCGCAGCCGCTTTCCGAGCATCGTCCTGCATATTGAAGTACTTGGGCACGGCCACCACGGCCAGGATGCCGAGAATAACCAGCACGGCGATGATTTCGATCAGCGTGAAGCCCTGCTGCCCCTGGGCGCCGAGTTTCGACTTAACCATGTTCCTTTCTCCTCCGATAAGGGTTTGCCGCCCCCTGGCGACGTTTATTGCCAAGCAGGAACCATGCCGCAAAACACATATCAAGGGCATCCCATACGGCACAACCCCTTGCGGGCCTTGTTCTCCGCCTGTGCTGCCAGAATACTCCAAAATTTGCTGAAGCTGGCATCAAATTTTGGAGAAAAGCCTATTTTCCGCTTGTTCCCTTGAAGAGCGCCGGATCGATGCCGAGCTTTTTCACCCGGTGCCACAGGCTGCGCTCCTTGATACCGAGCAGCACCGCCGCCCGGGACTGCACCCCGTCCGTACGCGAAAGCGCCGCTTCGATCAGCGCCCTTTCATACCCCGCCATGCGGGTGTCGAGGTTGCTCCCCTGCCCGGACGCGCAGGCCTCCCGGCCCGCGTCCGCCGTGAAGCCCCGCAAATGCGCAGGCTCGATGGGGCCTTCGCCGGCCAAAACCACGGCCCGCTCCATGGCGTTTTTGAGCTCGCGCACGTTTCCCGGCCAGTCGTAGGCAAGCAGCCGTTGCAGCGCAGCCACGGACAGCGTGGCCCCGGGCCGCAGGGCGTCGAGGAACCTGTCGGCCAAAAGCGCGATGTCCTCGCGGCGTTCCCGCAATGCGGGGAGCCGCAGCGGAAACACGTTGAGCCGGTGATAGAGGTCTTCGCGGAAACGCCCTGCCGCGACCAGGGCCGGCAGGTCGCGGTGCGTGGCGGCGATCAGGCGCACGTCCACGGGCACGCCCCGTCCGTCGCCGCCGAGGCGCTCCACCTGCCGCGATTCGATGACGCGCAGGATCTTGGCCTGGATTTCGAGCGGCATGTCGCCGATCTCGTCAAGCAGCAGCGTGCCGCCGTGCGCCTGCTCGAACCGGCCGCGCTTTTTCGCATGCGCCCCGGTGAACGCGCCCTTTTCATGCCCGAAAAGCTCGCTCTCCAGGAGCCCCTCCGGGATGGCGGCGCAGTTGACGGCTATCAATGGCCCCTTGCAACGGGCGCTTTTGGCGTGCACTGCCCGGGCCACGAGTTCCTTGCCCGTGCCCGATTCCCCAAGGACCAGCACCGTGGCGTCCGTGGCCGCCACCTTGAGGATATGGGAAAACACGCCCCGCATGCCCCGGCTTTCGCCCACCATGTCCGGGAACTGCGCCCTCGCGTCGAGCTTGCCGAGCACCTCGGCCATCTGGTCGGCCACAAGACCCAGCCGGTCGAATTCGCCCAACGGAGGCGGCGCTGCGGGTTTCACCGCCGCAGGCAACCCCGATGGCGTCGCGGAAAGGAAACGGCGGATGGGGCGCAGGGCCAACAGCACGAACACCGCCGCCACGGCGGCGACGGCCAGTCCGGCGGCAACGGCGGGCACGAGCATGCCCCGCGCCGGGAAGATCGCAGGGAAAAACTGGGGCAGCATGCCGGCGCACAGCACGGCGAGCGTGGCCACCCCGCCCAGGATGACGGGAACGAGCACCGCCAGACTCGGATCGAATCGTCGCCGCATGCCGCCTCGCAGCCAGTCGCTTCGCACCGTGCCCACCGGGGCCAATCCATCACTTTCCGTCGCCGCAGGCGGCATCCGGTTACGCGTTTTCTCCACAGGCGACGCTTGGCCTACCCACCGCGTCAATGGTGCAGCGCCACTTGCGACATGTCCCACATGGGCAGGAAAATGGCCAGAGCGAAAAAGCCCACCACGCCGGCGAGGCCGACGATGAGGATCGGCCCCAGGGCGTCGGAGAGACGCTTGACCGCGTAGCTCACTTCGGCGTCGTAATGTTCGCTTATGGCCGAGAGCATCTCGTCGAGATTGCCCGACTCCTCGCCGACGGCCACCATGGTCACGACCATGGGCGTGAAGTACTTGGCGCGCGCCAGCGGCGCGGCAAGCCCCTGGCCGGTGCGGATGAGATCCTGGATACGCCGGAATTCCCTGGAGATGGCCGCGTTGCCGATCGTGTCGACAAGGATGTCGATGGTGGTCAGCACCGGCACGCCGCTTGCCTGCAAAATGGAAAAGATCGAGGCGAAGCGCGACATGGCCGCCTTGCGAAACAACATGCCGATAATGGGGATGTGCAGGAAAAAGGCGTCGCGGGCGACCTTGCCCCCCTCGGTCTTGAACCAGAAGTACAGCGCGGTCGCCACGGCGGCGAAGCCGCCGAGCAGCAGGTACCAGTACTCCTTGATGGCGACGTTGAGCGCGATCGCCACCCGGGTGGGCCAGGGAAGCGCCACGTGGGCGTTGGCGAAGATCTCGGCGAAAACCGGAATCACGAAGGTGAGCAGTACGAAGAAGGCGATGGCCAGGGCGACGACCACGGTGATGGGGTATTGCAGGGCCGACCTGATGTCCGAGCGCACCTGGTGTTCGTGGGAAATGATGTAGATGAGGCGGTCGAGCACCTCGGGCAGTGCGCCGGCCGTTTCGCCCGCGCGCACCATGCTGACGTAGAGTTCCGAAAAAACGCCCTTGTGCTTGGCCAGGGCGTCGGAAATGGTGGAGCCCTTTTTCACGTCGTCGGTCATCTGCGTGCAGACATGGCGCAGCCGGGCGTTTTCGGTCTGCTGCTCCAGCACGCGCAGGATTTCCAGCATGGACAGGCCCGCGCCGAGCATGGTGCGGAACTGCTTGGTGAAAAGGATCAGCTCCTGGGCCTTGACCCGGGAAAGGAAGAGGATCGGCGCGGAACCGCCCCCGCCGCCGGCCGCCCCGCCGCCGCGCTGGACCGAGACCGGAATGTAACCCATGGCGGCCAGGCGGTTCTTCGCCGCCTCGGGTCCGTCGGCCTCGAGGATTCCGGTGACGGTGTTGCCGGCCTCGTTGATGGCCTCGTAGCTGAATTGCGGCACGAACGCTCCTTTCCGGGCGGGGGCTTACAGCATGACCGCCGAGGAAGCCTCCTCGAAGGTGGTCTTGCCTTCGAGGATCTTGAGGCGCGCGTCGTCCTCCAGGAGCTTGAGTCGTCCCGTATCCGCGGCGAAGCGGCTGATCTCCCGCGAGGTGGCCCGCTTGTTGATCATCTCCTGGATGTCCTCGTCGATGACCAGGATTTCGTAAAGCCCGACGCGCCCCTTGAAGCCCGAGTCGCCGCAGAGGTAGCAGCCCCGGCCGCGCATGAACGTGGCCCCCTGCGCGCCTTCCAGGTTCCAGAAGCGCAGCACCTCGGGCTTCGGCGTATAGGGCTCGGCGCAGTTGGGGCAAATGCGGCGCACCAGGCGCTGAGCGATGGAGACGTTGAGCACCGAGGCCACGAGAAAAGGCTCGATGCCCATGTCCGTCAGGCGCATGACCGCGCCGGCGGCGTCGTTGGTGTGCACGGTGGAGAGCACCTTGTGGCCGGTCAGCGCCGCCTGTACGGCGATGGCCGCGGTTTCGGGGTCGCGGATCTCGCCCACGAGGACCACGTCCGGGTCCTGGCGCAGGGTGGAGCGCAGGGCGCTGGCGAACGTCATGCCGGCGCGGCGGTTGAGCTGCACCTGGCGCACGCCCTCCATGCGGTATTCGACCGGATCCTCCAGGGTGATGACGTTGATGTCGGGCCGGCTGATCTCGCGCAAGAGCGCGAAAAGCGTGGTCGATTTGCCCGAGCCCGTGGGCCCCGTGGCCAGAAACATGCCGTAGGGCTTGTCCACCACGAGGCGAATCTTGGCCAAGTCCTCGGCGGACAGGCCGAGGTCGGACAGCAGCATGCCGCCGGCGCTCATGTCGAGCAGGCGCAGGACGAGGTTCTCGCCATGGATGGTGGGCATGGTCGAGACGCGGATGTTGATCTCGCGCTTGTCGATGGCCACGGTGAAACGGCCGTCCTGGGGCACGCGGCTGATGGCGATGTCGAGGTTGGCGAGAATTTTTATGCGCGAGACGATGGGCAGGATCATGGGCTTCGGCGGCGAAGGCACGGCCTTGAGCTTGCCGTCGATGCGCATGCGGATCTGCACCTGGTCGCGCTCGGGGCTGATGTGCACGTCGCTGGCCCCTTCGCGCACGGCCTGGGAGAGCAGCGAGTTGACGAAACGCACCACCGGCGCTTCGCCGGCCATGTCCTCGAGCGAACTGACCTGCACGTCGCCGGAGCGGTCTTCGGTCTTGACGCCGTCGTCGCGCATGTCCTCGATGCTGTCGAGGACGCCCTCGATGCCGAGCCCCATGCCGTAGATGGCGCTGGTCAGGTAGCCGAGCTCGCGCTCGGTGCAGATGACCGGCTCCACCTCGCAGTTCTTGTAGATCTCGATGTCTTCGATGGCGCTGATGTCCAGCGGATCGGGCATGGCCACACGGATGAGGTTCCCGGTCTTGGACAGCGGCACGAGCTTGGAGCGCAGCGCCATCTCCGCCGGGATGACGCCCGCCAGATGGCTGTCCACCGGGAAGCGGTCCGGGGTGTACTTGGCCAGCCCCATCTGGCGGCTGATCAGGTCGACGATGTCGGATTCCTTGACGGTTCCGTCGCGCACGAGCTGCTGGCCGAGGCGCAGCCCGCCGCGCTTGCCCGCGGCCAGGGCCTGGCGCAGCTTGTCCTCGCTGACGAGTCCGGCGGCGACGAGCATCTCGCCGAGGCGCAGGCGTTTTCTGGGCTCCATGGGCGATTCCCGATCCTTTCGCGGCTACTCGCCGGCGGGCAGTTCGCCCGCGCCAAGGGCGGCGCGCGGCGCGACGCGGCGCGCGGGCCGGCTTTCGGCGACCTGCCGTCCGAGCGGACGAAAGGCCTGCGCGACCATGCCGTCCGCCTCGCCGAGGTCCGTGTAATAGGCCGTCCCGTCCGGGAAGCCGCCGAGCAGCACGGCCCGGGAGGCAAGTTCCGGCGGCAGCGCGGCCATCGCCATCTGCGCGCTGGCCTGGTTCGGGTACAGGGCCGCCACCACCACGTCGAAGCGGGTTCCGGTCTCGGGATGGCTCGTGCAGAAAAGCGACAGCGACAGGTTCTCGCGGTCCTTGACGCGGGAGATGAAGACGAAGCCCTTTTCCAGGCTGTCCACGCTCCCCACCTTCACGAGATACGCCCCGACCGGGGGCGCCTTGGCTTCGATGACCGGATAGACCAGGGACTCGCCGGCGCGGATATGGCCGAAGTCGATGCCGGGATTGGCCTTGGCCAGACGCGCGAGCACGGCCCGGTTGCCATTGCCGTAGACCCGCGCAGCCAGCCTGCTGACCGACCAGCCGGGACGCACCACGGATGCGCCGAGTTCGGCGGCCGACGCCGTCCCTGCGGCGGCTGCGGCCTTGCCCTGCGCCGGCGGCGCGGCGGGCAGCGCCGGGGGCGCGGCC
>JAEWPX010000150.1 GCA_023399375.1 Pseudomonadota bacterium | reverse complement strand
AAGAATACGTCAAATGCGCCTTGGAGATCGTCAAGGCCCAGGCGTCCGTGCGCACCATGACCGACGAGGAGATCACCTCCATGGTGCGTCGCCTTGCCGCCGGCATCCGCGACATCAGCGGCGACGTCCTGGAGGGCGAAGCCGAGCAGGTCGTGGACATGGATCCCAAGAAGGCGGTCAAGGAAAAGTCCGTCACCTGTCTGGAGTGCGGCAAGTCGTTCAAAGTGATCACCAAAAAGCATCTGGCCACGCACGGCCTGACGCCCGAGGAATACAAGGCCAAGCACGGCTACAAGAAGACCATGCCGCTGGTGTGCAAGTCGTTGCAGCGGGATCGCCGCAAAAAAATGAAGAATATGCGCCTGTGGGAGAAGAAGGGAAAAGTAGTGGCCTAAGCCGCGCTTTTTCGATAAAGCAGGGGCGCAAGGGGACTGGGCGTGGTCCGAACGGTCGCGTATTCGGCCCCTTGACTGCCGAACGGCCGGCAATCCTACGCTTAAGGAGATCGCACGCATATGGCTAAGACAGACATCATTGCCAAAATCCAGGCCAACGCCGGCATCGCCACCAAGGCCGAGGCGGGCAAGGTCCTTGACTCCGTCTTGGAGGCCATCCAGGACTCCCTGGCCGCGGGCGAGGCCCTGACCCTGACCGGTTTCGGCACCTTCAAGGTGTCCGAGCGGGCCGCGCGCACCGGCCGCGATCCCCGCACCGGCAAGGCCATCGACATCCCGGCTTCCAAAGCCGTCCGCTTCACCCCGGGCAAGACCCTCAAAGACGCCGTGAAGTAGTTTTCCTTCTGTCCGAAAAGACAGCGAAAGGCCGCGGACGACCGCGGCCTTTTTGTTTTTGCGGGGGGGAGCGGGGCGTCCGTTTCCGCCCCCCCAAGGGCGCCAGACCGCCTCGCTCCGGCCGGTCACGGCATTTGGCCGCCGGGCTGTCCCTGTTCCCGGCCCTGGAACAGCCGGGAAACCAGGACGAAGAACAGCGGGATGAAGATGAGGTCGATGAAGGTGGCCGAAAGCATGCCGCCGCACACGGCGGTGCCGATGGCGTTCATGGCTCCGGCGCCGGCGCCGCTGGCGATGGCCAGCGGCAGCACGCCGAAGAAAAAGGCCAGGGAGGTCATCATCACCGGCCGAAACCGGGTCTTGACCGCGCCGAGCGTCGCTTCGACGAGGCCTTCCCCGTGCGTCATGCGCTCCTGGATGAACTGGATGATCAGGATGGCGTTTTTCGTGGACAGGCCCAGGGTGGTGAGGAAGCCGATCTGGAAATACACGTCGTTGGGGAAGCCCCGCCAGGACGTGGCTACGATCGCGCCGAGGACGCCAAGCGGCAGCATCAGCATGTTGACGATGGGGATGGTCCAGCTCTCGTACAGGGCGGCCACGCAGAGAAAGATCACGAAGATGGAAAAGGCGTAGAGAATCGGCCCCTGGGCCGTGGCCATGCGCTCCTGGTAGGAGAGCCCCGTCCAGTCGAAGCCGATGCCCTGGGGCAGCTTGGCGGCGAAGGATTCCATGAGGGCCATGGCCTCGCCGGTGCTGTGCCCGGGCGCGGGTTCGCCCCAGATGTCGATGGAGGGGAAGGCGTTGTAGCGCTCGAGCTTGGGCGACCCTACGGCCCAGCGCCCCGTGGCGAAGGCGGATACCGGTGCCATCTTGCCCGCGCTGTTGCGCACGTAGAGCTTCGTCAGGTCCTGGGGCAGCATGCGGTAGGGCGCGTCGGCCTGGACGTAGACCTGCTTGACCCGGCCGCCCTGGATGAAGTTGTTGACGTAGGAGCTGCCGAAGGCCGCGGCGACGGTCGTATGGATGGAGGAGATGGGCACGCCGAGCGCCCCGGCCTTGTCCCAGTCCACGTCCACGTAGTATTCCGGCACGTCCTCCATGCCGTTTGGCCGGACCCGGACCAGGCGCGGATCCTGGCGCGCCATGCCGAGCAGCTGGTTGCGCGCGGCCATGAGCCTGTCGTGGCCCAGGCCGCCGCGGTCCTGCAACTCGAAGTCGAAGCCGGTGGCCATGCCGAGTTCCACCACCGGCGGCGGCGGAAAGGCGAAGACCTGCGCCTCCTTGATCCCTGAAAACACCCGCATGGCCCGGGCGGCGATGGCTTTGACCTTGCGGTCTTCTCCCGGGCGCAGGTCCCAGTCCTTGAGCTTGACGAAGCCGAGCGCCATGTTCTGGCCCTGGCCGCCGAAACTGACGCCGGAGACGTCCATGAAGGACTCCACGGCGTCCTTCTCCTGGTTGAGGAAATAGTCCCGCACCTTGCCCATGACCGCCTGGGTCTGCTCCAGGGTGCTCGAGCCCGGGGGCAGCGTGGCCTGGACCATGAGGATGCCCTGGTCCTCGTCCGGGATGTAGGAGGTCGGCATGCGGTTGAACAGATAGCCGACCATGGCCACGATGGCGCAGTAGAAAAGGAGGTAGCGCGTGGCCCTGGAGAAGGAATGGCCGACCAGGCGCACATACGCGGCCCGCAGGCCGAAGAAGATCCGGTCGAACCAGCGGAAAAAGGGGCGCAGGAAGAAGACCACGTTTTCCGACGGCTCGTGTCCCTTGGGCACGGGCTTTAAAAACGTGGCGCAAAGGACCGGCGTCAGGATCAACGCCACCACCACCGACAGCAGCATGGCGGCGATCAGCGTGATGGAGAACTGCCGGTAGAGCACGCCGGTGGAGCCCTGGAAAAAGGCCATGGGCCCGAACACCGCCGAGAGCACGAGGCCGATGCCGACGAGGGCGCTCGTGATTTCGTCCATGGACTTGGCCGTGGCTTCGCGCGGCGACAGCCCCTCCTCGGACATGATCCGCTCCACGTTTTCCACCACCACGATGGCGTCGTCGACAAGCAGGCCGATGGCCAGGACCATGGCGAACATGGTCAGCATGTTGATGGAGTAGCCGCAGAAGTTGAGCACCGCGAACGTGCCCATGAGCACCACGGGCACGGCGATGGTCGGAATGAGCGTGGCCCGGATGTTGCCCATGAAGAGAAACATGATCAGAAAAACGAGCACCACCGCCTCGAACAGGGTCTTGACCACCTCGTGGATGGCCACCTTGGTGAACGGCGTGGTGTCGTAAGGATAGACCACCTTCATGCCGTGGGGGAAATAGCGGCTCATCTCCTCCATCTTCGCCTTGATGGCCGCGGCCGTGGCCAGGGCGTTGGCCCCGGCCGCCTGGCGGATGGCCATGGCCGCCGACGGCCGGCCGTTGTGGAAGCCCACGATGTCCGAGCGCTCGGAGCCCAGTTCCGTGCGGCCCACGTCCTTGATCCGGACCACGGACCCGTCCTGGTTGATGCGCAGCGGAATGGCGGCGAACTGTTCGGGCGTCTGCAACAGGTGCTGCACGACGATGGGTGAGTTGAGGCGCTGCCCGGAAACGGCCGGCGCGCCGCCGAACTGGCCGGCGGAGACCTCGACGTTGTAGGCGCCAAGCGCCGTGATGACGTCGTCCATGGTCAGGCTGAAGCTGTTGAGCTTGTCGGGGTCGAGCCAGACGCGCATGGCGTACTGGGTGCCGAAGTTTTCCACCTCGCCCACCCCGGGCACCCGGGACAGGACCTTTTCCAGGGTGGACTGGGCATAGTCGCGCAGGTCCTCGCCGCGCATGCTGCCGTCTTCGGAGATCAGCCCGACCACGATGAGGTAGTTGCGGGTGGATTTGCTGACCTTGACGCCGGAACGCTGGACCTCGTCGGGCAGGCTGGCCATGGCGAGCTGGAGTTTGTTTTGTACCTTGGACCAGGCGATGTCCGGATCGGTGCCCGGCGTGAAGGTCATCTCGAGCCGGGCCTCGCCCGAGGAGGAACTGGAGCCGCTTAAGTAGAGCATGCCGTCGAGGCCCGTCATCTTCTGCTCGATGATCTGGGTCACGGTGTTTTCCACCGTTTCCGCCGACGCGCCGGGGTAGTAGGCGGAGATGGCGATGGAGGGCGGCGCGATGGGCGGATACTGGGCGATGGGCATGCCGTAGATGGCGAGCCCGCCCAGGGAGAGCAGGATGATGGCGATGACCCAGGCGAAGACGGGCCGGTCCAGGAAGAATTTCGAGAGCATTTATTTGCCCTCCGCACCCTGTTTCGCCGACGCGGTCTCGGCGTGGCCTTCCCCGGCGCTTTTCCGGTCCCCCTGGGCCAGGGGCGTGGCCTTGACCACGGTGCCCGGCCGCAGCATCTGCAGGCCCTCGACGATCACCCTGTCGCCCGGGACGAGGCCGTCCGCGACGAGCCATTCGCTGCCGATGGCCCGGTCGAGCGTCAGTTGGCGCAAGACGACCTTGTTTTCCGCATCGACCAGCAGCGCGTACGGATTGCCCTTGGCGTCCCGGGACACCCCCTGCTGGGGCACGAGGATGGCCTTGGGGTTGACGCCTTCCCGAATCACGGCCTTGACGAACATGCCCGGCAGGATGTCGCCTTCCGGGTTGGGGAAGATCAGGCGCAGGATGACCGAACCGGTGGTGGGGTCCACGCTGACGTCGCTGAACTGCAGCGTGCCTTCCAGCGGATAGGGCTTGCCGTCCTCCAGGATGAGCCGGACCTTGTCGTGGTCCTTTTCCTGCGGATTGAGCAGCCCCTCCTTGAAGCGGGCCTTCATGCGCAGCATGTCGGCGGTGGATTGGGGCACGTCCACGTAGATGGGGTCCAGCTGCTGGATGGTCGCCAGGGCCGTGGCCTGGTAGGCCGTGACGATGGCCCCGTCGGTCACGCTGGACTTGCCGATGCGCCCTGAAATGGGCGCGACGACCTTGGTGTAGCCCAGGTTGATGCGCGCCGTTTCCACCCGCGCCTCCAGGGACGTGATGCTGGCCTTGACCTGGTCGAGGTTGGAGGCCGCGTCGTCGTAATCCTGCTGGCTGAGCGCGCTGTGGGACACCAGCGCCTTGTAGCGCGAGGCGCGAAGGCTCGTCGTCGGCAGCTTGGCCTTGGCCTCGGCCAGCGCGGCCTGGGCGTTGTCGAGTTCCGCCGTGAACGGGGCGGTATCGATCTGGTAGAGGACCTGTCCTTCCTTGACGTTGGAGCCTTCCGTGAACAGGCGCTTTTCGACGAGTCCGTTGACGCGCGGCCGGATCTCGGCGATCCGGTACGCGGAGGTGCGCCCGGACAGTTCCGTGGACAGCGCGACCTCGCGCGGCGCGACGGTCACGGTGGACACTTCAGGCATGGGGCGTTGCCCGCCGGCCTGTTGTTCGCGGCTGCAGCCGGCGAAAAGGACGAGACACGCACAGATCGCCAGCGCGCTTGCGCAGGGAGAGAAACTTCCTCGGCGTTGCATCAGAAACCTCCGACTGCCGTTACGGGACATCCGGGACGGTGCCGCAGCCATCGCGCCGCCCCTCTCCGGCGTTGCCGCCGTCCGCGACGGACGGGAGCAGGGGGCATCCGCCCGCGCCGCGGCCGGCGACGTCCCTGCGCGTTTGCGTCTGTCGTTATCATAAGAACGAAACATGTCCGACACTCCCTGCCGCAATCCACGGACCCGTTTTAGGAAGACACGGCAGGCTGCCTGGCGAAACGGCGCAGCTGCTGCATCAGATGCCGCGTGACGGCCTGCGGCGCGACATATTCCGGCTTCGCGCCATGCAGGTGCGAAACGATGCCGGAGAACTGGCAATACCCGATGACCGTGCTCGTCAGGAAAATGGCCGCGTGAACGGGGTCCGGCGTGTCCAGGTACGCATCGAGGATCCGCACGAGACTGTCGAAGGCGTCCTGGAAAACATTCTCCGTGAGGAACTGCAAACGATCCCTGTCGTCGGTCAGCAGTTCCCGGAAAAAGAGCTTCGTCGAGACGGAGTCCTCGAACAGCAGCGTCAGGAACCAGGAAACGCCGTTTTCCAGGCACTGCTGCGCATCCGCGCCGCTTTCGAGCACCGCCGCCAGGGAGCGGCTGCGGCCGCTGAACACGAAGGTCAGCACGGAGCGGACCAGCTCTTCCTTGTTCTTGAAATAATAGTAGAGGTTCGCCTGCGTCATGCCGACGGCAGTGGCGATGCGGCGCATGGAAACCGCGCTGTAGCCCTGGGCGGCGAAGAGTTGCGCTGCGGCGATGAGGATCTTCTCGCGCGTGTTCGGGGCGGCCATGACACCTCGCGAAGTTGCTGCTGAACGCTCGTTAGAAAAACCCTTTTCCGGAGTCTGTCAAGAATGTTCCGCAGGGCCGCAGTGCGACGGGAATGCCCACGGCCGGGGCCTTCCGGCGGATGCTTGCGCGCGGTCGATCGTGGCGGGGCGACGGGTACGGTCGCGCGGCAGGCGAGAACGCGCAATCGCTGCGGGAGGGGTGGCCGGGGCGTGCCGGTCAGCGCGTCGGGAGATGCAAGACGAGGGTGGTTTCCCCGGGCACGGAGGCGTCGAGGCAGAGGTCGCCCGCCATGGTCCTGGCCATAAGCCTCGCGGAATAGGTGCCAAGGCCGGTGCCGCCCGGCTTGCCGTGGGTGGCGTATTTTTCGAAGAACCGTTCCCGGAATTCAGGGGCCGTCTCGCCCTGGTTGCGCAGGCGTATTTCGCCCAATCCCTCGTCGCCGGCCCGCATGGCGATGGCCACCCGTCCCCCCACGGGCGAGTGCTCCATGGCGTTTTTGAGCAGATTGGTCAGCATGGAGTAGCACAGCAACTCCTCGCCCAGCACGTGAAACGCGGGAGAGGGCTCAAGGGGCGCGTCCGCGAGACTCAGTTCCACGGATATGTTGCGGCTGCGCCGCAGGGACGCCAGATCCTCTTCGACCTTGCGCAGGACGCGGACAATGTCCACGGGGGTGGGCGACAGTTCGTAGACGCCCTGCTCCATCTTCAGCAAGCCGAGGGACAGGTTGACGATATTGAGCATCTTGTAGCCGGCCTGCTCGATGTCTTCGAGGCTGGTCAGTTGCTCCGGGCTGAGGTTGCCGCCGGCGGCCACGAGCTGGGGGAGGGAGAGGATCACGCCGAGCGGGCTTTTGAGGTCGTGGTGGGTGATGCGTTCCACGTCCTCGCGCAGGCGCGCCGCCTCGGCCAGAAGCTGGTTTTGCCGCGCCAGCCGCTCCATGGCCGCCTTGAGGGCCAGATGCGTCGTCACCCGGGCTTTGACTTCCAGGATGTCGAAGGGTTTGGTGATGTAGTCCACCGCGCCCAGGGTGAACCCGGTGACCTTGTCCTGGATTTCCGTCAGGGCCGTCAGGAAAATGATCGGGATGGCGGCGGTGGCGGCGTCGGCCTTGATGCGGCGGCAGACCTCGTAGCCGTCCATACCCGGCATGAGGATGTCGAGCAGGATGAGGTCCGGCGGGTCGGGCCGCAGGCTCTGCAAGGCCGTGGGGCCGTCCAGGGCCACGGCGATCTCGTAGTCGTCGCCGAGGGTCTCCACCAGGGTGTCGACGTCGGTTTCCACGTCGTCGACGATCAGGATCGTCTGTTTGGCGCTGCGTACCATATCGATCACCATCTTGTCGCAATCAGGCCACATAGGGATGCTCCAGGGCGCGGCGTTCGTCGTCGTCTTCGCAAAAGCTTAGGGCGATTTGCCGGAAGGACTCCTGTATGTCCAGAAAGGCGTCGACCATGGCGGGGTCGAACTGGCTTCCCCGGCCGTCCCGGATGACGGCGACCGCCTGGGCATGGGGCAGGGGCGCTTTGTAGACCCGGCGGCTGATGAGCGCGTCGTAGACGTCGGCGATGGCCATCATTCTCCCGGAGACGGGGATGGCTTCCCCGGCGAGTCGCTGCGGATAGCCGGACCCGTCCCAGCGTTCCTGATGGGTGTAGGCGATCTCCTGGGCCAGGCGCAGGAACGAGTTGTCCCCGAGATTTTTGGCCGCGGCCTCGATGGCGTCCCGGCCGTAGATCGTGTGGCGGCGCATGGTTTCGAATTCCGCTTCGGTCAGGGGGCCCGGCTTGAGCAGGATGTCGTCGCGCACGCCCACTTTGCCAATGTCGTGCAATGGCGCGGATTTGTAAAGCAAATCGATCGTTTCTTCAGACAGCGATGCTTCGTAGAGCGGATGGTCGCGCAGCCGCATGGCGAGCAGGCGCACGTAATTGCGCGTCCGTTTGATGTGCCCGCCCGTTTCCGGATCGCGGTATTCGGCCAGCCCGGCCATGGCCTCGATGATGGCGTCCTGGGTCAGGGCCAGTTCGCGGGTGCGCTCGCGGACTTTCCGTTCCAGGATCTCGTTTTGCATGGCCAGTTCCTGCCGGGCCAGACGCAGGGACAGGTGCGTGCGCACCCGGGCCTTGATTTCCGCCGGCTCGAAAGGCTTGGTCACGTAGTCCACGGCCCCGGCGGCAAAGCCCCGGGTCTTGTCCGTCACCTCCGTCAGGGCGGTGAGAAAGATCACCGGCGTCTGGGCCGTGGCCGGATCGGCCGACAGCCGGCGGCAGACCTCGTAGCCGTCCATGCCGGGCATCATGATGTCGAGGAGGATGAGGTCGGGCGTCTGGTCCTTCGCCAGGGACAGGGCGGTCGGGCCGTCCATGGCCACGGCGACCTCGTAGTCCTCGCCCAGGGTTTCGACGAGGATGTCCAGGTTGGTTTCCGTATCGTCGACGATGAGGACGAGGCATGCGGCGAGCGTTTTCACGGAACCTCCCCGGGGGCGGCCGGCAACATGGCGCGCACGAGTTCGAGCGCCTGGGGAAACTTGTAGCCGCGCACGAGGGCGTCGAGGGATGCGAGCTTGTCCCGCAGAGCGTCGTCGCAGGGCATCTCCCGCAAGGCGGCCATGATCTTCGCGCAGGGCCTGGGTTTTCTGGCCTCCAGGTGCGGCGCGAGCGCGCGCAGGGCGTCCATGATTTCCGTCGCGCACGTGGTTCCCGCAGGCGCGTGGTCGGCGGTCGGGGGCGTCCCGGCCGCGTCCCGCCCGGCCAGGGCCCGGGAGAATCGGTCCACGGCCGCGGCAAAGGCCGGCAGCGCCGCGGCGAAGCCTGCGTCGTCCCCCTCGCGCAGGGCCTTTTCCAAAGTCGCCGCGGACGCGGCCAGGAGCGTGGCCCCGACGTTGCCGGCCGCGCCCTTGACCGAATGGGCCGCGATTTCCGCTGCCTGGCGATCGCCCGCCTCCAGCGCGGCGCGAATGCGGTCCGGCACGGCGGGAAAATCGAGCCGCATCTTGTCCAGCAACCGGAAATACAGCTCCCTGTTGCCGCCGACGCGTCCGAGACCCGCGGCCACGTCGATCCCCTCGAGCGCTTCGACCGGCCCCGTGGGCTGCGGACCGGCTTTTGCGTCCGCAGGTGCGCTTGATTGCGCCGGAATCCAGGCGCGCAGCGCCGCAAGGAGGGCGTCGGGATCGACGGGTTTGGCGATGAATCCGTTCATGCCTGCCGCCATGCATTTGTCCCGGTCCTGGCGCATGGCGTTGGCGGTCATGGCCACGATGGGCAGGTTCGCGAAGCCGGGCAGCTTGCGGATGGCGATGGTGGCGGCGAGACCGTCCATTATGGGCATCTGCATGTCCATGAACACGAGGTCATAGGCCGTGCGCTGCACCTTCTCCAGGGCCTGTTCGCCGTTGTCGGCCACATCGACGTCGTAGCCGGCCTGGGCGAGCATCTCCACGGCCACCTGCTGGTTGACCTCGTTGTCCTCCACCACCAGGATGCGGCCTTGTCCGACCGGTTCCTGCAGCGTTTGGGCCTTTGCGTCAGGCGCGGGCTCCTCCTCGCGGAAACCGGCCAGGGTCCGTATGAGCGTGTCGAACAGCACGGAATGGGTCACGGGTTTGAGCAGCACGGCTTCGATGCCGGACTGCTCGGCGCCGCGCAGGGCCTCCTCGCGGCCGAAGGCCGTGATCATGAGCAGATGCAACGGCGCGTTGCGCGGGTCGCGCCGGATGCGCGCGGCGGTTTCGATGCCGTTCATTTCCGGCATCTGCCAGTCGAGCAGGGCGACCTCATAGGGCACCCCCCTGTCCCTGGCCGCGGCGATGGCTGTCAGCGCCTCCTGTCCCGAGGCCACGGTGTCCACGGCAAAGCTCATGGAGGCGAGCATGTCGGTCAGGACCGCCCGGGCGTTTTCGTTGTCGTCCACGACCAGGATGCGCCGCCCCCGCAGGTCGGGATCGGGCAGGAAGATGCGGTGGCGCTTGCGGCTTTTGCCCAGACGCACGGTGAACCAGAACGTGGAGCCCTGGCCGGGCGTCGAAACGACGCCGACCTGGCCGCGCATGAGTTCGGCCAGCCTCTTGGAGATGGCCAGACCGAGCCCTGTGCCGCCGTAGCGGCGGGTCGTCGAGGAATCGGCCTGGGAGAAGCTCTGGAACAACCGGCCGATCTGCTCCTCGGTGAGCCCGATGCCGGTGTCGCGCACCTCGAAGCGCAGCGGCGCTTCCTCGGCGTCCTCGCCGTCCAGGCGTACCCGGATGTTCACCTCGCCCGTCTCGGTGAACTTGACCGCGTTGTTGGCGAAATTGACCAGGATCTGCCCCAGGCGCAGCGGGTCCCCGATCAAGTCCTGGGGGACGTCCGGGGCCACGTCGAAGAGCAGTTCGAGGCCCTTGGCCTCGGCCTTTTCCCGGATCAGGATGGCGACGTTTTCGAGGACCGAGGACAGGTCGAAGTCGGTGCGTTCGATGGCGAGCTTGCCGGACTCGATCTTCGAGAAGTCCAGGATGTCGTTGATGATGGCGAGCAGCAGCTGGCTCGACTGCTGGATCTTGCGCATGTAGTCGCACTGGCGGGGCGTCAGCTCGGTCTTGAGCGCCAGGTGGGCCATGCCCACGATGGCGTTCATGGGTGTGCGGATTTCATGGCTCATGTTGGCCAGGAAGTCGGATTTGAGCAGCGTGGCCTCGACCGCGGCTTCCTTGGCCGCGGCCAGGGCCCGTTCGATTTCTTTTTGCTCGCTGATGTCCACGAACGTTCCGACGAGCCCTCCGGGACTGCCGTCCGCGCGCCTGAAGCCCGAAACGTAATACAGGGTCTCGTGCATGCGCCCGTCGGCGAAGGGGATGCGCATCTCCCGCCGCACCGCGCCGCCCGAGGCGATGGCGGCTTCGTCCTCGCGCTGGTAGGCCGTGCGGTCCTCCTCGGGCAGGTAGTCGAGGTCGAGCACGCGTTTGCCCACGAGGTCCTCGCGCCTGACGGAGAAGGTTTCCTCGTACGCGCGGTTGAAGCCCAGAAAGCGCGTGTCCGCGCCTTTGTAGAAAACAGGGTTGGGAATGGTGTCCAGCAGCACCTGCTGGAAGGCGAGCTGGTCGGCCAGGGCCTGCTGGGCCCGGACGCGCCCGCTGATGTCCAGGGCGAGCTTGAGCGCCACGGCCAGTTCCGCGCAGGCCTTGTCCAGGTAGTGCTGCTCCTCCTCGGAAAGGTCGCGCAACAGGCCGATCTCCAGCGCGCCGAGGGCCGCCTGGCCGTCGCCGAGGGGGAGCAGGCGTATTTCCGTCAGCGGCGCCGCGCCGCCGGCCAGGGTGACGGCCGCCGCCTCGGGGAGGTCGCGCAGGACGAACGGCCGGCCCGAAGCGACCACGTCGCCGGCCAGATGCTGGTCGGTTCCGGGCCGGTCCGCGTCCGGCCAGCGGCCGCCGAAGCGGGCCAGCACCTCGGTTCCGTTTTCCTCGCAGCGGACATGGACCGCGGCGTAGGGGAGCGAAAGGAAGCGGACGAGCGCGTCCAGGGCGATCGCCGCCAGCCGGTCGGCGGCGAACTCGTTTTGCAGCGAGGCCGCGAACTGTTTGAGCCCCGCCTCCAGGCGCAACCGCGATTCCAGCCGGGACAGCAGCCGCTTGTATTCGCTGATGTCCTCCTGCAGGCCCACGTAGCCGAGCAGCTTTCCCTTGTCGTCGTTTACCGGCGAGATCGCGACCCGGGCGTGGTAGCGGACGCCGTCCTTGCGCCGGTTGATGAATTCGCCGCTCCAGGGTTGCCCGGCGTTCAAGGAGCGCCACATCTCCTGGTGCACTTCCACGGGCGTGTCGCCGCTGGCCAGGATGTTGGGGTCGCGGCCCTTGATTTCCTTGAGCGTGTACTGGGTCACGTGCTCGAACTGGGGATTGACCCAGCGGATGCGGGTCTTGCGGTCGGTGACGACAACGGCCAGGGGGCTGACCTCCATGGCCACGCCCAGGGTGCGGAAGCGGGCCATCGTCCTGGCCCGCCGCAGCCGGACGCGGTCGTAGGCCACGAGCGCGAGGCACACGAGAAAAACCAGCGCCCCGGAGCCCACCGCCGTAGCCGCCCGCTGGCCCGGGGTGAACCAGGCGGTGGTGTCCTGCAGCAGCACGAGCGTCCAGGAGCCGTCCGGATCTTCCCAGTCGACGGGCATCGTCGCCAGGTTCCAGAGGCGGCCGTCGATGGAAGCGGCTTCCTGCGCGGGAGAAAAGGGCAGCAGGGCCGGCGGACGGGCGTCGAAGAGAGGGCCGAAGCGCCCCAAGCGACGTATCGTATCCACCCGGCCCGCGTCGGCCGGCGGGGTCATGGCGAAGAGCCAGTCCGGTCTGGAGGCGGCGAAGGCCACGCCCTGCGGCGAGAGGAGCACGCCCTGGCTGCCGGATGCGGACAGGAGCGCGTCGAGGAACGCGGCGTCGACCTTCGTCATCACGACGCCGATGACAGGCGAGGAGCGCAACGTCCCTTCGTGGACGGGGGCGGCGTAGTAAAGCCCCCGCGACTGGGTTTGCTTGCCCACGGCGGCGTAAACGCTCGTGCGGCCCGCCATGGCCTGCTTGAAATAGGGCCGGAAGCCGACGTTCAAGCCTTCCGACAAGGAGCCTTCCGTGTCGTGGATGCGGATGATGCCGTTGGCTCCTATGAGGTATGTCCCCTCGGCGGAGAATTGACGCCGCAGGGGCTCGAGGACGTTGTGGATTTCGCTGGAGTCGCTTTCGGTCAGCCGCGTGCCCAGGACGCTGAGTTTGAGGGTCGGTTGGATGAGTCCGAGCAGGCTGGTCGCCCCGATGAGCCGACTGTTGATGGTCTTGTCGATGATCGTGAAATGCAGGCGTTTGGCCGACAGTTGCAATGCGGCTCTCTGCTTGTCGAAGATGATGGATTGGGCGATGCGCACGCTGGCGTAGGCGGCAAGGAGAGGCAGCAACAGGCAGGCTGCAAAAATGGATATCCGACGGGTGGTCAGCGTCATGGGGGACCCTTGAATGGCGTTGCCGATGCACAGGGTTCAGGGTTTGTTGCGAATTCGTGATTCCGTCGGTTCTGGAAGAAGGTTTGCCCGGGGCTTGAAAAGTACGGTCACAGTAATGAAAAGGTAGCATGTCGCTTGCGCGTATTGCAAGCGATAGGGAAACTGACATGCAAGAAAGCGCTTGTGCTTCCCGGCGCGGAACAGGGCAAAGCGGATTTGCGGCGACGCCTCGCGCGGCGCATGGAACGCCGCATGATGGTGCGCCGGTCGTGACAGGGGGGGCATGGGCCGGGGCACGTCGCGGCTTCGCGGGGGCTGCCGGCAAGCACTCCGATGGCGAGGGTGGTGCGGGTGCCGGGGGACAGTCCCCCACGGGCCGCTTCCCATCCCCTCGGGCCTGGGCTATTTTCACCCCGTCTCACGTCCCTTCACAGAGAAAAGGGGCACAGGAGTGGCGCAAGATGGAGCAGACAAAAGAAAAAAGGGCCAGCTTTTCAGCTAACCCTTTGATTTCTATGGTGCCGAGGGACAGAATTGAACTGCCGACACGGGGATTTTCAGTCCCCTGCTCTACCGACTGAGCTACCTCGGCGCGGCGAGAGACGGTATCTATCCCACACCCTTGGGCTTGGCAACCTTTTTTTTGGAGTTTTCCATGCGAAGAAGCGATTTTGTTTTTTCCCTTCTCGGGCTATCCTTCTACCTCCTTGTCTTGTTCTACCTCTAGCCCGTGTCCGCAAAGTGCGCCCCCTTTGACGGGCAATTTGTTCAACATGCTCATTTCAATTGATAAATACCACGGCATTCGTTAAGGACGTCACAGGAGGAGAGCCGAAATGTCCGAACTCGACGCCTTCATCGCCGACTGGCAAGACGACCCCAACGGGGTCAAGACCGCGTTCCTGCGCCTCAAGAAAGCGCTCGAAAGCCTGAATGAAGCCACCGTCAGCTTCGTCCCGCGCCCGCCCGCGAGCTACAGCCTGCGCGCAGAACCCCCGCGCGGACGCCCCGTCATCACCATGGTCGACGTGGCCTCCCTCGACGGGGAGCGCTTCCTGTCCGTGTGCTTCTACGCCGATACCATCACCGACCCCGACGAGCGCGGCGATCTCATTCCCGGCGGCCTGCTCTCCAAGGACGGCTACTGCTTCGACCTCGAATCCGGCGACGACGCCGACGTCAGCTACGTCGAAGCCCGCATCTTCGAGGCCGCCGCGTCGTTTTCCCTCTCGGAAGACGACTCCTGCGCCGAAGTCGACGTCAACGATTAGTCCGCCGCCCGCTCGCGCGGCCGCAACAAAAAAACGCCCCGTGGAATCCGGAAGGAGCCACGGGGCGTTTTTTTGCGGCAAGACACCGCGACAGGGCGTGAGCGGCGACCCTATCCGGGCTGGTAGAAATTTCCCGTGCCCATACCGTCTTCCAGGATGAAGGCATCGGGCAGGTGGGCGGCCGTCAGGGCCTTTCCCGAGGCGGTGACGGCCACCACGTCGAAGCGGCACGGCCGATCCCAGAGATCCCGCTCGGACAAAAACGCCGCCGCCGCCCGTACGAGCCGGCCGCGCTTGGCTGCGGTCACGGCCTGGTCCGGCCGGGCGAGGCTGCCTGCGCCGCGCGTCTTGACCTCGACGAACACCAGCGTCCCGCCGTCCTGGCAGACAAGGTCCACCTCGCCGCCGCGCGTGCGGTAGTTGCGCGCAAGCACCGTGAAGCCCTTGCCGGCGAGCAGCGCCTCGGCCGCTGCCTCGCCCGCGCGTCCGAGCCGGAGATGCGGCGCTTGGGGCGGTGGGGGAGGCGGGGTCATGGGGACGCCTCCGGCGGCCGGGAGGGGCGTGGCCCCTCCTGGACCTCCCGGCAGGGGAAATACCGCGATTTTAGCCGGTACGATGCCAGCCGGAAGGCGCGTCGCATGGGCGTCATATCCCGGGGAGTCCGAGTTGGCGGGAGGTTTCGGGCAGGACGCCGCGAAAGGTCAGGCGGTGGATGGGGCAGGGGCCAAGACGCGAAAGGGCCGCGAGATGGGCCGCCGCGCCGTAGCCTTTGTGCGCGGCGAAGCCGTAGCCGGGATAGCGGCGCTCGAACACGGTCATGAGCTTGTCGCGGCTGGTCTTGGCGAGAATCGAGGCGGCGGAGACGGCGGGCACGCTGGCGTCGCCGCCGACGACCGCCTTCTGGCGGGGCGCGGCGGACAAGATCGCCAGATGCGCTGCCGGAATGCACTTGTTGCCGTCGATGACGAGGGCGGCCGGACGGCTCGAAAGCGCCCGCACGGCCCGGGCCATGGCCGCGAACGTGGCTTGCAGGATGTTGATGCGGTCGATTTCCGCCGGCCAGGCCATGCCCACGGCCCAGGCGATGGCCTGCGCCTTGATCGCCGGGGCGAGCGTCTCGCGCCGCGCGGCTGAGAGCTTCTTGGAATCCGTCAGGTACGGCAGGTCGTAGGCCTCGGGCAGGATAACCGCCCCGGCCACCACCGGCCCGGCCAGGCAACCGCGTCCGGCCTCGTCCACGCCGGCCGTGAGGAGCAGGTCGCTATCGGTCATGACAAAAGACGGCCGCGCCAGTCCAGCCGGGGGGGGCGCGCCCGCCCGGCGCCCGCCGGG
>JAEWPX010000064.1 GCA_023399375.1 Pseudomonadota bacterium | reverse complement strand
CCACCCCCCCCCCGCCCCCCCGCCCCGGGGGGGCGGGGGCGGGGGAAGACGAAGTTGGGGAGCGAAATCGGGAAATGGTCGGTCGGCGTCCAGTAAGGAGAAGACGTGTTCCCACACCATCAGATGTTTTATGCGGGCGGCTGGCCTGTGCCGCAGATCCTGCTCGTCCTGGTCGTGATCGCGGCCATCGTGCTGCTGCGCCGCCGCAGCGAACGCACCGACCGGGCCGGCCGCGACGCCGACGCCCAGGCCATGGCCCTGCTTGACGAAGTGAAAACGACGCTTGCGCGCCTGGAAGACCGGGTGCGCAACCTGGAAACCCTGCTTGCCCGCGATGCGGACAAGGGAGGCGGAGCATGAGACGCCACGCGTTTCGCGGCCGGTGCGGACCCGGCTGCTCGAGCGGCTATACCGACCGCGGCCCCGGGCTCCTTTCCGGCGGCTGCCGCTTCACGGCCGGCTGGCTCGGCCTGCCGACCTGGGTCGTGCTGGCCTTTTTCATCATCCTGTTTCTCACCATCGGCTGGCCGGCCCTGCTCATCTACCTGGCCTGCGCCGTGCTGCTGCGCCCCGCTGCCGGGTATGACGCGCCGTCCGGCTATGCCGCGTCCGCTGCGGCCCCGGGCATGGACTTCGGCCGCGCCGCGCGGGACGTCCGCGACCGGGCGCAGGATCTCGAAGCGCGCATCGCGCGCATGGAGTCCCACGTGACCTCGCGCGAATTCGACTTCGACCGCCGGCTTGCCGCTTCGAAGCGGAGATAAGGACAACGCATGATGGGACTGCTTACCGCACTGGTCATGGCCGGGGCCACCATCGTCGGCCTCGTCGTGCTCGGCGTCATCTTCCTCCTCGGCATCCGCCTGCTGCGCCCGGGCACGGCCAACCCGCGCGGCGGCGACGCCGAAGAGGCGCAGCTGCTCCAGGAAATCCACCGCAGCCTCACCCGCCTGGAGGAGCGCGTCGAAACCCTGGAAACCCTCGTGCTCGACGCCAGGCCAGGGAGGCGGGGCACGCCCTCCATGGAGGACGAGCGATGAAACACTACAGCGAACTGCGCCTGCGCGAACTCTACCGTTCCCGCTCGGGCATGCTCCTTGGCGTGTGCAAGGGACTGGCGAACTTCCTGGACATCCCGGTCTTCTGGATGCGGGTCTTCATCCTCGTGCTCACGCCCTTCACCGGCGTCTGGCCCATGGTCGCGGCCTACCTGATCGCCGGTTTCGTCATCAAGCCCGAGCCGGTCCTGCCCCCGGACAACGACGAGGAGCGCGTGTTCTACGACGAATACGTCGCCTCGCGAGGGAATGCCCTCTCCCGGGTCAAGCGCCGCTTCGAGCGCCTGGACAAGCGCATCCGCCGCCTGGAGGACCACGTCACTTCGCGCGAATTCGACTTCGACCGCCGCCTGCGCAATCCCTGACCTTCCGGCGTGCGCGCGCCGCAGCGTACGCACGCCGGGAGGCCGTCTCAGCCCGCCGCCAGCGGCGTGGCCAGCCGCTCGCCCAGGGCGAAAGCCCTGGCGCAGTCCCCGGGGAAGACCTCCTCGTGGCGCTGGCGCTTGGCCGCCGCGTCCCAGACCGTGGCCAGGTATTTGCCGTAATCGTCGAATTGCATGGTGTCCGTCGCAAGGAGCAGCTCGCAGGCCCCGAACGTGCGCGCCATGACCCCGCGCGCCCGCTCCATGAACACGGTGTAGCCCAGGTCGGCGATCTTCGCTTCCGGGACGTTCATGCTGTAGACCAGGGCCGTCTTGATCTTGCGCGAAAAGAGCGACGCGTAGCCCGGGGTGTAGGTCAGGAAGGGAAAGCACAGGCGCTCATAGAACGAGCGCATTTCTCCCGTTTCCGCGCCGAAGTAGATCGGCGTGCCGAGGATGAGGGCATCGGCCGTGGCGGCGCGCTCGAGCACGGGATGCAGCGCGTCCTTGACGGCGCAGCGGCCGTAATTCTTGCCGCCGATGCGCTTGCACTCGAAGCAGCTGATGCAGCCCTTATAGTCCAACTCGTAGAGATGGACGATCTCCGTTTCCGCGCCCGTGCCGGCCGCCCCTTCCAGGGCCTTGCCGAGCAGTGTGGCGGTATTCCATTTTTTCCGGGGACTGCCGTTTATGGCCATGATGCGCATGGGAAACCTCCTGATTGGAGTCTTCCCCTTACGTCCTTCACGCGGCCCGGACAATCAGGCACGGAAAGGGAACGGAGGCACCGCACCGTTCCTTGCCTCCCGGACGCTCTCGACCGGAAACGGTGGTACGCCGGCAACGCCCGCTGCTGCGGCGTTGCCGGCGTACAAGGCGCAACGGCCTGCTTTTCTCACGTCGCCTTTGCGACGCCTGTCGAGGTTATTTCAGGTGCGCGTCCAGAAAATCCAGAACCTTGTCCGTATTCTCCAAAGTATTGAAGGCCGGGTCCAGATGCCCCGCACCAGGCAGGATTTCCAGACGCACCGCGCCCTCACCTGCGACCTGCCGCAATTTTGCCGCGAAATCCTGGGATTGGCGCACGCTCACGAGCGTGTCGGCGTCGCCATGCTCGATGAGAAACGGCGGGACTTCGGCCGTGATGTATGTCGCCGGGCTCGCGGCCCGATAGCGCTGCGGATCTTCCTTTGCCGTCGCGCCGAGCAAACGCGTGGCCGGGGAAACATCCTTGCCGACGCTCACCTTGTTGAGCTGCGTGGCCACGGTCAGAAAATCGATG
>JAEWPX010000026.1 GCA_023399375.1 Pseudomonadota bacterium | reverse complement strand
CCCCCCCCCCCCCCCCCCCCCCCCCCCCCCCCCCCCCCCCCCCCCCCCCCCCCCCCCCCCCCCCCCCCCCCCCCCCCCCCCCCCCCCCCCCCCCCCCCCCCCCCCCCCCCCCCCCGCCGGAGGCATTTTCTTCTCTTTCCTTCCCCTACTTACTCGCCACGACCTTCTGGCCCAGGGCGGCCATGATCTTTTGGGCCAGGGCGGTGTTGTCGTAGTAGCCGGCGAAGGCCTGCGCGCCCGGGCCCATGGCCGAGGTGACGACCGGGACGCCGGTGTGGGAGTAGCTGGTCCAGGCGAGGCCGGCCTTGTTGTCCAGGATGTGGGTCAGGGTCACGGCCAGGGGCTCGTAGCCGCCGTAGGCGCGGTAGTCCATCTCGTCGCCCTTGACCTTTTCGTCCTGCATGGAGCGCGTAAACGCCGCCTTGACGGCCGCAAGCTCGAAGGGCTTCAGGTACATGCCGTGGGGATCGGCCGGGGAGGTGTTTTCCTCGTCGGGCTTGGGCGCGGCCTTCATGGCTTCCAGGTCGGCCTCGGTGGGCACGGCCAGACCGAAGCTCTCCGCGATCAGGGGTGCGACGTCCTCGAATGTGGCGCTGCCCGCGTTGTGGGTTTTCTTGTATTCCTTGAGTGCGGCGGTGAACTTCAAAAACGAATCCTTCTGGTTCTTCAAGTAGTCGTAGTAGTTGCCGTAGCGGGTGCCGGCGAAGCCGAGCGTCAGGCCGCCGCACTCGTGGTCGCCGGTGACCACGATCAGGGCCTCGTCGGGGTGTTTCGCGGCAAAGGCCACGGCCTTGGCCACGGCGTCGTCGAAGGCCAGGGTGTCGGCGATGGAGGCGGCGGCGTCGTTGGCGTGGCAGGCCCAGTCGATCTTGCCGCCCTCGACCATGAAGAAGAAGCCGTTGGGATTGTCGAGCAGCTCGATGCCCTTGGCGGTGAAGTCCGCCAGGGACAGGCCTTTCTTGTCGCCGTCCAGGGCGTAGGGCAGGGCCTTGTCGTGGTCGAGTTCGGGATTTAACGCGACGAGCTTCGCGCCGGGTTTGGCGTCCTTGATGGCGGCGGGGTCGCTGGTCACGGCGTAGCCGGCGGCCTGCATGACCTCGAAGGCGTCGGCCTTCTCGCCTTCCTTTTTCGACTTCTTGCCGGTGGGGTCCTTGAAGCCGCCGCCGCCGAAGTAGTCGAAGCCGCTCTTGGCCACGTCCAGGGCGATCTCGTAGTAGTTGTTGCGGCTGTCCTGGTGGGAATAGAAGCAGGCCGGGGTGGCGTGGTCCAGGGAGACGCTGGAGACGACGCCGACCTTCATGCCCTTGTCGCGGGCCATTTCCGCCATGGTGGGCACGGGCTTTTTCGCGCCGTCCACGCTGATGGCCCCGTTGTAGGTCTTGACCCCGGCCGCCAGCGCCGTGCCGGCCGCGCCCGAGTCGGTGATGATGGAATTGAGCGAATAGGTGGTGGTCAGGCCCTGGGCGGGCATCTTGTTCATGGCGAGCTTGACGATGCCGGGCTCTTTGCTGCCGTCCTTGGCGGCCAGAAAGTACTCGGCGGCGCTGCGCTGGGGCATGGCCAGGCCGTCGCCGATGAAAAGGAACACGTACTTGGGCGTGGGGCCGGCATCGGCGCGCGCGGCCGCGGCGTAAAGGAAGAGGGCGGCCAGGATCAGCCAGGCCACGCGGTTGATGGCGGCCGCCGCGAACGGCGGCAGGGCGTATCGGCGCATGTCGCTTGCTCCTTGCTTTTGTTGCGGTTGACCCTGCTCGGGTACGCCTGCTTGCGTGACGCCCTGATGACGGCGGCATGGCGATTGGCGGCCCGGACGCGGGCTGGCGAAGCGGAGGGGTCGGGCGTATATGCGGTGAAACTCGCGGTAAAGGAGTTGCATGATGGAAGCATCCCGCATGGGCGAACATACGCGTTGCGTGCGCGCCGGCGAGCGCCTGGACCGCAGTGTCGGCGGCGTGACCACGCCGTTGCACACCGCCTCGGCCTACATGGCCTGCGAGGACGTGGAAGGGACGTACCGCTATCCGCGTTACGGCAACATCCCGACCCAGATGGCCCCGGCCGACAAGCTGGCGGCCCTGGAAGAGGGGCAGGCGGCCATGGTCATGGCCTCGGGCATGGCGGCCATCTCCTCGGCCCTGCTCTCCGTCCTGAACGCGGGCGACCACGCGGTGCTCCAGGCCGACCTGTACGGCGGCACGCACCGCTTTCTGCTGGCCGAACTGTCGCGCCTGGGCATCGGCTGCACTCTTGTCGCCGACGCCGATCCCGCGCGCCTGGAAGCGGCCGTGACGCCGCAGACGCGCGTCGTGTACGTGGAGACGCCGAGCAATCCGCTGCTGCGGGTGGTGGACCTCGAAGGCGTGGCCGCCATGGCCAGGCGTCGCGGACTCGTGTCCATGGTGGACAACACCTTCGCCTCGCCCATCAACCAGAAGCCGCTCGCACTGGGTTTCGACCTCGTCATCCACAGCGGCACCAAGTACTTAAACGGCCATAGCGACCTCAATTGCGGCGCGGTGGTCGGACCGGCAGCGCTCATGGCGTCCGTGCGCGAGCGGGCCGTCAATTTCGGCGGTACGCTCAACACCTACGACTGCTTCCTGCTCGAGCGCGGCATGAAGACCCTGGCCCTGCGCATGGCCAAGCACAACGAAAACGCCATGGCCGTGGCCGAGTTCCTCGCCGCGCGGCCGGGCGTGGCCGCCGTGCACTATCCGGGGCTGCCCTCGCATCCGGGCCACGGCGTGGCCAAGCGCCAGATGCGGGGATTCGGCGGCATGCTCTCCTTCGAGCTGGACTGCGCGCCCGAGGCGGCGCGGGCGTTCATGGACGGCCTGGAGCTGGCGCTCGAAGCCGTGAGCCTCGGCGGCGTGGAGACCCTCGTCTGCTTTCCGGCCGTGACCTCCCACGCCAAGATGCCGCGGGAGGACCGGCTGGCCATCGGCGTCACGGACACGCTGGTGCGCCTATCCGTGGGCTGTGAGGACGCGGAAGACATTATCGCCGACTTTCGCCGGGCCATGGACGCGGCCGGCATCGCCTGAGGCCGCGCGCAACCGGCCGGCCATCGGCCCGGACGCGCCCGACCATGCCGCGCTGCGGGCGGCCGTGAACGCCCCGGACGCCCTCGTTTGAGCGACGGGCTTTGCCTCGCGCCCGAAGATGTTTATCAGAACAGTTCGGCGGCCCGCCGCCGCGATCCCCATTTCCCGGAGGAGCCATGAAACGTCTGTTCCGTCTGCTTGTCGCCGCGCTGCTGCCGCTTCTGGCCGCCGCCCCGGCCTTTGCCGTCGAGGCCTCGCTGTCCCCGGGCGCGCAGCCGCTGGCCGTGGGCAGCGCCTTTCCCGACGTGCCCCTTGCCGGGCAGGTGTCGCCCGAAGCCGCGACGCGGCTCGGCATCGCGCCGGGCAAGGCGCAACGGCCCATAAACGCCCTCGGCACGGAGGTCCTCGTGGTCGAGATCTTCAGCATGTACTGCCCGTACTGTCAGAAGGAAGCGCCCGAGGTGAACGCGCTCTACGACCTCATCGACAAGCGGGGCCTGTCCAACCGCATCGGCGTCATCGGCGTCGGCGCAGGCAATTCCGAGGCGGAGGTGGACATCTTCCGCAAGAAGTACGACGTGCCGTTCGCGCTGTTCGCCGACCCGGATTTCGTCGTGCACAAGCATGTGGGGCAGGTGGGCACGCCGTTTTTCTACGTGCTCAAGAAAAACCCCGGCGGCGGCTACGCCGTGCTCGGCGCGAGCCTTGGGGTCATGGATTCGCCGGCGGCGTTCCTGTCGCGGATCACCCGCGCGGCCGGCATCTGATTTTTCGGGATTCTTTACGGTGCGCACCCTTGTTTTGGAGAATGGTTTTCCATAAGATGCGCGTCAAGCAGGGAGGCATGGCGATGCACGCACGTTTGCTCGGGGCCGCGCTGGCGGTCCTTTTGTGCGCGGGGACGGCCCTGGCCGCGCCCGCGACGCCCCAGGGCCTGGCCGCGGACATCTACCCCGTCGGGCAATTGCCGCCCACGGACAGCACGCTCGCCGTGGCCGTGGGCGAGGCCATGCCCGACTTCGACCTGCCGGCCGTTTCCGGCGGGCGCGTGCGCCTGTCCGACTACCTGGGCAAGAAGAACCTGGTGCTCTCCTTCGTGCCGGCCGCGTGGACGCCGGTGTGTTCCGGGCAGTGGCCGGGCTACAACATCGCCAAGGAGGCGTTCGAGGCCAACGATGCGGCGCTCGTCGGCATCACGGCGGACAACATCCCCACGCTCTACGCCTGGATCAAGGAGATGGGGGGACTGTGGTTCCCGGTGGCCTCGGACTTCTGGCCCCATGGCGGGCTGGCGCAGAAGCTCGGCATCCTGCGCAGCGACGGCGTCACGGAACGGGCGCTCTTTGTTGTGGACAAAAAAGGCGTGATCCGGTTCATTGACGTGCACGACATCAATACGCGCCCGGACCTTGGGCAACTCCTCAAAGCCCTGGAGCAGGTGCACAAGGAACAGTGACCCGCCGTCCGGCGGCGGCGCGCAACGGCGTCGCAAGGAGCAAGGCATGACGGACGCATCGGTTCCCCGCCATTACGAGCGACTGGCCCGCGATTATCCCCGCTTCATGGCCGCGCTCGAATCCGTGGCCGTATCCGCCCGGGAACTCGGGCCCCTCGAGGAAAAGACGCTGCAGCTCGTGCAACTCGGCGCGGCCGCGGCGCGCGGCATGGAAACCGCCGTGGCCAGCCATGCCCGCCGCGCCGCCCGGGCCGGGGCCACGCCCGAGGAAATCTGCCAGGCCCTGCTGGCCCTGACCACCACCATCGGTTTTCCGGCCGTGGCGGCGGCGCTCAAATGGGCCGAGAAGTATCTGGAAGAATAACCAACCGCACCGGAGGTCGCGCATGAAACCGCTCAAGGGATCGCAAACCGAAAAGAACATCCTGACCGCCTTCGCCGGTGAGTCCCAGGCGAGAAACCGCTACACCTACTATGCTTCCAAGGCGAAAAAGGAAGGCTACGAGCAGATATCGTTCATTTTCACCGAAACCGCTGACCAGGAAAAGGAACACGCCAAGCGGCTGTTCAAGTACCTGGAAGGCGGCGAGGCGGAGATCACGGCCTCGTTTCCGGCCGGCGTGATCGGCGACACCCTGGCCAACCTGCGCGAGGCCGCGGGCGGGGAGTCCTACGAGGAAAACGACATGTACCCCTCGTTCGCCGCCGTGGCCACGCAGGAAGGCTACCCCGAGGTGGCCGCCACCTTCATGCACATCGCCAAGGCCGAAGGTTTCCACAAACGTCGCTACGCCACGCTCGCGGACAACATCGAGAAGGGACTGGTCTTCAAGCGGCCGTCCAAGGTCGTGTGGCGCTGCCGCAACTGCGGCTACCCCATGGAGAGCGACCACGCCCCGGACAAGTGCCCGGCCTGCGAGCATCCCATGGCCTATTTCGAGATCGCTCCCGAAAACTGGTAGACCCCGCCTTTTCCCGGACCGCGCCGCTCCGGCGCGGTCCGGCCCTATACTGCCGTCGCGACCTGGTGTTCCTGCTCCGCGGCAAGCGCCGCAAGCTCCTCTGAACGCCCGTGCAAGGCGAGCATCCTGCGGGCCAGTTCCTTGTCGGGAATATGGCTCAAGATGTTGTCCGGCTTTTGTTTGCACAAGATGCAGTTGCGGCACATCTCGGTTTCGTTTTCGGTATTGACCGTCTCCCGGATCTTGACCCAGAACGGATCGTTCCAGGTCGCGGCAAAGCCGTTCTCGAAGATATTGCCCCGGCGCACGGACGAGCCGCAACAGATGCCTATCTTGCCGGAAAGTTCGACGGCCATGTACTTGAAGGGGAAGTCGCAGGTTTTGGCGTCGAGCCAGCTGCCTTTGCCCGCCGATTTTCCGGAGAAGAGCTTGGGCGCGGCAATGGTCACGCCGTATTTGTCCCCGATCTCCTGGGTCAGCATGATTTTCTCGTCGCTGAGTTCCTGGTGGAAATACAGGGACCGCTCGGCCAGGTAGGGCGTGGCGCACACGCAATAGATGACGTTGATCTGGTTGATGCCGAGTTCGGCCGCGATGGCCGCGAGTTTCGGCAGCGATTCGATGTTGTCGCGCAGGGCCACGAAGTTGAACTGGGTCCAGACGTCGTCGCGCTTCTCCGTGATTTTTCGCTTCATGAATTGGGCGATGTTGCCGAGGACCTTGAAGAAATTTCCATGGGGGCGGACGGCCGCATAGGCCTGGGGCGTGCCGCCGTCGATGCTGAACTTGATGACCTGCAAGGCGCTGCCGACGAGCTTTTCCCGCCAGGATTCGTTGAGCAGCGAACCGTTGGTGACCAGCCAGAACCGGGTTTCCTTGGCCGTAATCGTTGCGATCAGCTCGTCCAGGTATTTGTAGAGCAAAGGTTCGCCGCCGTTGATGTTGACGAATTTGACGAAGGGCAGAACCTCTTCCAGTTGCGGGATGAAGGATTGGGGATATTCTATCGGATCTTTATGGTCTTGCGTGCAGGTGACGCAGTTGAAGTTGCACCGCATGGTCGGCGTGAGCGTGATTTCTTCGGGAAAAGACTCCAGCTCTCCCACGTGATTCGCCGCGTACACGTGCCTGGCGATGCTGTTTAACGTCTTCATGTTGGCATAATAGGACATGGTCGCTCCCGCTTTCGTTTATCATGGCGCTCTCGCGCGGACGCCGCGGCATGGATATGACGCTTGCCCGCGCTTGAAGCAAAAAATGCGCCAGGAAAACGTATGCGCCCGGTCCGTCGCACCCATACGGGCGGCGGACCGGGCGCGCGGCAGGGACGTCGCCGTTTCGGGACTCAGCGGGAGCGCCGGACGTGCGGCGCCGCGGCGGCGGACAACGCCGCGCGGCGTCCCCATCCGAGGGCGAACACTCCCAGCGCCACGGCCAGCCCCAGATGCGTCCAGTCCAGGTAGCGCATGCTCAAAGGGCCGAAAAGCGGCGCGTCGCCGTTTTGCAGCACCCGCAGCAGTCCCGTGGCCGCGACCGCGGCATAGAGCGCGATGCGCCACATTCCGGCGCGGCTGAGCGCCGGCCGGGCGCGTCCCGCCCCGAGCCAGGCCGTGGTCATGGCGCAGAGCACGAAAAGCAGCGCCGTTGCCAGGGCCAGGTGGGCGGCGGCCGTGACGCGGTAATCGCCGAGCCAGGTAAGGCCCGGAATGTCGGCGATGTAGTAGCGCGAAAAAATCGGCATCTGCCCCATGCCCGTGAGCCCGAGGCCCAGGGCGGCCGCAAGCAGCAGGCGCTTTTGCCAGCGGGGGAAAAGATCCTTAGGCGTCGGCGTCATGACGGTCCTCCGTGTTGTGCTCCTTCCTGGCATCCTTGGCCCGGGAATACAGGCGCAGCGCCCCGGCCACGACTCCGGCCACGGGCGCGAGCAGCACCGACGTCGCCAGGTTCGCCTGATCGCCCATGACGTCCGCCGTCTTGCCGAGTCCCGGCCGGCCGGGGCCCTTGGCGACGGCGGCGTCGAGCTCGGAAAAGGGCACGGGCGAGACGTAGATCGTGTTCGTGCCGCCGTTTTCCGTTGCGCCGTAAACGAAGCCACCGGTTTTTTGCGCCAGCGCATGGGCGGCGGCGACGATCTCCGTGCGCGGGCCGATGGTCTGCACGCCGTTGGGGCAGGCCTCGATGCAGGCCGGCTGTTCGCCCGCGGCCATGCGTTCCCGGCAGCGGTCGCACTTGTACATGACGCCGTTGCCGGCAAAGCGGGGCATGAGGTCCAGGTACAGCCCGACGCCGGTCTGGCGCTGGGGGATGTGCCAGGGGCAGACCGTGCGGCATTTGGCCCCGCCCAGGCAAATGTCCGTGGCGATGCGCACCGCGCCGTCCGGGTATTTGGCGGCCGCGCCCCAGGGGCACAGCTCGGCGCAGGGCGGATGGACGCAGTGCATGCAGCGGCGGGGAATGTTGACCGTCAGCTCCCGGCCGTCCTTGGCCACGGTCGCGGTCTGGATGTAGAGCCAGTTGTAGGGCGTGAGCCGGTCGTCCACGTCCCGGGCCCCGGAAAAATCCTCGGCCTTGACCCGGGCCGGGGACATCTGCGGAAAGGGTTTTTGCGGCTCGGGATAATCGGCGGCATGGGCGTCGCGGCAGGCGGCCACGCAGGCCCCGCAGCCCACGCACCGGGAAAGGTCGAGCAGGGTGGCCAGGGGTTCGCCGCCGCCGGCCGCGTCCCGGGCGAGCACGGTTTTCGCCGTGCCCGGCGCGGCCACGGTCGCCGCCGCCGTGGTCAGGGCCGTCAAAAAGGCGCGTCTGTTCATGTTGCCTGTCTCCTTGTCCGGTCGGGAACCGGAAGGAACAGGCTAGCCCCTTGCGCGGGCCGGAGCATTGATCCGGATCAACGCGGCGGCATTTTTACCGCTTCCTCGCGGCGTTTCGCCGCCTCCTCGTGCAGCCGCGCCAGGATCTCGTCGTAGTCCTGCGGCCTGTGCGGGCGCAGGCAGGGCGTGCAGTCCTTGACGCCCTGGCGCAGTTCGCAGTCGCCGCCGCAGTCCGGGAGGAAATAGAGCGGGCAGAAGCAGAACAGGCAGTTGAACGC
The DNA here is from genome assembly GCA_023399375.1 of Pseudomonadota bacterium. Lineage (GTDB taxonomy): Bacteria > Desulfobacterota > Desulfovibrionia > Desulfovibrionales > Desulfovibrionaceae > Solidesulfovibrio. The sequence goes on along the minus strand of JAEWPX010000026.1, from coordinate 13,950 downwards.
CTGCGGATCGGCCCCGGGGTGGCAGGGGAAGTAGCGGCAGGCGGTGTTGGCGAAATAGCGGTGGCTGGCGTCCATGACGGCTCCTTGGCGGCGGCTCCTCGGCCTGCTCGGGCACGGGGCTTGCAATCCCCTGTTCGCCCCTTGGCGAGCACGAAACACGGGATACGACGTATGGCCATACAGACCGCACCACAAGCCGCCGGCGACATCTTCAAGAAAGCCGCCTCCCTGGCCCCGGGAACCTCCCGGGCCGACAAGGATCCCCGCGTTTTCGCGACCATGCTCAAAAGCGGCTACGGAATCAACGGCGAGGTCGGCAAATCGGCCAAACAGGCGATTCCCCGGGAAAGCATGATCACGGGCCTCGAGATGCTCTCCTCGGGCTCCGGCACCGATCAGGACGCCGCCCTGGCCATGCTTGGCTACGACTCCGGCGCCAAGGGTTTGACGCCGCAAGGTTCCGCCATGGACAAGTTCCAGGGCAACGCCCTGGCCACCCTGTCGCGCTTGGCCATGGAGCAGGCGGCCGCGGACAGCGGCTCGGCCCGCGCCGCGCCGGGCGCCGCATCCGCGCAGGCCGCGACCCCGACAGCCGGCGGCGGCTACAGCGTGCGCCGCGTCGTGGACAAGTCCGCCGTGCGCATGGCCGTCAATCCGGGCGCGCGCCATCCCGACGACCTCGGCCACCTGGGCCGCACCGCCCGCGCGGACGCCGAAAGCGGCTTCACCAAGCGCGAGGAGGAGCTCCTGCTCGCCGCGGCCGGCGCGGAAAACATCCTGGCCGAAAGCACGCGCGTCGAAGCGGCCAAGGCCGAAGCCGCGGCCACGCGCAAGGTTCTGCCCTCCACGCTCCAGCACCGCGCCGGGAGCCTCAGCGCCCAGTACGAATCCAACTCCGAGATCGACTACATCGGTTACGACAGCCGGGGCGGCACGTCCTACGGCCAGTACCAGATCGCCTCCAAAACCGGCACCATGGATTATTTCATCAAGTTCCTCGAGGACAAGGCCCCGGACGTGGCCAGCCGCCTCAAGGCCGCGGGCCCCGCCGACACCGGCGGCAGGAGCGGACGCATGCCCGCGGTCTGGAAACAGATCGCCGCCGCGGACCCCAAGCGCTTCGAGGCCTTGCAGCACGAATTCATCCGCTCCAACAACTACGCGCCCGCCGCCAAGAGCATCGTGCTCACCACGGGCGTGGACGTGACCAAGCGTTCCTACGCCCTGCGCGAGGTGCTGTGGAGCACGGCTGTGCAGCACGGTCCCTACGGCGCGGAACGCATCTTCTCCCAGGCCATCGACAAGGCGGAGAACTTCGCCAGCCGCCAGGATTTTGACAAGGCGGTCATCGAGGAAGTCTACCGCCTGCGCGGCCAGAAATTCTTCCGCCACAACAAGCGCGTGCGCGAAGCGGTTCAGTCGCGCTTCCGCGACGAGAAGACCACCGCCATCGCCCTGCTCGACGGTGCGCCGGCGTAGGTGCGGGAGAGGGGAATGGAGAGGAGAAAAAACATTCAGGGCATCTTCCTCTTGACCGCCTCCTTGTCTCCCGATATCTTGCCGCCAGAGAACCTTGGAGGAATTTCCGCAATGCCTGCTTTCATGACCAGCGCCCAGCTATCCTTTCCTTTCGCGACGAGCGCGGTCGTAGTAGGCGTCGCCATAGCGGCGCCTTAGCGGGGAATTTTTTACTTACGCATGTCTTTCAAGCCCCCGCCGGCGCGCCGGTGGGGGCTTTTTGCGTTCTCCGCCGCGCGTCCGGGGCATACTGACGGAGGTCAGCCATGATTCAGACGACCGGAGCGCGCATCATCGCGCAAAGCATCGTGCGCCACGGCATCGAGGTGGTGACGGGCATCCCGGGCGGGGCCAACCTGCCGCTTTTCGACGCCATAGCGGAAACGCCCGTCCGCATCGTGCTGGCCCGCCACGAGCAGGGGGCGGGGTTTATAAGCCAGGGCATGGCCCGGGTGACGGGCAGGCCGCAGGTGTGTCTGGCCACGTCGGGGCCCGGCGCGATGAACCTGCTGACGGCCATCGCCGACGCCAAGGCGGATTCCGTGCCGCTGGTGTGCATCACGGGGCAGGTGCCGCGCGGGCTGATCGGCACGGACGCCTTCCAGGAAGTGGACGTGTACGGCCTGACGATCCCCATCGCCAAGCACAACATGCTGGCGCGCCGGGCGTCGGATCTGCCGCGCATGATGACCGAGGCGTTTCGTATCGCGGCGTCGGGGCGGCCGGGGCCGGTGGTCATCGACGTGCCGCGCGACGTGCAGACCGAGGCGGTGGAGCTCGAGGCCTGGCCCGAGCCGGCGCGGGCCGATGTGTCGTCCCTGCCGCATCCGGCGGAGCTGGCCAAGGCGGCGGCGCTTATGGCGGGCAGCGAACGGCCGGTGCTCTTGTGCGGCGGCGGCGCGGCGCGCTGCGGCGCGGGCGCGGCCGCCCTGGCCCTTGCCGAGGCGCTCGACGCGCCGGTGGTGACGACGCTGATGGGCCTTGGGATTTTGCCCCACGACCATCCGCGAAACGCCGGCATGGTGGGCATGCACGGCCGGCCGGCGGTCAACCATGCGCTTGACGGCTGCGATCTGCTCGTGGCTGTCGGCGCGCGTTTCGACGACCGGGCCACGGGCGACGCCAAGCGTTTTTGCCCTGATGCGGCGGTGGTGCACATCGACATCGACCCGGCCGAGCATCACAAGAACCGGCGCGCCCACGTGGCCCTGGCCGGGGATGCGGCGCGGGTGCTGGACGCGTTGCTGCCGCTCGTGCCGGCGCGGCGGCGTCCCGACTGGGACGCCCATCGCGCGGTCCTGCGGCGCGAGCACGCGTTCCTGCCGCCGGGGCTCGACGATCCGAAGAGCCCGTACGGCATGCTGGCGGCGGCGGCGGAGCTTCTCGGCCCCGAGGCCCTCGTGACCACGGACGTGGGCCAGAACCAGATGCGTGCGGCCCAGGTCTGGCCGTGCCGCAAGCCCGGGGCGTTCCTCACCTCCGGGGGCCTTGGCACCATGGGCTTCGGCTTGCCCGCGGCCATCGGCGCGGCGCTCGCCGCCCCGGGCACGCCGGTCGCCTGCGTCACGGGCGACGGCGGGCTGCTTATGAACATCCAGGAAATGGCGACGCTTGCCGAGCTCGGGCTGCCGGTCAAGATTTTGCTCATGGACAACGGCGTGCTCGGGCTCGTGCGCCAGCAGCAGGCGTTTTTCGTGGAGGGCCGCTACACCGCCTCGACGTTCGGGGCCCGGCCCGATTTTCCGGCCCTGGCCGCGGCGTTCGGCATGGCCTGCGTGGACCTCGACCATTGCCGCGACGCCCGGGGCGCGCTGGCCGCCGCCCTGCGCGCGCCCGGCCCGGCCCTGGTGCGCCTGGCCGTGGACCCCGACGCCCACGTCTATCCCATGGTGCCGCCCGGCGCCGCCAACAACGAGATGATTCTGGAGGGAAGCCATGCAAAAGCGTAGCGCGCAATCGACCGGGGCCGCTGCCGGGGCCGTGTTGGAGGTTTTCGCCACGGACGCCATAAACGCCGTGCGCCATGTGGCCGCTTGTCTCGCCAGGCGCTCCCACGCGCTGCTCGGGCTTTTGTGCCTGCCGGGCGCGGACGGGGAAGGGCGGCTGCTCGTCGCCCTGCCCGACGACGGGCGCATCCCGCGACTGCTGCTCGAGTTGGGTTCCCTGCCCGGGGTGCGCGAGGTCCGGCGCGGCGCGGGGGACTGCCTCGGCTGCTTCGGCCTCGCCGCGACGGGGCTTGCTGCCTGAAAGAGGTTTACGGGTCGCATACCCATGCGCTATGAATCCGGGGCAGCGTTTTCGCCGGGAGGTTTCGTTTGTGAACGCCGGATTCGTACCGTTGTTGCCGGCTGACCGCCTGCCTTTGGAAACCGTGAAGCGACAGGCGTCGCTTTTCGCCGCGAGCCCGGCGGCGGGCGTGCTCGACCGCCTGCCGCTGGGCGTCGCCGTCTGCAACGGCGCACGCCAGATCGTCTATTCCAACGAGAAGTTTCGTGAGCTTGCGTCCCTGGAATGCGAAAGCGCGCTGCTCGTGGGCAGGCGTCTTGGCGAGGCCTTGTCGTGCCTGGGCGCGGGCCTGGAGGTGGGAGGCTGTGGCACGAGCGAACTGTGCCGCTCGTGCGGCATGGCCAAGGCGCTGCTCGCGTCCCTGACCCGGCCGGGCATGACCCACGGCGAATGCTCCGTGGCCCGCCAGGGGAACAACAAGCTGGAAAGCCTGGACTTCCGCATCTGGATCTGGGCCATGGCCTACGGCGGGGAGTCGTTTCACGCCGCCATCCTCACCGACATCCGGGCCGAGAAGCGTTTGGCGCTCATGGAGCGCATCTTCTACCACGACATCCTCAACATGGTCTCGGGCATGCGCGGCATCTGCGAGTTGATGCGCGAGGAAGAGGAGTGCGCGCGAAACGCCGAGCTGGAACTGCTCGCCTTCGCCGCCGAGCGCATCAACGACCTCATCGTGTCCCAGCGCGACTTCAGCCTGGCCGAGCACGGCGAATATGACGTGGCGTCCAACAAGATGGGCACGCTGTCGCTTTTATCCGACGTCACCGGGCTCATGCGCCGCGAGCCCTCCGCCCGGGGCAAGAATCTCGTCATCGACGGCGGCAGCGCCGACGCCTTTTTCGTCTCGGACCGCAAGCTCGTCACGCGCATCCTGGTCAACATGCAGAAAAACGCCCTGGAAGCCACCAAGGCCGGCGAGACGGTCACGGTGGGCTGCGACCTGGACGGCGGGTTCGTGCGGTTTTGGGTGCGCAATCCCGGGCTCGTGCCCGACGAGGCCAGGCCGCAGATCTTCCGCCGCGCCTTTTCCACCAAGGGCGCGGGCCGGGGCCTTGGCACCTACGGCATGAAGCTCTTTGCCGAGAACTACCTGAACGGCGAGGTCGGCTTCACGAGCGACGCGACATCGGGAACGATGTTTTTCGTACGTCTGCCCGCGGTGAAAGAGGCCTAGGGCCGCATTCCCGTACGTTGGGTCTGCGCGTCGCATTGCCGCTCAATCCTTGCGCGCAACATCGAACGCTCCAGCCCCCCTCTCGGGAGGTCCAGGAGGGGCTGTGCCCCTCCTGGCCGCCGGAGGCATTTCTTCCTTCCCCCTTCAAGGCTACGGCGTCGTCCCGGCGGCCGCGAGCAGGTCGCGGTATGCGCCGGGGATGCGTGCGTCCGGGTCGAGGCCCAGCCGGGCGCAGAGGTCCTCGGCGATGGCCGCGCCCTGCGCCGCGCTCTGTCCTTCCCGCAGCACCACTTCCAGTTCCAGGAAATCGCCGAGGCCCGTCACGCGGTCCAGGTGGATGCGCGTCTGGCCGCAAAGGAGGAGCAGGCGGCGTTTGACGACCCGTCCCGTGACGCCGAGCGCCTGCGCGAGCGCGTCGCGCAGCGCGGCCGGGGCGGGCGTTTCGAAGATGGTGTAGTCGCTTTGCTTGGGGCCGGGAGTGTCGGGGCGGTGATAGTGGATGAGCTGGCCCGAGCCGTCGCCGAGCACGCGCAGCTTGAGCCGGCCGTCCTGACAAGTAAAAAAGGTGTCGTCCTGGAGGATTTCCGTCGGCGGCCCGTCGGCGAGCGCCCGGGCGGGGCCGAGCAGCGCCTCCACACTCGGGATGCGGACCTTGATTTCGATGTTTCGCGCCATGGCGTCGTTCGGGGCGGTTGGGACGTGTCCGGCGGCCCGGGGTGCGGCGGGCCGCCGGAGCGGGCCGCCTTAGAAGCCGGGCATCTCGGCGAAGAGCTTGACGCTCATGGGTTCGGCCAGGAGTTCGGGCGCCTTGGCCTTGAAGCCGTTTAAGTGCGGGGTGTCGAGGTGGCTGGCCAGCAGTTCCTTGCTCTGCCAGGCCTCGACCAGGACGAATTCCCCGGGGCGCGCCGCGGCCTCGTAGAGGTCGTAGGCGATGTAGCCGGGGTCTTTTTGCGTCGGCGCGACAAGGGCCGTCAGAGCGGTTTTGAGTTCCGCCTCTTTTCCGGGCTTGGCCACGAATTTGGCCACCACGTTGACGATGCCGTCTGCCATGGGCATTGCTCCTTCGTTGGGGTTTGCCGCAAGGATGATCCGGGCTAGGATGTTTCGGCGGCAAGGTCAACGCATGTCGCGAAAAATGATGACAAAGGCGTAACCGCTGGCGCTCCCCCCGGGAAAGTATTGACCGGTCTGGGGATCGTCCATAAATTCACTTTGAACGCGTTCGCGAAAGGCGGTCTGATGACGGGCAACAGTCGCGAGGACGAAACCCGGATGCGGCTTCTCGACGCCGCCGGCGAAATCTTCTCCAGCAAGGGCTACCAGGCCGCCACGGTCCGCGAGATCACCAAGTTGGCCAAGGCCAATCTGGCCGCCATCCACTACCATTTCGGCAGCAAGGACCGCCTCTACCAGGCCGTGCTCGAGCACGCCCATCGCGAGGCGATCCGCCGCTTCCCGCCGGACCTCGGCCTGGCGCCGGGGGCCGACGCCCGGGCGCGGCTTTTCGCCTACGTGCGCGCCCTGCTGCTGCGCCTCGAGGACAAGAGCCGCCATGCCTGGCTCTCGCGGCTGATGGCCCGGGAGATGGCCGAGCCGTCGCAAAACCTGACCCTCGTCGTGGAGCGCTGCCTGGCTCCGGCGAACGCGGTGCTGCGGGGCATCGTGGCCGCACTGCTGGGTCCTTCCGCCGACCCGCTCGCCGTGGCGCGCCATGCCCAGAGCATCGTCGGCCAGTGCCGGCATTTCGTCCTGGACCGGCCGGTGCTCTCCCGGCTCTATCCCGACTGCGATCCCGGCCAGGGCGGCGTGGACGCCGTGGCCCTGCATATCGTCCGTTTTTCCCTGGCCGCGCTCGGTTGCGCGGACGGCCGGGACTACGAACCCCCGAACCTCGCATCCGCAAGTGGAGACGCCTCGTGAGCCGCAAGTCGTTGACGCGCGCCGTGGTCCTGGCTCTTTCCGTGTTTGTGCTCTTCTCCTGCGGCGAAAGCGGCGACAAGGGCCGGCAGGGGGCCGCCCGCCCCGTGCCGGTCGTGGCCGTGCCGGCGAAGACCGAGACCCTGCCGCTGGTCGTGCGCGCCGTGGGCAATGTCGAGCCCATCGCCTCGGTCGCGGTCAAGCCGCAGGTGGGCGGAGCCATAGTCGCCCAGCTCGTGCGCGACGGGGCCGACGTGGCCAAGGGCGATCCGCTTTTCCGCATCGACCCCCGGCCGTACGAACTGGCCATCCGCGAATCCCTGGCCAAGCTCGACCGCGACAAGGCCCTGCTCGTCAAGGCCGAGGAAGACCTCAAGCGCTACGCCGAACTCAAGGCCAAAAACGTCGTCGCCCAAGGGCAGTACGACGAGACCTATTCCCAGGCCAAGACCCTGGAAGGCACCATCCGTCTCAACGAGGCGAACCTGGCCCGCTCCCGACTGGACCTCGAATACACCGACATCCGCGCCCCCATCGCCGGCCGGGTCGGGTCCGTGCTGTTGACCGTGGGCAACGTGGTCGCGGCCAACGACGGCCGGGTCATGTGCGTCATCAACCAAATAAGCCCCATCTTCATCTCCTTTTCCGTGCCCGAGCGCTACCTGCCGGCCATCCGCGCCCAGGCGGCCAAGGGCGGGCTGACCGTGACGGCCGCCGCCGCCGGCGAGGAGAGCTCCCCGCCCGTGACCGCCGCGCTTTCTTCGGTGGACAACGCCGTGGACGCCAAGACCGGCTCCATCCGGCTCAAGGCCATCTCCCAGAATGCCGACCACCGCCTCTGGCCCGGCCAGTTCGTGCGCGTGGGACTCAACCTGTCCACCGTCACCGACGCCGTGGTCATTCCCACCCGGGCCGTCATGGACGGGCTCAAGGGGCCCTACGTGTACGTGGTCGGGCCCGACGGCGCGGTGGACGCGCGCGAGATCACTCCCGGGCTCATCGTGGACGACCGGACGGCCGTGGAAAAGGGCCTTGCCGCCGGGGAAATGGTGGTGGTGGACGGCCAGGTGCGCCTGTCCCCCGGAGCCAAAGCCGAGGCCAAGCCGCCGGCGGACGGCTCCGCGCCAAAGGACGCCGCGGGCAAGGCCAAGGCGGGGGCGGGGCAGTGAACCCGGCCGCGATTTTCATCACCCGGCCTGTCATGACCACCCTGGTCATGGCCGCGCTGCTCATCTTCGGCGTCATGGCCTACCTGAAACTGCCCGTTTCGGACCTGCCCAACGTCGATTTCCCCACCATCGAAGTCCGCGTCTCCCTGCCCGGGGCCAGCCCCGAGACCATGGCCAGCGCCGTGGCCAACCCGCTGGAAAAGCAGTTCTCCACCATCGCCGGCCTCGATTCCATGACGTCGATCAACTCCGTGGGTTCGACGCGCATCACCCTGCAGTTCGCGCTTGACCGCAACATCGACGCCGCTGCCCTGGACGTGCAGTCGGCCATGACCACCGCCGGCAAGGACCTGCCCGACGACCTGCCGTCGCCGCCGTACTTCCGCAAGGTCAACCCGGCCGACGCGCCCATCCTCTACCTCGCCATCTCCTCCGAGGTCATGCGCCTGTCCGACGTGGACGAATACGCCGAGAACATGATGGCCCAGCGCATCTCCATGGTGCCCGGCGTGGCGCAGGTCTCGGTTTACGGCTCGAAGAAGTACGCCGTGCGCATCCAGCTCGACCCCGAGGCCATGGCCGCCAAGGGCATCGGCGTGGACGAGGCGTCCGAGGCCGTGGCCAAAGGCAACGTCAACCTGCCCGTGGGCACGGTGTCCGGCCCGTCCAAGGAATACACCGTGCGCTCGAGCGGCAAGCTGCTCTCGGCCGCGGGCTACAAGCCGCTCATCGTCGCCTGGAGAAACGGCTCGCCGGTGCGGCTGTCGGAAATCGCCAATGTCACGGATTCCGTGGAGGAGACCCGGCGCTTCAACTGGTTTTCCGGCACCCCGGGCCTCGTGCTCGCCATCCAGCGTCAGCCCGGCACCAACACCGTGGAGGTGGTGGACGCCGTCAAGGACCTGTTGCCGCGCTTCCAGGCCCAGCTGCCGGCCTCGGTCTCGCTCAAGGTGCTCTACGACCGTTCCGTGTCCATCCGCGAATCCGTGGCCGACGTGAAGTTCACCCTCGTGCTTACGGTGTGCCTCGTGGTCATGGTCATCTTCCTGTTCCTGCGCAACATCCCGGCCACGGTCATCCCGAGCTTGGCGCTGCCCATGTCCGTGGTCGGCACCTTCGCCGCCATGTACGTGCTGGGGTTCAGCCTCGACAACATCTCGCTCATGGCGCTTACGCTCTCCGTCGGCTTCGTCGTGGACGACGCCATCGTCATGCTCGAAAACATCGTGCGCCACATGGAGATGGGCAAGTCGCCCCTGGCCGCGGCCATGGAAGGCTCGAAGGAGATCAGCTTCACCATCGTCTCCATGACCATCTCGCTCGCCGCCGTCTTCCTGCCGGTCTTTTTCATGGGCGGCGTCGTGGGACGGCTTTTCCACGAATTCGCCGTGACCATCATGGTCGCCATCCTCATCTCCGGCTTCGTGTCCATTTCGCTCACCCCCATGCTGTGCAACCTGGTGCTGACGCCCCACGCGCACGTGCGCCACGGCGTGCTCTACAACGCCGTCGAGCGGGCCTTCGACGGACTGCGCGATTTCTACGAAACCACGCTGCGCCTCGTGCTCAGGCACCATTTCGCGACGTTTCTCTTTTCCCTGGCCCTGCTCGGGGTGACCGTCTGGCTGTTTCGGGTCATTCCCAAGGGCTTCTTGCCGAGCGAAGACACGGGCCAGCTCCTCGTCACCACCGAAGCCGAGGAGGGCGTTGCGTTTTCGGCCATGATGGAACGGCAACAGCGTCTCAACGAGGTGCTCCGCAAGGACCCGGACGTGGCGGAATTCATGTCCGTGGTCGGTTCCGGCGGCCCCAACAACACCAACAACAACGGCCGCATGATGCTTTCCCTCAAGCCCCTGCACGAACGCAGGGACAGCGCGGACGCCGTCATGCAGCGGTTGCGCCGCGAGTTCGCCGCAGTGCCGGGGCTGCGCTCCTACCTGCAAAACCCGCCGCCCATCCGCATCGGCGGCCGGGCGAGCAAGGGCCAGTACCAGTTCACCTTGCAGGGGCCGGATACGGAGGAACTGTTCCGGGCCGCAGCCGCCTTCGAGCAGAAAATGCGTGATGTTCCCGGCCTCCAGGACGTGACGTCGGATCTGCAGATCAAGAATCCGGAGCTGCGCATCGACATCGACCGCGACAAGGCTTCGGCGCTCGGCATCTCGGCCTACCAGATCGAAAACGCCCTGGCCACGTCCTACGGCAACAAGCAGATCTCCACGATCTACGCCACCAACGACACCTACCAGGTCATCATGGAGCTGGCACCGCAGTATCAGGCCAACCCCGAGGCGTTGGCGCTCCTTTATGTGCGCTCCGCCGACGGCCAGCTCGTGCCGCTTGATACGCTGATCAAGCGCGAAGTCTCCGTGGGGCCGCTTTCCGTGAACCATTCCGGCCAGTCGCCTGCGGTGACCATCTCCTTCAACCTGCGTCCGGGCGCGTCGCTCGGCAATGTGGTCGCGGCCGTGGAGGAGCTCGCGCGGCGGGAGTTGCCCGGCTCCCTTTTCACGAGCTTCCAGGGCGAGGCGCAGGCCTTCCAGAGTTCGCTCACGGGCCTGTCGCTTCTGCTCGGCATGGCCGTGCTCGTGATCTACATCGTGCTCGGCATCCTCTACGAAAGCTTCATCCATCCCCTGACGATCCTCTCGGGCCTGCCCTCGGCCGGCGTCGGCGCGTTGGCCACGCTCATGCTTTTCGGCATGGACCTCAACATCTACGGCTTCGTCGGCATCATCATGCTGATCGGTATCGTCAAGAAAAACGCCATCATGATGATCGATTTCGCCCTGGAGGCCCAGCGCGGCCAGGGGCTGCCCGCGCGACAGGCCATCTTCGAAGGCGCGGTCACGCGGTTTCGTCCGATCATGATGACGACCATGGCGGCGCTCATGGGCACGCTGCCCATCGCCCTGGGCTTCGGAGCCGGCGCGGCGGCGCGGCGGCCGCTCGGACTGTGCGTGGTGGGCGGGCTCGTGGTGTCGCAGCTGCTCACGCTCTATTTCACGCCGGTCTACTACATCTATCTCGACGGCTTGCAGGACTGGCTCAAGCGGCGGTTCGGCCGGCGCGAGGCCAAGGCGGCGCAGGCGACGTAGCACGACTGCGCGGGGGGAATGCAATGGCCGGAAACCAGGTCCTGCTCGTTGCGGCCGTTGTGATTGGCGTCGGGATCGTTTTGTGGCTGGCGCTGCGTCGGGAGCGAGCATCGCCGCCTGCGCTGCGCGACGTCGCCGCTTTCGAGACCATGGCATCCGAAGTTTCCTCCGGCGCGGCGTACGGCGAGGCGGAGAGCCCCGAGGCCCGGCGACTGGCCGTCGCGCTCGATGTCCTGCTGCGCGAAGAAGAGGCCGAGGCTCCCGGCGCGCCGGAGCTCTTCGCCCTGCCGGGCGTGCCGTGGCCGCCGCTGCTGACGGCGGGGCTCACGCGCCTCTCTGCGGGAGCCGCCGGCGGCGAGGCGTTGCGTCGGCTCCAGGACCCCGACGTCAGCGCGCTGCGGCTTGCCGACGCCATCGCCGCCGATCCCGTGCTCACGGGCCATGTCCTTAAAATCGCCAACAGCCCGCTTTTCGGCCTGCGCGCCTCGGTGTCCAGCCTGCAGCAGGCCATCGGGACCATGGGGCTGACCAATCTGCGTATGCTCCTTTTCAGCGAACTGCTGGAAAGCGCCGGGGCCAGGGCCGGACTGGCCGCGCCTCTGCGCCGGGAGCTCTGGCCCCATCTCGGGGCCACGGCCGTGCTCGCACGCCACATCGCCCCGGCTTTTCCCGGATTGGACGCAGGGGCGCTTTTCACGGCCGGCATCCTCCACGATATCGGCCGGCTGACGCTTTACGGTCCGGGCGATACGGCCTTTCTGGACGACCCCCGCGCGGAGGCGGCGCGGTTCGGCGTCAACCACGCCGTGGCGGGCGGCGTCGCCTGCCGGGCGTTCGAGCTGCCGCAAAGCCTGTGCGAAGGCGTGCGCCTGCACCACGCCGCGTTTTTCGTGGAAATGGAGGACCTGGACGCCGCCGTGGACGACATCCGCCTGGCCTTGGCCCTAGGCCTGGCCGACCGGCTGGCCCATTTTCTGGAAGAGGGTGGGGGCGTCCTGGACGACGCGTCCCCGGAACCGTCCGTGCTGGCGTCCTACCGTTTCCTGGTCCGCCCGGCGGTGTTGGGGAACTGCCTGCGCGATGCCCGGCTCTACGCGGACCTTGCGCGCACGAATTCCCTGCTGCGCATGGGCGCGTCCTGAAATCCGCCCTTGCCGCGGGCGCGGCGGCGCGCGTCAGGGCAGGGCGGTCAGGACCGCGGGCAAAAAGATCGTCGCAAGCGCCGCCAGAAGTCCGGTTGCGGCCATGATCGAGGCGGCGAAGGACCCGACGAGCATGAACTTGTGGCGCAGGGCGTTTTCCTGGGGCATGACCACGGCCGCGAAAAGCAGGGTGAGCAGGCTCCCCGTGCCGTAGAGCGCCACGGCGATGCTCAGGCGCGCGGAGAGTTCGCCCACGAGCGGCAACAGCCCCAGCACGATCCAGCCCATGGCGGCCAGGGCGAGGACCTGCCCGACGAACGTCACGCGGGCCGCGAGGCGCAGGGTGAAGTTGTAGTAATCGCGGCCGAAATCGTCCTTGGTGCGCCGCCAGACCAGCCAGGCCCCGGTGTAGGCCCCGGCTAGGCTCAGCGACAGGGCGATGCCCTCGGCCAGCACGCGCCAGAACAGGGAATTGCCGGGCGGCAGGAGAAAAAGCGCGTCCGCCGGGGCGGGCAGGCGCAGGGCGAGGGGGCGCAGCATGGCGAGCCCCGCGTAGAAGGCGAGCCACAGGCAGACCGTGGCGGCGAAGCCGATGCCGCCGTGCAGGGCCTTTTGCGTCTTGAGCCGCTGCCAAAGTCCCCGATAGCTCAAAAAGATCGCCGCGCCGGCCAGGACCGGCGCGCCAAGGGCGGCGGCGGGCCAGGGGATGCCGAGAAAATACGGGGCCGCTGCCGGCGCGAGGAAATGCAGGGCGGCCAGGACGGCGCACAGGATCACGAACGCCCACAAGCCCCCGAGCAGTGCGAAGGTCGCGGCCTGCTGGCCGAATTTGTCGATGAAGATTTTGAGCCGCTTGACCTTGGCCAGGCCTGCGGTGGCGGTGATGGTGGGGACGCCGGCCACGGCCAGCGCCAGGCCGAGATGCGCGGCGCAAAGGACCATGACCGCCCAGAAGGCGGCGATGCGGGTGGCCTCGGGCATGGGGGCGTTCTCCTTGGGTCCACGGGGTTGGCGGCAATGGCGCGCAGGACGCCTTGCCGACGGTTTTTGCCCTAATTCGCCCGTGGATGCAACAAAGCGGCGGCGCGCGGCGCGAGAGCGAGAATCGGCTTGCGCAAACAGGCCTGCTGACGTAATCCCGTTGGAAGTTGAAAGAGTTGTCATACGCTTCCACACCTTGGCGTCCATGATGGGAAAACGGCTCCATACGGCGGCGGTCTTTAGCCTCACCTGCCTGCTTTGCGCATGCGGGCCGGGCAATACGTTGCGAACGCCAAGCAGCGGCAGCGACGACTTTCGCCTCAAGGGCGTGGAATCCAGCCTGGAGAAAACCCAGGACGAACTGAAGGAACTCAAACGCCAGCAAGGGCAAAGCGAGGCCGCTCTGGCCCGGTTGCAGCGACAGGTCGGCGCGCTGGCAGCGGCGCTTAAGGCCAAAGGCCTGCCCGTTGCGGGCACGGAGCCCCAGGGCAGCGCCCTGGGCGTGGGCTTCGCCCACCCTGGCGCGACGGTCGGAACGGAAACGCCGCCCGCCCCTGCCGCAGAGTCCGCGCAACCGCCGCAAGTGACGCAACCGCCCGAACCGCCCGACGCCTCGCGGCCCGCACCGCCCGCGACGCCGCCTGCCGCCCAGCCTGCCG
>JAEWPX010000020.1 GCA_023399375.1 Pseudomonadota bacterium | reverse complement strand
CGGGAAGAATGCCGCCGGCGGCCAGGCGGGGCCGGGGGCCCCTCCTGGACCACCCCGAAAGGGGGCGCTCACCGCGCGCGACGCAACGGCCGTGCCCGTCATTTCGACGCGTCTTCGGGGAGAAATCCCCTCTCTGAAATTATCACAATCCCTTTTATTTCGGATAAATACGAGAGTTATGCACAAGCATTTGATTCTGGCTTCGACCTCGCCGCGCCGTAAGGAACTGCTGACGCTGGCCGGCATCCCTTTCACTATCGTACCGAGCCCGGCCGCAGAGCCGGAACCCGATTTCGGCGAACTGCCCGCCGCCTACGCCGCGCGCATGGCCCGCCTCAAGGCCGCGGCCGTGGCGCAGGCGCATCCCGACGCCGTGGTGCTCGGCGCGGACTCGGTGGTGGCCGTCGGCGACGCGATTTTGGGCAAGCCGCGCGACGCGGCGGATGCGACAAGGATGCTCGGACTGCTTTCCGGCCGCGTGCATCAGGTCGTAACGGGCTGCGCGCTCTTCGGGCTTGCCGCCGAGCCCGAGGTGTTCACCGTCTCGACGGACGTGCACATGACGCCCCTTTCCGAGGACACCATCGCCGTCTACGTGGCCACGGGCGAACCCATGGACAAGGCCGGGGCCTACGCCATCCAGGGCAAGGCCGCGGCATTCATCACGGAAATCCACGGCTCCTATACGAATGTAGTGGGGCTGCCGCTGGCGGAAGTCGCGGCCTTGCTGCGGCCGCGCATCGCCACTGCGGCCTGATTCTCGAGGAAGTCCCATTGCCTCCCCGCATCACGGCAGCCACACCCGAGGAATACCCGGCCCTTGCCGAGCTCTGGGAAGCCTCGGTCCGTGCGACGCATTCTTTCGTGACGGAAGCGGATATCCGCTTCTTCAAACCGCTCGTGCGCGATAGCTATCTCGCGGCGGTGACGCTGCGCTGCGCGCGGGACGTTTCCGGCGCGGTGCTGGGATTTGTCGGCGTGGCTGCGGAAAAAATCGAAATGCTCTTCGTCGCGCCGGCCTGCTTCGGCCGGGGCATCGGCTCCGCGCTGCTTGCCTGCGCCGTGGAAACGCTCGGCGCGACGGGCGTGGACGTCAACGAGCAAAACGCCGACGCCCTCGCCTTCTACAAACGGCGCGGCTTCACGGTCGTCGGCCGCTCTCCGTGCGACGGACAGGGCAAGCCCTATCCGCTGCTGCACATGGCGCGCACGCGTAAGCGCCCCTAGCCTTCCTCCCCGTCCAGCCCGTCCAAATCGACGAGCCCCATGCGGGCGGCGTAGTGCACGAGTTCGGCCAAATTCGAGAGCCCGAGCTTGCCGAAGATGTTCGAGCGGTGGTTTTCCACGGTCTTGCGGGAAATATACAGCCCCGCCGCGATCTCGGCCACGCCGCGGCCTTCGGCGAGTAGCCGCAGCACCTGCTGTTCGCGGCGCGTGAGCGTCTCGTAGGCCGGATCGGCGGGGCGCACCCGGCGCGCGGCGTAGGCGTCGAGCCGGTCGAGCAGTTGCGGCGCGATGGCCCCGTCGAGGTAGCGCTCCCCGCGCGCGAGCGCGGCAAGGCCGGCGATGAGGCTCCCGGCGGCGGAATCCTTGACCACGTAGCCCATGGCCCCGGCGCGCATGCTCTCGGCCACGATGTCGAGCCGCGCGTGCATGCTGACCACGAGCACCTGCGGCGGGGCGGCCAGGGCGCGCAACCGGCCGATGACCTCGATGCCGCCGGCGTCGGGCAAGGCGATGTCGAGCAGCACGACGTCCGGGGAAAGCTCCTCGGCCAGGCGCAGGGCCTCGTGCGCCGTGCCGGCCTCGCCGACAACGACGTAGCCCGGCTCCCGGCCGAGAATCGCGCGCAACCCCTCCCGGAAAAGCGGATGGTCGTCCACGAGCAGGACTTTCACGGCTTCGGACATGCCGCCCCCTCCGTGATCGGGACCTCGGCCGTGACCGTCGTACCCTTGCCCGGCCGCGAGACAAGCCGCAGCCGACCGCCGAGCAGGCGCATGCGTTCACGCATGCTCCACACGCCCATGCGTTTTTCCGCAAGCGCCCGGGGCAGACGGTTTGCCGCGTCAAAGCCCTTGCCGTCGTCGGCCACGCGCAGCAGGCAGTGCGGATGGGAGGCGATCAGGCGCACGCCGATGCGCCGTGCCCCGCCGTGGCGGCAGGCGTTGGCCAGGCATTCCTGGAGCACGCGGTAGAGGTTGATGCTCGTTTCGAAGGGCAGGCGCACCGACTCCATGCCGTCGGCGGTGCAATCGATGCGCACGCCGTGGCGCGCGCCGTATTCCTCGCACAGGCGAAAGGCCGTGCCCACGAGGCCCAACTGGTCGAGCGCCGGCGGCAACAGGCCGTAGGCCAGGTCGCGAAGCGAGCTCACGGCCGCGCCGAGTCTGGCGGAAGCGTCGAGCACGACCTCCCGCGCCCCCTCCCCCCCGTCCCCGGCGGGAAGGCGCGAGGCAAGGCCGTCGAGGCGCACGCGGGTGGCGGAAAGGGTTTGCGCCACGTCGTCGTGCAATTCCCGGGCGATGCGCTGGCGTTCGTGCTCCTGGGCCTTGAGGAGTTCGCGGGAGAGTTCGCGCAGCCGTTCCGCGTCGCGCCTGGACTGCGCGATGCGGCCGAGGTGGTCGGCCACGGCGTCGAGCAGGTGGCGCTCCTCGCGCAGAAACGGCCCTTCGGCCAGGGGCGGCATCTTTTCCAGATAGCCCACCTCCACCCGGCCCACCACTTCGCCGTCCACCGTAACGGGGCTCGCCTGCTTGTCCGCCGGGCGACGGTAATTGGCCGTGGCGCGTGAAAGGCCGCCGAGGATCACCCGCGCGCAGGCGACTTCCGGATACTGCCAGGCCCGGGCCAGCACGTCGCAGGCCCCGGCCAGAATCTCGCCGAGCCCCAGGTCGCCGCGCTGGGCCAGCCGGGTGATCTCGTACAGGCAGTCCAGCTCCTTGACGCGCTCGGTCAGCGCCGCAACGAGCGCGGCCGCCTCCCGGGGCGGCATGGCCTCCCCGCCGAAGTCGTTTCCCAACCGTGTCTTTTCCATGTCTCCGCCTGTCCTTTCCCGGCCGTATGGCAAACCGCCCGCGCGAAGGCAAGGCCGCCTCAAAAAATAAAAACGGGGCGCAGCGGTCCGCCGAAGGACCGCTGCGCCCCGTTTTTCGCCTTAGCCGAGCAGGATCTTGCGGGCCAGGGCGTCCTCTGCGTCGGTGACGAACTCGAGGCCCGTCTCGCGCGCGGTTTCGCGGTTGGACGCGACCACGTCGTCTCGGGCGATGTCGGCGACGCGGAATTTCCGCGCCCCGGCCAGCAGCTGCTGCAACCCGGCCCCGAGCTTGTCGAGCAGCGTGCAGGTCGCGACCGCGCCCAGGGGAATCTCGGCCATGGCGCGCGCGCCAAGCCGCGCCTTGAGCATGTGCCAGCCGGCGAAGATCTGCTCCGGACGCTCGCCCAGGGCCGCCACGCTTTTGGGCAACGCGTCCCAGTTTCCGCCCACGGCTTCGCGGCGTTCGGGGAAGAGCACGCCCTCGATGTTGGAGCCGACGAACCCCGGGATCATCATCGCCCGGCCCATGCAGACGAGCTTCACGTACGGCGCGCCCAGGGCCAGGGCCTTGAAGATGTGGTCCTCGCGGGCGAGCCCCCCGGCAAAGGCCATGTCCGCCGGCCGCCGACCCGAAGCCGCAAGCAAGGCCGCGTATTCCCGGGCCTTGGCGTGGAGCAGGACGGCGGGCACGCCCCAGGTTTCCATCATGTTCCAGGGGCTCATGCCCGTGCCGCCGCCGGCCCCGTCCACGGTGAGGAGATCGATGCCGGCGTCTGAGGCCAGGCGGATGGCCAGGGCCAGGGCCTCCATGCCGTAGGCGCCGGTCTTGAGGGAAATGCGCGTGAATCCGAGTGCGCGCAGGGAGGCGACGGTGGCGAGGAAATCCTCGGCCACCGCTGCGGCGTCCCCGGCTTCGACGTAGCCGAGCCGGCTGTGGCGGGCGAATTCCCGCACCGCGCCGGAGGCGAAAGCCTCGGCAACGGCCGGATCCTCGGGATCGGGGTCCACGAGGTAGCCGCGGGCCTTGAGGAACCGGGCGTAGTCGATGTCCCTGACCTTGATCTCGCCGCCGATGTTCTTCGCCCCCTGCCCCCATTTGAGCTCGATGACGATGTCCGGGCCGTATTGTTCGAGGACGTAGCGGGCCACGCCGTTGCGGGCGTCCTCGACATTGAGCTGGACGATGACGCCGCCATAGCCTTCGGCGTAGCGCCGGTACATGGCGATGCGCCTGTCGAGTTCCGGCGCGCGCACGACGCGGCCGTTCTCGAAGACCGCCGCCTTGTCGATGCCGACGACGTTTTCCCCGATCACGATGGGCACGCCGGCCAGGGCGCAGCCCACGGCCAGGCAGTTCCAGTAGCGCGCGGCGATCATGGTCGAGCCGAGCGCCCCGGTCATGAGCGGCAGCCTGGCCCTGGTCTTCTGCGCGGCCCCGAAGGACGTCTCCAGGCCCACGTTGGTGAAGAGACAGTCGTCGGCGCTTTGCGACAGATGCTCCGCCTGCCCCTTGGCTCCGTAGAGGCGGCCCTGGATGCGCAGCGCATTGTAGGAGACGCCCGTTTCGCAGCCGTTGCCGCTGCCGGCGGTGATCATCCCGAAATCCCGGGGGTAGAGCATGGCGCGTCCGGCCAGGCTCGACAGCCACGTCTCGCAACGGCCGGCGCAGTCCGCCCGGCACAGGCTGCACAGCCCGGACTCCACCGGCGTGCCCCGGTTGGCGGTCCCCAGCGCGTCATTCGTTTTTTGCCACTGCTGCATGCTGTTCCTCATTCTGTTTGATGTGGCCGCTCCGCCAAAAGCCCCATGCCCGGCCCGCGCGCGCCGATAACCGTAAACGCCGAAAATTCCCGTGCGTCGAGAGGGATCTTCCCGTCATCGTCGGGAGATGTCTCCCGAAAATACGGGAGATTTTCCCGCTTTCCTGCGGGAGGCCGCCCGATTGCAGCAAGCGCCGCCCGGCATACATCTGGCCGAAAAAGAAACAGCAAAGCGAGGAAACGATGCGAGACGACACACGCCATCCGCAGGCGGGCCTGCCCCCGCCGCCCTGCCCCGTCCCTGCCGGCCCGGACTCTCCGGACCGTTGCCCCCTCCGCCTGGACGCCGGGCCGTCAAGCGGCCGTTTTCCGGCCCGGGCCCGAAATTTTCCGCGCCGGGAACGCCTTGCCGGGCCGCCGCCGTCGCGAGCCGCGGGGCCGCGCTACGACATGCGCCTGCGCTGCGACCTGGACGCGGTCCAGGCGGCGCGGCTCGGCGACAGGCTGGTGCGGGCCATAAGCGAAGGCGTGGGGCGCATCGTGCTCTGGATCGAGGGCACGTGCCCGCCTTCGATCGAGGCGGTCTGCCTCGTCAACAGCCTGGGCCGGCACATGGGCCGGGAAGGCGGCTTCCAGGGCGTGGAAATGCGCGGCCAAGGCCCGGGGTTTCGCGCCCTGGTCGCGGCGTTTCGCCAGGGACAGGCAGGAGCGGCATCCGCCGGGGAGGGCCGGCCATGATCTGGGCTTCCATATGCATCGCCATTGTCGCCGTCGCGGGCCTGTGCCGCATCGGTGTTTTTCGCTCCGGGGAAGACAATCTGCCGCACGACTTCGACTTCGACATCTACAAGAACCGGGAACTCAACACGCGGGGGCTTTTCGACAAGACGAAATGGTATTGACCGCGCGCCGGAGCGTCATGCGCCCGCGCGCCGGCCTGCGAAGACCGCCCGCAGTGTGACAGCGCCGACGACCACGATTCCGCCGAGAACGGCGAAGCGCCCCGGCAACTCGCCGCAGCCGAGCGCCACGAACACGGGGTTCAGCACGGGTTCGAGGGTCATGATGCAGATGGCGGTCAGCGCCCGCAGCCTTTTGATGCACCAGACATAGAGCGCCAGCGACAGTCCCTGCTGCACGACGCCGAGATAGGCCAGGCCCAGCCAGGCTGCGGCGTCGCGCGGCGGGCCGGCGAGGAGAAACGGCAGCCCGGCCGCGGCCGTCAGCAGATGCCCGGCGATGACCGCAGAAACCAGGGACCCGTCGCGCCCGGCACGCATGGCCAGGGTGAAGACGGCATAGGACAACCCCGTGCCCACGGCCAGCACGTTGCCCCAGAGCCCAGCCGGCGAGAGCTTGTCCAGGAAGAAAAGCGCCATGCCGCCGACCGTGGCGGCGACGAAGGCCCAATCCGCGGGCCGCGTGGGTTCCTTGAGCACGGCGGGCGCGAAAAGCGCCACGTAGACCGGCGCGGTGTAGGCGAGCAGAATGGCGTTGGCTGCGGTGGTGAGCTTGGTCGCGGCCACGTTCGTGACGAGCAGGCCCGCGTAGCCCAGGGCGGCGCAGACGAAGGGACGCGTGAGCCGGAAATCGAGCCTGCCCCGAAAAAGGAGCCAAAGGGTCAGCGCCGCGAGCAGGCTGCGCCCACCCGTGACCGCCATGGGCGAAAGCGGCGCGAGCTTGATCGCCACGCCCCCGGTGCTCCACAAAAACGCCGTCACGGCCAGCAACAGCGCCGCCCGTCCCTGTCCCCGCTCCGCCATGCCGCCGTCCTTTTTTCGCGCGCCGCCGGCTTGCCCGCGCTCGCGATACGCGCTAACAGCCTGGAATCATGTATCGGAAACCGTGCGAAGGCAAGGCGCGCCACGGCCATGTTCGAAGCTGAAATCAAATACGCGGCCGATGCGGCCTTTGCCCCGGTCGGCGAGGCGCTCCCGGAGACGGTCTACCGCGACGTCTATTTCGATACGCCGTGCGACGCCCTCGCCGCCGCCGGGCGGGAGCTGCGGCTGCGCGCGTGCGACGGGACAAGCGTGCTCACCTGCAAGCGACCGCCCTTCGACGCGGCCACGGCCTCCAAGGAGGAGCTGGAAACGGTCGTCGCCGACGGCGCGGCCATGGCGGCGATTCTGCAAAGCCTCGGCTATGCGCCGCGCATCGCCTTTTCCAAGCGCGTGCGCCGCTGCCGGGACGTCTTCCGCGGCCTCGCCCTGGACATCGCCGTGGTCACGGTCGATTTCGCGCCGGAGACGTTCGTCGAGATCGAGCACCTGGCGCGCACGCGCGAGGCGGCCCTGGCCGCCCTGCCGCACATCCGCGCCTACGCCGCCGCGCACGGACTGACCCGTGAATGCCCGCGCGCCTACACCGCCATGTTCCAGGCCCACCTTGCACAAAAGGAGCGAGCGCCATGCACGAGCACGACCCCGCCCTCGCCCAGTACCTGAGCGCCGACGCGGTCATCGATTGGAGCGAACCTGCGGTCGCGGCCCAGGCCGCCGCCCTGGCCGCAGGCGCTTCCTCGCCCCTGGCCGTGGCCGAGGCGGCCTTTCTCTTCGTGCGCGACGCCATCCGCCACAGCATCGATTTCCGGCAAAACCCGGTCACCTGCGCCGCCTCGGAAGTGCTGCGCCACGGCACGGGCTACTGCTACGCCAAGGCCCATCTGCTCGTGGCGCTCCTGCGCGCTAACGGCATCCCGGCCGGGCTGTGCTACCAGCGCCTGACGCTCGATCCCGCAACGGACCTGACGCGCTTTTGCCTGCACGGCCTCGTGGCGGTCCACCTGCCGGAGTACGGCTGGTACCGCATCGATCCACGCGGCAACAAGCCGGGCGTGGACGCCCGGTTCACCCCGCCCGTGGAGCGCCTGGCCTTCGCCATCCTCCATCCCGGCGAAGCGGACCTGCCCGGCGTCCATGCCGCGCCGCTGCCCGTGGTCGTGGACGCCCTGCGCCGCCATGCGACCTGGGACGCGCTGCTGGCCGACCTGCCCGACCAGTGCGAACAGGCGGATTGACGCCATACGGTCATTTTTCGCACATTTTTGTCGCTCTTCCTTCCTTTTTGCAGCTTCCGACCCGACCCCGTGACGGCATGGGTCGCGTTGCCCCTTCTTCCGGAGAATTATTCTCCCATAAAATGAGTGCGTTGCACAAAAGTCATCATCTTTCTCCACAAAATTGGTGTACTTTGCACGGCAATTGCTTATTACTAGCGATAGCCCGGCTCGGACCCGGCGCGGGTCCGGACGGAATCCAGACGAGGAGGTCGCCATGGAATCGGCACTGACGCTGCGCAAAACCGCTCCCCCCGAATTGTCCGACGAATCGCTCGCCATCCACCATGTCTCCGTCCTGGAAGTGGAAATCGGCCACGGGGCCATGTCCACCATGCGCAAGGCCATGAAGGAAGTCGCGGCCCAGACGGGCGTGAGCTTCGACGAGGTCATGCACGGATTAAGCGGCCATATGTACTGGGTCGAAGCCACGGGAACGCTCCTTTGCGTCATCCCCCTGCCCGATACGGACCTGTACCTGGAAATCCCCGAGGACTTCTGGCGCATCCGCGAACTCTCACAGGCCACGCATTAGGCGTCTTTTCGAGGCGGGGCCGCCCCCCCGCCCTCTCTTGCCCCGCCACGGCTTTTCCGGCATGGTTTGCGCGTTTATCCTGGTTCCCCGACAGTCGAGGGGAACCGCGAGCCAAGACGCAACCACCATCCAGCCGGAATTCTCCATGGCCCCACACATCCCCGAATTTCCCAAAGCCCTGTTCGAGGAACTCGACACCGACAAGCTGCGCCGCCGCTTCCTGGAATCCCTGCTCGAATTCCAGAACGTCGAGCGCGGCTCCCTCTGGGTCAAGCGCGAGGACGGCTACCAGTGCATAGAAGCCACTGGCGGCCCGAGCGAAGAGCAGCTCGTCGGTTTCGTCGTGCCCAAGGACAAGCCGAGCATCGTCGGCTGGGTCATCGAAAACGGCAAGATGACCATCGCCGAGCCGGGCAAGGACAAGCGCCACTTCAAGGAGGCGGAGTCCGGGCTCGACGTCAAATCCACGCTGATCCTGTGCTATCCGCTGTCGCTCAAAAACGGCGAAGTCTACGGCGCGGTGGAGATCATCGACACCGCCCACGGCGGCAGCCGCCTGAACCTCGGCAAGGACTACCTGGAGCTGCTCGAGGAGTTCATCGCCATCGGCTCCCTGGCCCTCGGCAACGCGCTGGCGTTCGCCGACCAGAAGAACGAAACGCAGAAGCTGCGCAAGATTCTCGGCGGGCTCACGGGCGAAACGCCGCTCGTGGGCAAGAGCCAGGCGTTCAAGGCGGCGCTCGAAACCGCGCGCAACTACGCCCGCAACGACTTCGCGGTGTGCATCACCGGCGAATCAGGCACGGGCAAGGAACTGTTCGCCCGGGAAATCCACCGCTTAAGCGACCGCAAGGACAAGCCGTTTCTCGTGCAAAACGTCTCGGCCATCCCGGACGCGCTGCTCGAATCGGAGCTCTTCGGCTACAAGAAAGGGGCGTTCACCGGGGCCGAGCGGGACAAGGTCGGCCTGTTCGAGGCGGCGGACGGCGGCACGGTCTTTTTGGACGAAATCGGCGACATGCCGCTCTCGCTCCAGGCGCGCATCCTGCGCGTGCTCCAGGAGCACGAGATCAAGCCGCTCGGCGGGGCCAAGACCCAGACCGTGGACGTGCGCGTCATCTCGGCCACCAACCGCGACCTGCCCCGCGCCATCGCCGAAGGGACCTTCCGCGAAGACCTCTTCTACCGTGTCAACGTCCTGCCGCTGCACCTGCCGTCCCTGCGCGAACGGCCCGAGGACATCCCGGAGCTGCTCGACTATTTCCTCTCCCGCGACGCCGCGCGCCTGGGCATCGCGCCCAAGAAGCTCTCGGCCGAAGCCCTGGCCGCCCTGCGTCGCCGGCCTTTCCCCGGCAACGTGCGCGAAATGGAAAACCTCGTGCGCTACCTGCTCGCCACGGTCCAGGACGCGGTCATCGAGGCCGGCGACATTCCGCCGGCAAGCGAGATCGCCGCCGTGCGCGCCGCGCCGGCCGCGGCGCACCAGTCTCCCCAGGAAGTCGGCCCCGATCTGGCCGCCTACACATGGGAAGAACTGGAACGCGCCTACGCCATGACGCTGCTGGAAAAATTCAAATGGAACGTGACCAAGGCCGCCCGCGCCGCCGGCGTCAACAGGTCGACATTCGATTCACGGTTGCGGAAGCTGGGGATTAGTAAAGAGTAGAAAAGACGAAAGATGCCTCCGGTGGCCGGGGGGGATTATCCCCCCCGGACCCCCTAAACGGGGAAAGCCTTTAGCGCGGCAGGGAGAAGCGCCAGGCGCAGGCGCAGGCGTCGCGCGTGATCTCCGGCGGGCAGCTGACGCAGGAAACCCGGATGTCCGGGTCGATGCCCGCGGCAAAGGCCGTGTATTCCACCGTACCGCCGGAAATGCACGGATACGGCGGCAGGCCCTGGCGCGTTCGCGAAGACTGCACGCGGCAGCGCACGATGCGAAACACGAAGGAATCGGCCGTCTCCTCGACGATGTCCCAGGCGTTGACGCGCGAGACGAGCCGCGCGCCAAACGCCGCCTTGAGCGCGGCCAGCCCGCCGCGTTCGGGCAGCCCCAGCGCCGCCCTGGCGCGCACGGCCTCGTAATAGCCGAGCCGCGACCAGCAACTGTCGTTGACCCGCTTGGCGTCGTGCATGCTCCGCGCGTCTTCCACCTCGCGAAACCATACGCCGTCAGCCGCCAGCCACGACACCGACAAGGCGTCGAGCAGCGCTTCCAAACGCTCGGCGCCAAGGCCGGCCAGAAGCGTCTTCACATCCTCGCCAAGCCCCAGCGCGCGCTCGATGCGCCGTGTGAGCAGCGGCAAATACGCGTCGCCCACGCGCGATTCCATGGCCACGGCCGTTTCCGGTCCGAACTGATGCGCCGCTTCGGCCAGCCACAGGCCGTAATGCACCGCGATCTGCCGCACCGCCTGCGCCACCTGCGCGGCCAACGCTTCTGCCTCCGGCGGCCAGGGCGTTGCCCTGGACCCACCGGGGGGGATCATCCCCCCCGCCCCCCCTGTATCGGGTTTGTCTTGCATAGCTCTTCCCCTTTGCTTGAAGGGACGGCAGCCCAGCCGGGCCGAAATTTCCATGCGAATCCGCAATACAGCAACAGCAACGCCGAAGCGTCAAACGAAGTGACCACTCGATGTGCTGGAAGAAAATGTTCAGAACGGAGACTTCTTGCCTTGCCCCAGGAAACGGACGGGAACCTACAGGGTCGCGCCCAAAATCAGCAGAGCCACATAAGCGGCCGTAACGGTAAACACGAAATTGCGCATGCCTCGAACAAAGCCCTTGCGCTTGGCCAGCATGAATTCAATCATGCCCAGCCGCTCGTCAGGCCGGTCACACATGTGCGGCAATTTATCGATATAATGATCCATATACGACTGTTCCGACAGCAGCAGCAGATAGACGCGCGGCCTGAAATAGAATCTATAATACAAGAGAAACAAGGCGAAATAGGCGACAAAAAGCAGCAGGGAATAACGCAGGCTGAGCATTGACACCTTCCTTCCGGGATATGCCGCGCCAAAGGCGCGAGCCACTGTTTCCCATACTTCCCGGCCAAATTCAAGCCGACCCCGGCCTTGCTCCCGGCAAACGCCCGGTGTAGCTTCAGCCCGCCCCAAACCACCCCTCACGGAGGCTCCGACCATGACCACGGGCGACCGCCTGTCCCTGCTCGTCACCGGCCTCGGCCCCATCGGCAAGATCCCCTACGCCTCCGGCACATGGGGCTCTGCCGCCGCCGCGCTGGCCGCGCCGGCCCTCTTCCTGCCCCTGCCCGGATTCTGGCGCATCGTCATCCTCGCCACGCTCTTCTGGATCGGCGGCGTCGCCGGCACTCGCGTCGAAAAACTCCTCAACCGCAAAGACCCCGGCCACATCGTCCTCGACGAACTCATCGGCCAGTGGATCACCTACCTGCCTTTCGCCACGCTCCCCCCACTGGAACTCTTCGTCGGCTTCCTGCTCTTCCGCGCCTTCGACATCCTGAAACCCGCCCCCGTGCGCGCCTCCGAAAACTGGCTGCCCGGCGGCTATGGCGTCATGATCGACGACGTGCTCGCCGGCATCTACGCCAGCCTCTGTCTCGCCATCTTCCACTGGCTGCGCAGCTAAAAGCTGGGGCTCCGCCCCAGCCCCTGCCAGGGCGCTGCCCTGCACCCGCCGGGGCTTTGCCCCGGACCCCACCGGGGGGAGTCACTCCCCCCGGCCACCGGAGGCATCTTCCTCTTCTCCCCTCCACCTTATCACCTAAACCAGATTTCACTTGCCCGGGGCTGGCAGTGGGCGGTATGGGGGTCTTAATGCCCTGGAAGGTCCGGGGCAGAGCGTCAGGCACGGCAACGGAGGGTAGTTCCCGTTAACCAGTATTCCCATATTGGGCGATTGAGCGCCCCTTCGATTCGCCTGAGCGCGTGGGAGATCCTGGGATTGCGGGGGATACGGCCGGTTGCCGGCAGGACGCGACAACGGCGAATCTTTTTTGGGCAACAAAAAACGGCCGTCGGGAATCCCGGCGGCCGTTTTGACGTAATGGCGAAGAAAGCTGCTAGTAGGTGGCGCGGAATTCGTCGCGGCGGTTCTTGGCGTAAGCGGCTTCGCCGTGGCCCGGATCCAGGGGACGTTCCTTGCCGTAGCTGACGGTGGACAGGCGGTCGGCGGCGATGCCCAGATTGGACAGGTACTGGGCGGAAGCCTGGGCACGACGCTCGCCGAGGGCGAGGTTGTACTCGGCCGTGCCGCGCTGGTCGCAGTTGCCTTCGACGATCAGCTTGATCTGCGGGTACTGGCGCATGATCTCGGCCTTGCGGGTCAGGATCTGGCGCGATTCGGCGGTCAGGTTGGAGCTGTTGAAAGCGAAGTGGACCATCTGCGCCAGTTCATTGGCGGCCTGACCCATCTTCTCGCGCAGAGCGCGTTCCTGTTCCAGGCGCGCACGCTCCTGGTCTTCCCAACTGGTGCCGGAACCGTCGCCGGGGCCGCCGGCCTTTTTGGCGCAACCAAATCCCGCCAGAGACAGCATGAGCACCAGCATCGACAAAATCACAATCCTCGAACGCATCATTTCTTCTTCCTCCTCACATAAAGCCCGCCCGGGCTTTGCGTAACCAGAGGCTTTGCCCCTGGCCGTTCTCGATGGGCTGGCGAAGCACCAACGGGACGGCCCCCAATTACGCCTCCTGCAATAAAATGCAACAGGGAATTATGGACCATTTTGCGGTCTTGCGCCTACCAACCGACTCCCTAACCTCATTAACGGCAATACGCCTTTTCACACCTTCTTGATTACAGGATGGTCATGAGCCGTGTTATTTGGGCAACGGACCCCAGAACGGCATCTGCGCCGCGCCGTCGCCAGTGGGGATCATGACCGGCGTCGCGCCCTGGCGCGTGGTCACGTAGAGCTTTTTTTGCCCGCTTCGGGTGGAGGAGAAGACGATGAAGTAGCCATCCGGGGAGAAGGAGGGGTTCTCGTCCGAGCCGCCGCCCGAGGTCACCTGTGTTTCCTGACCCGAAGTCAGGTCGTGGACGAAGACCTTCTGCGCGCCGCCGAGTTGCTTGGTGAAGGCGACGAACTTGCCGTCGGGGCTCATGCTCGGGTTGGTGTTATAACCCGATGTGGTCAGCCGACGGGGCGAGCCGCCGTGGACGTCTTTGAGATAGATGTTGGGGCTGCCGGTTTCGTCGGAGACGTAGGCCATGATGCGCCCCGAGGCATCGAAGGTCGGCGAGACGTCTATGCCGGGGCTCGTTGCGATGGCGCCGCCGGGCTGGTAGGCGGAATTGAGCAGAAAAATGTCGGCCTTGCCGTGCAGGGCGAGGCTCACGGCAATCTGTCCGTCGGGCAAAAAGCGCGGGCTGACCACGTTGGTGCTCGGCAGGGTGTAGACCTGGGGCTTGCCGCCGCCCGACCAGACGCCGAGGTAGTGGGAGCGCGAGCCGATGAGCGTGAAGCAGATACGCCGGCCGTCGTAGGACCAGGCGGGGCTCACGGCCATGCCCAGGTCGTTGTAGTTGGTCACCCGGGTGAGTCCCCGACCGGTGGGCCGCACGGTCCAGATGTCGGTTCCCTTGCCCGAGCTCGGCTTGACGAAGGCGATCTGGGAATTGAAGAAGCCGCCCTGGCCGGTCAGGGCCATCATGAGTTCCATGCAGAAGCGGTCGGCGATGTCGGGCAACTGCGCGTCGGTGACGCTGTCGTAGCCTTTGCCCACGAGCACTTTCTGCGTGTAGACCTCGAAGGCGCGCAGTTCCACGTTGCCGAGGTTGCCGCCCGGGGTCCACTGGGCGGTGACGACCACGTCGATCTTGCCCATGGCGAAGGGCTTGAAGTCGATCTGGTCGGCCGTGGGGCCGCCGATCTGCCCGGGGATGTTAGAGGGCGGCACGAGTTGCAGGAAGGGCAGGAACTGCAAGTCCTTGTTGATGAGGTCCTGGAGTTTGTCGGCCGGGGAAAGCTGGCCGCCGCCAGCGAATGGCCGGGCCATGACGAGGTTCATTTTGGCCTGGCCGGGTCCCTGGATATCCACGGCCAGGGAGGTCTGCTGCTGGGCCCGGGCCGCGCCGGCAAAAACACCCATAAGCAGGGCGATGGCCCCGAAAACGCCGATGATCCGCTTTTTCGCGCACATGGTCATTGTCCAAATCCTACGGCAGTCTGCTTGATCGTTGCTGAAGTTGCCCGGTCGCCCGGGGTGGCCCACGTGTGTAGTGCTATAGCCCGAGACCGGCCCCTGGGGCAATTCTCGGAGGCTGAAAGTTGCATGAATTTCCGACGAACCTCGCATACGCCCGTTTGCGTCGTGGACCGCGCCGGGTCGCGGCCCGGTCCCGAGCGCCGCATCAGCGGCCGAGCTCCTGGGAGCTGAAGCGCAGTTGCAGGATCGTGAGCCCGGTCGGCGGCGGCGGCAGCGTTTCGGTTTCGGCCACGGACTTGACCGTGGAGGCGTCGAAGTTCGCCTGCCCCGAGGACTGGACGAGATGGGAGCTCTGGATGCGGCCGTCCTTGTCGATGCGCACTTCCACGATGGCGAGGAGCTGCTGCTTCGCGCCCTGGGGGAAGCGCCAATTCTTCTTGACCTCGCGGTTGACGATCTGGGCGTAGACACCCATGGTCACACCCCCGCCGCCACCGCCGCCGGTGCCGCCGGGCGTGCCGCCGCCACCGCCACCGCCGCCGGCCATACGCCGGGCGTCGGCCAGGGCCTTGGCCAGGGGATCGCCGCCACCGGAGCCCGAGCCCGAGCCTGAACCGCTGCCGGAGCCCGAGCCCTTGCCGGCCTTGGACTTGGCGTCCTTGAGGGCCTGGGCAAGCGTGTCCTTGGCCGCGGCGGCGTCCTTGGCCGCGGCTTCCTTGGCGGCCGCCTCCTTGGCCGCGGCGGCCTTCTTGGCATCCTCGGCCTTCTTGGCGTCCTCGGCTTTTTTCGCGTCGGCGGCCTTTTTCGCGTCCTCGGCTTTTTTGGCCTCCTCGGCCTTCTTCTTGGCGTCTTCGGCTTTCTTGGCGTCCTCGACCTTCTTTTTCTCTTCGGCCTTTTTCGCCTCGTCCGCTTTCTTCTTCGCTTCCTCGACCTTTTTCTTGGCTTCTTCGACCTTCTTGGCCTCTTCCAGTTTTTTGGCTTCCTCGGCCTTCTTGGTCGCTTCCTCGAGCTTCTTGAAATCGGGCGTGGGCAGCGGCGTGGCCTTGGGTTCGGGCTTCGGCTCCGGTTTCGGTTCCGGCTTGGGTTCCGGTTTCTTCGGCTCGGGGCGGCTGGGCTCGGGCTCCGGGGCCACGGGTACGGCGGCCACGGGTTCCGGGGCCGCGGGCTTGGCCGGGGTGGGCGGGGCCTGGGCCGGTTCGGGCAGTTCGGCTTCGGCCGCCCCGGAATCGGGGCCGCCGGCCGGTTCGGGCGGACCGAGCTCGGGATGGTCGCCAGGGCCTTTCGTTCCGGGCGGCAGGCCGGCCTCGCCAGGCGGCAGGCCGGGCGCGCCCAGGGAAACAAGGTCCACTTCGTAGACGGGCACGTTGAGCTGGAAGCGCACCGGCTCGATATTGACGAAAACGAGACTGGCCAGCACCACGGTCAGGTGCAGGAAGACGGAGAATATCCAGCCTAAAACGCGCATGGGGCACTCGTCGGGGGGGGGCCCGGCCGGGGGCGGCCCGTCCTATTTCTTTTTGGCGGCGGGAGCGGCCGGAGCGGTCTTTTCCTCTTCGGCGACCACGCCCAGCTTGTCCACGCCGGCGGCCTTGACCACGCCCATGACCGAAACCACGGTGCCGTAGGGCACGGCCTTGTCGGCCCGGAGAAAGAGCTGCTTCTTTTGGTTGGTCACGAGCTGGTGCACCTGGCCTTCCAGCTCGCCGAGCTCGACTTGGTACTTGTCCAGAAAAATCGAGCCGTCGGCCTTGACGGTGAGCACCACCGCGTCGCTTTCCTTGGGCAGCACGCTCACCGCACGCGTCTGCGGCAGGTCCACCTGCAAGCCCTGGGTCATCATGGGCGCGGTGACCATGAAGATGATGAGAAGCACCAGCATCACGTCCACGAAGGGCGTGACGTTGACGTCGGACATCATGCGGCCGCGACCGCCGACCTGCATGCCCATGGCTTAGAACCTCTCTTCGGCGGTGCGGCGGCGGGGCGCTTCGGCCGCGGCATCGCGCGGGGTCCAGGTCACTTCGCGCTGGATGCGGTTCAAAAACGCGCCGGCGAAGTTGACGAGCTCGCCTTCGACGGCCGTCACGTAGCCCAGGAAGAAGTTGTAGGAGATGACCGCGGGGATGGCCACGGCGAGGCCGATGGCCGTGGCGATCAGCGCCTCGGAAATGCCCGGGGCCACGGCGGCCAGGGCGGCGGACTGCATGAGCCCGATGGCATGGAAGGAGTTCATGATGCCCCAGACCGTGCCGAAAAGGCCGATAAACGGCGTCGCGTTGGCGCTGGTGGCCAGAAACGACAGAGAACTCGACAGCTTCGCCAGTTCCTGGGACACGGCCTGGCGCAACACCCGGCGGATGTTGTCCATGGCGATGTGCCCCTTTTCCGCCGGGTCAAGGTCGGCCTGCTCCATGCGCACGAGCTCCTCGAAGGCCATGCGTCCGACGTTGAACGCCGGGGATTGGCGCGACTGCCCCAGCGCATGCATGGCCGCGCGCAGGGTGTCGGCCTCCTGGAAGCGCGCGTAGTCGCGCGCGGTGTCGCGCTTGGCGGCGGTGAGGGTGAAAAGCTTGACGAAAATGATGCTCCAGCAGCCAAGCGACATAAACGCCAGAATCGACAGGACGAATATGACGGTCGGCGTGGCATTGGCCATCATGGCCCATAAGCCGCCATGCGGCGTAAGCGCGTCCATTGCGACCCACCTGTTTGGGAAACGTTAAGAAGGTTGGGAGAGCGCGAGATCGGCCAGCGCCGGCAGGGCGACCTCCGCAGGTGCGGCGATCGTGACGTCGGACAGGCCCTTGTAGGCGCTTTCCACGAGATTGATTTCCACCACAGCCCCGCCCCTGGCCTTGACCTCCCTGGGCAGGAGGTTGGCCGGGGCGACCTCCCCCGATGTTCCGGCCACGATGATCAAATCAGCGGCCAAGGCCAATTGACCGCTTTTATGCAGGGCGTCAAGTGGAATGGCTTCCCCGAAGAACACGATATCGGGCCGCACCACCCCGCCGCAGTCGCCGCAGCGCCAGGGAATGTCCGCCGCGGTGAGCGCGAGCGCCTCGGCCGGATCGTGCTCGCGCCCGCAGCCCATGCAGAAATAGCGGCCCATGCCGCCGTGGAACTCCACCACGTTTTTCGAGCCCGCGGCCTGGTGCAGGCCGTCGATGTTCTGCGTGACGACGCCCGCGAGCCTGCCCGCCGCCTCGAGCCGGGCCAGGGCCAGATGCGCGCCATTGGGCCTTGCCGGCCCGATGACGGAGAGGGCGTCGAGCAGGAATTCCCAGGCGCGCCCGGGCCGCGACGCCAGGGCCTCGGCCGTGGCCACGGCCATGGGGTCGTAGCGCTCCCACAGCCCGCCCGGGCTGCGGAAATCCGGAATGCCGCTGGCAACGGACACCCCCGCCCCGGTCAGGGCCATGGCGCACGTGGAGCGGGCGAGCAGCCCAGCCGCCATTTTGATGGCATCCGTCACGGACGCGCCTCCCCTCCCCGGCGACGAGCCGGAGAAACCAGCTGTTTTTTACCCGGCAATGGCGTATGCATGACATCGTAGAGCGTACGTACCCATCCCCACCACGGAGGTGAAACAGGCCATGAAACGCACCCTTTCCGCCCTGGCGCTTAGCGCCCTGCTGGCCCTGCCGGCCCTCGGCCTGGCCGCCGAACACGTCCTTTTGGCGCAGACTCCGCCGCTTGGCCAGCCCATGCCGCCGAACGCCGCCCCGCCGCCGCCAGGGAAAAAGCCCTACAAGACCCCGCCCCCGCCTACGGGCCCCGCGCCGCTGCCGGCACCGGCCGTGGTCAAGCCGGGCGCGCCCGTGGTGGCCCCTCCCGGTTCGGTGGTCGTGCCGCCGCCGGCCGTGACGCCGCGCCCCGGCCGCTCCGAGCGGGCCCGCGCCAACTCCATCGCCCGCTGCAACCAGCAGCAGGCCGTCTGCACCAACACCTGCAACGCCCGCACCTACGGCCAGTCCCGCAACATGTGCTACAACCAGTGCAACGCCCAGTTCGTCAATTGCACGGCCAGGGCCAACCGGTAGCGCCGCGCGCCTCCGACAAGGGGAACACACCATGAAGCGGCTCGCTTTCGCCCTGCTGGCGCTCCCGGCGCTGTGTCTCGGCCTGGCCGGGCCCGCGGCGGCCCAGCCCGTCTGCCCGCCCGGCTATTTCTGGAGCGCCGGAGCCTGCCGGCCCCTGCCGCCGCCCCCGGCGTACGCGCCGCCGCCGGTCTACGTGCCGCCGCCGGTCTACGATCCGGGCTTCAAGCAGGTGGCGCGCGCCTATGTCACGTTGCGCACCTGTCCGGGCGACGGCTGTCCGCCCGTGACCACGCTCACCCGCGGCACGCCCGTGCGCGTGCTCTCCTACGAAGGCCCGTTCGCGCTGGTGCGCGTGCCGGATTCCCCCTACGAGGGCTGGGTGCGCCTGCGCCACCTGACGCCGTAACCGGCGAAGTCCCCTACGCACACGCGGCCCGGGTCACACCCCGGGCCGTTTTTTTTCCGGTCTCGCCGGGAAGCGCCGGCCGGCAGGCGGCGAAATCCGCGTCCCTGGCATCGAGCGCGGCGAAAAGCGCCCGCAGTTCGCCGTCCGGGTGCTCCATGCGCGCATTCGCCCGGACATGGCGGATGAGATCCTCGCCCATGGAGAAAAGCCCGGCGCGCAGATCGCGGCGATAAAGCCGCACCTCGTGCGCCGTTCCCCCAGCCGGGCCGAAAACCACCAGATAACGCTCGGGCACGGCCTCGTACACGGCCGCTTCCCAGATCCGGCCGGGCAGCGGCACCTCCCGCACCATGGCCGTGACCGTCTCGCGCACCGCGCCGCGCGCCACGAAGAACTCCCGCCGGGCGAAGCCCCGCCGCGTCAGCCGGACGTCGTGGTAGACCAGCAGCCGGTCATAGAGGCGTTGGCGCAGGAAGTAGGCGGCCAGAACCGCGACACATAACAGCCCGCAAGGGATGGAGAGCCACAAGGGCACGGCGGCGAGTTTTGCCGCCAGCGCCTCGACCCAGCCGGCGACCAGGGCCAGCAGCTCCACGGCCTTGCGTCCGGCCGCCGCGAGCACGCCGATGCAGAAATCGGCGGCCTTGCCCAGAAACGCCCACAAGGCGGTTTCCAGATGGCCCCAGAGGTCGTCCACACTCCACCTCCCGGCGCTTCTCGCGCCATGGCGCAGGGCGACGCCGCCCGACGCATCCTGCTCTCAAAAGGGAGAAAAAACTTTCGCAACGCCGCGCAGCGTCACGGCGCAACGATTTCCCTTGCGCGCCCCGGCACCTTGGGCTACACCCGCCGCGCCCCGCAGACAACTTCCCCCCTTGCCCCTATACCGTCATCCGGATACCAAAACAGCATGCGAAATAGCGCCCGTTCCATCGCCGTCAACCTCGGCCTGCTCGCCTTTGGCGCGGTTCTCTTCAGCTTCAGCGTCAACGCCGTCATCGTGGGCAAGGGGCTCATGGCCGGCGGCCTGTCCGGCGTGGCCCTGCTGCTCTACTATCTGACGAGCGTCGGTGGCCCGGGCCTGATCTATTTCCTGTGCAACGTGCCGCTGATGCTCCTCGGCTGGGTCAGCCTGTCGCGCCGGTTCATCCTCTATACGCTGTTCGGCATGGGGAGCGTCAGCGCCCTCATGCAGCTTCTGCCCCAGCGCACGCTCATCGCGGACCCGCTTCTGGCCGCCATCTTCGGCGGCGCGCTCATGGGCGCGGGCTCGGGCATCATGCTGCGTTCCCTGGGTTCGGCCGGCGGCACGGACATCCTGGCCATCTGGCTCAACCAGAAATACAACATGCGCATCGGCCAGTTCAATTTCTTCTTCAACCTGGCCGTCTTCGCCGCGGGCCTGGCCTTTTACGACCCGACCCTCGTGCTTTATTCGATCATCCTGTCCTATACCAACTCCCAAGTGATGGACTATTTTCTGTCGCTTTTCAACCAGCGCAAAATGGTTTTCATCATTTCCGACAAAGCCGACGCCATCGCCTGCGATATCATTTACAATCTGAAACGCGGCGCAACCTTTCTGCACGGCGCTGGCGCCTACACCGGAAAATCAAAACGCGTGATCCTCACCATCACCAACACCGTACAGATCAAGCGCCTGGAAGAACTGGTCTTCGACCACGATCCCAACGCCTTTTTCGTGGTGGAAAACACCTTCAACGTGCTCGGCGAAGGCTTTTCCCGGCGCAAGGTCTACTGAGACCCGGCGGCAAGACGCACCAGCCGCGCCGCAGCCGCGTGCTCCCGCCCCACGGGCACGGCCGCCGCAAGCTCCACCTCCGGCAGCCCCGGCCCGAGCGGGCGAAAGACCACGCCCGCCCGCCGCCACACCCGCACCGAAGCCGGCAGAAACGCCAGCCCCACCCCTGCGGCCACCAGCGACACCATCGTGAACTTGGAGGCCGCCTCCTGCGCCGGCGCGATCCGCGCACCGGCCCGCACGAGCGCCGCCTCGATGGCTGCAAGCAAAGTCGGAGCCTGCTCCCGCGGCGGCAGCACCATGGGCTGCCCGTCAAGCTCCCCGAGCGCCACGCGCCGCGCCCGCGCAAGCGCATGCCCGGCCGGCACGGCCAGCACATACGGCTCGCGCGAGACCACCGTCAGCGCGATGCCCGCAAACTCCTGCCCGGCCCGGCGTACGAAACCCACATCGAGCCGCCCCGACGCCAGCGCCGCCGCCTGCTCCCGCGTGCCCATTTCGCGTAGCGTCAGCGCCACCTCCGGGGCCTTTTCCCGAAATTTCGCCAACGCAGCGGAGAGAAACGCATCCATGGCCGGGTTGACGAACCCCACCGTCAGCCGCCCGGCCAAGCCCTGCCCCACCCGGCGCGCCGTCTCCCCCGCGCGCCGCGCCGCCCCGAGCACCAGCCGCGCCTCGCGCAAGAACGCCTCTCCTGCCGGCGTCAACGCCACCGTCCGGCTCGTGCGCGAAAAAAGCCGCGCCCCAAGCTCCTCCTCCAACGCCCGGATACGCTGGCTGAGCGGCGGCTGGGCCATGCCCAGGCGCTGCGCCGCCCGGCTGAAATGCAGTTCCTCCGCCACGGCCACGAAACACTCACAATCCCGCAATTCCATGATTGATATTTTCCACATATCAATCAGCATGTAAATTTGTATTTCACCTCTCGATCATCCAGCCCTATGCTGCCCGAAACCACGTGGGGAGGCGATCATGACCCGTACCCTGCACACCGGCTGCCTGGCCCTCCTGGCCCTGGCCCTGACCGCAACCGCCACTTTCGGAGAACAAGCCATGAACGAACGCTACGCACGCGGCTGGAAAGCCCTGACCGCGCTGGCCCCGGAAAAAGCCCAGGCCGTCCAGGACGGACTGGCCGACATCGCACCCGACATGGGACGGTTCGTCGTCGAATTCGGCTACGGCGACGTCTTCACCCGTCCGGGCCTCGACCCGGCCTCGCGGCAGATCGCCACCATCGCCGCCCTGACCGCGCTCGGCAACGCCGCGCCGCAACTGTGCTTCCATATCGAAGCCGGTCTGGCCGCCGGCCTTACCCCGGACCAGATCGTGGACGTCATCTACGTGGCCACCGTCTTCGCCGGCTTCCCCGCCGGCCTCAACGCGCTTGCCGTGGCCCGGGACGCGTTCGCCGAAAAAGGCGTCGCCGTCTCCCACGCCCCGGCCCACGCCCCGGACGCGACCGACCGCCGCGCGCGCGGCCTCGCCGCCCTGGCCGCAACCAGCCAGAACGCCGGGCAACACGTCCTCGACTCCCTGAACGATATCGCGCCCGACATGGCCGCCTTCATCCTCGATTTCTCCTACGGCGACGTCATCTCGCGCACCCTCCTCACCCCGGTACAAAAGGAAATCGCCATGGTCGCCGCCGCAACCGCGCGCGGCACCATGGCCCCGCAACTCAAAGTCCACGCCAAGGCCGCGCTCGCCGTCGGCATGACGCGCGAACAACTCACAGAAGTCGTCATCCAAATGGCCGTCTACGCCGGCTTCCCGGCGGCGCTCAACGGACTGACGGCGCTGCGCGAAGCGTTTGCGGAGGTGGATGGTTAGGAGGAGAGGAGCGAGAGGGGAAGGAGAAGATGCCTCCGGCGGCCGGGGGGGAGCATCCCCCCCGGACCCCCTGGACGGGGAGGTTGGCAAGCGGGTGGAAAGACGGTCGGCGGGCGGTCGCGTCCGGGGCGGGGGCCGGGGCGGGGGAGACGGCGACGCCTTTTTCGGCGAACGCGTCCCGGGCCACGGC